>CAZBWV010000036.1:0-12323 GCA_964495805.1 uncultured Calditrichaceae bacterium
GGCTCGGTCGGAATGACAGGCTGCTTTTTGTCACCCCGCGCGGAGCGCAGCGGAGTCGAGGGGTCTCATCTCCTTCCGGTTTGTCCTGAAAAAAATTCTTGGACAGGATGAACAGGATAAAACAGGATTCATTTAAAGACAAAGATTTTTTGACCATGACAAAATTAAAAATATGGTTCAAAAATAAAATGCAGGAATTAAAAGCAACAAATAGCTGAAAATAAACCCAACAAAAAAATCACTTAATCATCCTGAAAATCCTGTTTATCCTGTCTAAAAAATTTTTTTAAAGAGATTCCTCCGTTCCGCTCCTCACTGCGTTCGTCGCTCCAGTCGGAATGACAGGGTTCTGTTATGTCACCCCGAGCGGAGCGCCAGCGGAGTCGAGGGGTCACTCGAGATTCCTCCACTCGCCTCGACTTCGTCTCGGCTCGGTCGGAATGACAGATGGCTGCTTTGTCAATATGAGCAGAGCGCTGGCGGAGACGAGGGACTCTTGAAATTCCCCTACTTTGTAGGAAGGAATGAGACAAACGAGATATGAATCGATCTATTCTGCCAGAAGAAGAACCGTATCCCGAAAAAACTGGGTTCCCGGTTTACTTTTTCCAGAAGGAGGGAGCAAATAATATCAGCACGGTATAAATCTCCAATCGACCGGCTAACATAAAAAAAGAGAGCACCCATTTACCCAGCACAGGAATATGGGCGTAATTATCAGTTGGACCAACGCTACCCAAACCCGGCCCAATGTTGCCCAGGGTGGCTGCTACCGCTCCAAAGGACGATTCCAGGTCAAGTCCCAGCACAGACATAAGAATAACCCCTCCAACAAAAAGAGCCATCATAAGCAAAAAGAATCCGACAATGTTCAACACAATCTCCCGCGGCACTACCATATCGCCAATCCGGGTTGGGATGACAGCCCGGGGATGGAGCAGACGTTTAATTTCGATGCCGACAAATTTGAGTAGCACGTAAAGTCGAACCACTTTCATCCCGCCACCGGTACTACCGGCACATCCGCCAATAAACATGAACAAGAACAATACAAACTGCGAACTGAAGCTCCATTGCTCATAATCGGCAGTACCGTAGCCGGTGGTGGTTAGAATGGAGACCACCTGGAACAGAGTTTTTCGAAACGCCTTTTCCAGATGGGGAATGTGGTGAGTCAGAACGTCATAACCGATGAAAAGAGTGCCACCGACAATGAGCATCATATAGAACACCCATTCCCGATTGCGGTGGTACACCCCGAACTGTTTTCGGAGGAAGCGGTAATGAAGAGCAAAATTACTTCCGGCAATAATCATAAAAAAGGTGATGACATATTCAATATACGCACTGTGGTAATGACCAATACTGGCATTTTTGGTCGAAAAACCACCGGTGGCCATGGTGCCAAAAGTATGGCAGAGCGCTTCGAACAGGTTCATTCCGCCGAACATAAGCAAAACGGTTTCCACTGCAGAGATAAGCACATACACACCCCATAGAATTTTAGCGGTTTCGGTCACCCGGGGTGTTAACTTATCCGGGGTGGGACCGGGTACTTCCGCTTTAAACAACTGCATACCGCCAACCCCTAAAAACGGCAGAATAGCCAGGGACAGCACAATGATGCCCATGCCTCCAATCCAGTGGGTAAAGCTCCGCCAGAAGAGCAATCCATGGGGCAGCTTCTCAATGTCCACTAAAATGGTGGCACCGGTGGTGGTGAATCCGGACATGGTTTCGAAAAAGGCATCTGTGAAAGAAGGAATATAGCCGGAGAGCATAAACGGAAGTGCGCCGAAGACGGAAAACAGAATCCAGCCCAGGGTGACAATGGCAAATCCTTCCCGTGCCCGCACATCGCGTTCCAGGCGGGTGAGCTTAAATCCCAGCCCTCCGACAAATAACGTGATGCCTGCAGCGATCAGAAAAAAACGGTAATCGTTGTCGCCGTAATACAGCGAAAAAGGGATGGGCAGCAGCATGGAAAAAGCCAGAAAAATAAGCAGGAATCCCAGAATGTGTGCAACGGTTTTGTAATTCATCGGACCTGGTAGAATTGGTTATTCGAACAGTTGTTCCACCGCCGAAATGGCACTGGGCAGGGCAAAAATCACCACCCGGTCGCCCGGTTGTATTTGCGTATCGCCACGGGGAATCATCACTGTGTTATTGCGGTGCACCGCACCCACAATGGCGGAGCGTGGAAAGTGAATTTTTTTCAATGGCTTCTTTACAATGCGAGAATTGCTATGGGGGATGATTTCGATAATCTCCGCTTCAACACCGGGTATGGTGGCCACGGATTCGAAGGTGGTTCGCTGAATAAAGCGCAGGATGGCATCCACGGTAATGAGCTTTTTACTGACCACTGCATCCATCCCGATAGTGGGTGTAATGGGCAGATATTCGGTTTTGTTGACCAGTGCAATGGTGCGTGGTACCTGCAGGTGCCGTGCCATCAGGCTGGAGATGATATTGGTCTCATCGTCTCCGGTCACCGCAACAAAAGCATCCATGTCGATGATGCCTTCCAGCGCCAGCAAGTCCATGTCCGTTCCATCGCCATGGATAATCAACGAACGTTTGAGCAGGGTTGCAATATGTTCGGAGCGATCCGCCCGACTTTCGATGATTTTGATATTGATTTCGTCCTCCAGTGCGGTGGCGACAAATTGTCCGATGAGTCCACCCCCTAAAATCATGATATTCTGAATGCGCACATTCTCTTTTCCGGTGATTTTCAGGATGGTGGGAATTGCTTCCCGGTCGGTGATGATAAACACCTGATCGCCAGGAGCCAGCACGTCCTCTCCGGATGGGATGATGGTATGTTCCTTTCGTTTGATGGCCACAATGCGTGCGGGCAGGTCGTTATAGTGTTGCCAGATTTCCTTCAGAGGCTGGCGCAGTACCGGCGAATTCTGTTCCAGCCGGATGCCCAATAGCTGGATTTGCCCTCCGGCGAATTCAATCACATCGGTGGCACTGCTCTGGCGAATCAATCGTACAATGGCGTCGGCGGTTTCCCGTTCGGGGTGGATAAGCAAATCCACCCCCATTTCCTCCCGGGAGAGAATAAAATCCGGCCGGGTGAATTCAGGATTCCGTACCCGGGCAATTTTGTGGGGAGTATCAATTTTATGGGCATACATGCAGGCAAGTAAATTCACCTCGTCCACATTGCTCAGCGCTGCCAGGATATCGGCTTTTTCGATATTGGCGCGCTGTAAATCCTGCCAGCTGGAGCCGGAACCCACGACTACCATGGCATCCAGTTGCTCCTCGGCTCGCTGGGCTTTCTCCGGATTTTCCTCCAGAATGGTGATGTTGTGGTTGTTGTTAATCAGTTTTTTGGCCAGGTGAAACCCGACTTCTCCGGCACCGATAATCAGGATGTTCATGTGTTTCGGTTTATTATTGGTTCAGAAGATTTACCTTGAACTTTTGCAGTGCTATCCCAGAAGAATTGCCCGCAGGGTCGAAATGGTGCGTTCAATGTCTTCGTCCTGAATGTGCAGGTGAGTTACCGCACGGATTTTAGACTCACCGAAATGGATCATCAAAATATTTTCCTGCTGCAGCCGTTGAACCAGTGCTTCGGCAGACATTGCAGCATGTGCCATATCGAAAATCACAATGTTGGTTTGTACGGTGTTCAGATCGAGGGAAATACCGGGCAACTGGGCAATGGCTTCGGCCAATCGCCGGGCGCGGCGGTGGTCTTCTGCCAGTCTCTCCAGATGGTGCTGAACGGCATAGATGGCTCCCGCTGCCAGAATACCAGCCTGACGCATGCCACCGCCAAATGCTTTACGGAAGTAGCGTGCCCGGTGGATGAATTCTGTGTTCCCGACAATGATGGAACCGACGGGTGCTCCCAATCCCTTGGAAAAACAGAGCTGAACAGAGTCGAAATACTGGCAGTAATCTTTTATTGGAATTCCCGTAGCTACCGACGCATTCCATAATCGGGCACCGTCTAAATGCATACGCAATCCGGTTCCCCGGGCAAATTGGTAAATTTTTTGAATTTCGCTGAGAGGGAAAATGGTGCCTCCGGCACGGTTGTGCGTGTTCTCCAGGCAGATGAGTCGGGTAGTGGGATGATGAATGTTAACGGGACGAACCACCCGGGCAATTTGCTCTGCCGTAATTACTCCATGATGACCTTCGATAGGGAGCACCTGTACGCCGGAAAGCATACCCGGTGATCCGCATTCGTAGTTGAAAATGTGAGCGTTTCGTTCAACGATAATTTCGTCCCCCGGCTGGGTGTGGGTTTTAATGGACACCTGATTGCCCATCGTGCCGCTGGGGACGAATAGTGCTGCTTCCTTTCCGCACATTTCCGCTATCATTTCCTGCAGCCGATTTACTGTGGGGTCATCACCAAACACATCATCGCCCACTTCGGCCTCCATCATGGCGCGGCGCATTTCCGGTGTTGGCTGGGTAATGGTATCGCTTCGAAAATCAATCATCCGATAGTACCATTTTTGTTAGCAAAATAGGATATTCCCCGGAGAAAAGCAAGTTGTTCGCCAGGAAAAAACTCACATTTACTTTCAAGTGGTGTATCCTGAGGGGGCAAGATTAATCCAATTAGATGGGAATTCGGGGAAATAAAATGGTGCGCAAACGACTATCGAAATGGCTGGGGAACAAAGCGGATGACGAAATTTTGTTCCGGGGGGTGCTGGGCTTTTTTCTGCACGGCATCTTTTTAAGCGTGGCCAATGCGTTTACCCAGATTACCACCGTACAGACCAGCTTTATTTATTTACTTACCGGTTCAAATTTTTTATCGGGATTGTTGTTTACTGCTTATCGGGTGGGCACGATTTTACCTCAGCCATTTGCCGGCTGGTTTGTTCAACGGTATCCCCGCAAAAAGATGTTTGTTCAGCTTGCCATTGCCACGCGAGCAATGAGCTGGCTAATCATTGCAATTCTGACCTTCTGGTTGGGCACTTCGCATCCCGCTGCCACGGTTACCATTTTTTTGCTACTGTTAATGATTTTTTTCGTGATGGGTGGGGTGGGAAATGTGAGCTACTACCATCTATTTTCTCAGTTAATTCCTGCCGGTTTACGGGGAAGACTGATGGGCTGGCGCTATTTTGTAGGGGGAATTCTGGGAACCGCTGCCGGTGTTGTGACCAGCCGGGTGCTTCATGGAGAAATTGCATTTCCCACCAACTATGCGTTACTTTTTCTTCTTGCTGCGCTGGCATTGGGGGTAGCTTTTGCGGGGTTTACCATTATTCGTGATCCCGGTAGCCAGCCGGTTCGGCGCCGGATGCACTGGCGAAGCTATTTCCATCTTGTTACGGGCAATTCTTATTTCCTGCGATTGGTGACAACCGAGTTCTTTCTCAGCGCAATTTTTTTGGCACTCCCTTTTTATGTGATTTATGCCCGAAAATCGCTGGGATTGCCCGAAGCTACGCTGGGGCTGTTTGTCATGCTTCAGGTGGTTGGTGAAATTATCTCCGGGCCCATCTGGGGCTGGATGGGAGACCGATTTCGCTTTCGACCGGTGATCATTGCCATTGCACTGGTCAGTACTGCTACGCCGTTGATGGCTATTTTATTGCCGTTATGGCATCCCATGCTGTTTGCCCTGGTTTTCTTTCTGATCGGTGCTACCATGCGTGGAATGAACATTGCCACGGCAAATTATTTACTGGAATTTGCTCCCCGAGAGGAGGTGGCTATTTACGTAGGATTAAAAAACTTCGTCATGCTGCCCACCGTGCTTTTCCCTCTCATCGGTGGAGCGATTGTATCCGGAATTGGTTACCGAAATCTTTTCTGGGTGGAAGTCGCCGTGCTGGGAATTGCCACCCTATTGAGCTTTGGGTTAAAACCAACCCATCCACAGGAAACATAGGAGGAAACCATCGTGCAACTTTCCGATATCCGCATCACCATTTTAATGGACGATCGTCCCTCCCATCCGGAAATGGTGGCCGAACACGGTGCCTCTTTCTGGATAGAACTTCCGGAAGGGAATTTGGTGTTCGACACCGGGTTAAGTGAGAACACCTTACGAAATTCCGAACGGTTGCAAGTGAATCTTTCCTCCGCGCATGCAATTGTGTTAAGCCACGGACATTACGATCATATCGGAGGCCTGGAAGCCATTCTGCGGCGAATCGGTACCATTCCGGTATATGCTCACCCGGAAATTTTCCGCGATCGGTATTCGAGACGTTCGGGGAAAGAGCATTATATCGGCGTGACCGGAGTAGAGGAATATTACCGGAAGTTAGGTGCGCAATTTCACTGGGTCACCAAACCGCAGCAGGTCTTATCACAGGTGTGGATTTCCGGCGAAATTCCCCGTCGCACCAATTTCGAGACGGTGAACCCGAGATTTCAGTATCGCACCTGGCAAGCAGGCTCACAGAGCTGGCAACCCGACCTGATTCCCGACGATATGGCACTTTTTATCCATACCGGGCAGGGGGTTGTGGTGATAACAGGGTGCGGACATTCCGGCATAGTTAATACAGTACAATATGCCCGGGAGGTGACCGGAACGGAGCGAATTGCCGCGGTTATTGGTGGAATGCATCTGGTGGATGCAGATCAGACCCGACGGGTGCGTACCACAGAAGCACTGGCGGAAATGGAGGTTGGACTTCTGGTACCGTTGCATTGCACCGGAGAGGAAATGCGTGAATTATTGTGTCAAAAATTTGAAAATCGTGTGAAACTTTTTGGTGCTGGCGATCAAATAATATTTAAAGACTAAAAACTAAGGAGGACATGACGATGCCCTGGGGCGATGGAACTGGACCTCTTGGTTTGGGTCCCGGATTTTGGGGCCGTGGATGGTATGGATTTGGCCGAGGATGGGGTTGGGGACGTGGTTGGTGGTGGCATGGTGGTCCGTGGGGAGCACCCGGATACGCTTATTGGGCCGATTTTGTGCCACCCTGGTTTACTCCCGAAGATGAACGCATCTATCTGGAAAATCGGAAAAACTGGCTGGAAAAGGAACTGAAGGATATCCGGAAACGGCTGGATGAATTAAATCAGACGACTACGTCATGAAGCACATTTAATGGCGGGAAAATCCCGGGATAGAAAGGAAAATCCCGGGATTTTTTATTTCTGGCGGAAATGAAATGATTCATCTTTTAAGATAAACTCAATTCGCTCTAATTTCCCGTCGATGTTTTGCCGGGGTACAATTCCCAGAATTTTACAGATAAGCGGGTACACATCGATGTTCCATAACGTACCGGTCCGATAGCCCTGTTTAAAGGCGGGACCTGCGGCGAGAAAAATGCCGTGCATATCCAGGTAGTTGGGATCGTATCCATGATTGCCGCCCACCGTATGAGTTTTCATCTTCTGTTCCATTCGCTGGTTTACCAGTGACCAACCCGGTTCAGCTACCAGGACGATGGGGGCAATAAACGGGTTGTGTTTAAAGTGAAAATAATCCGGTATTTCCTCCCGCCGATACACCCGGAAATGTCGGGCTTGACTTTGAATTGTAGCCAGCACCTCTTCCATTTGTCCCGGTGGTGGTGTCACCATCATCACCGGACCGATTCCCTGAAGCTGGCAGGGAAAACCATGCAGCATCTTTTCTATGTTAATGAGCTGATCACCCCGAATTTCAGTCATTCCGTGGTCAGAAAGGATGATGATGTTGATCCTGTCCCGGAATTCGATTTGCTGAAGTTTGTGCAACAGGTATCCGGTGATGTTGTCCAATCGCTGAATGGCGGCATTGGTTTCCGGTGCGTCGGGACCATGTGCATGTCCCTGCGTGTCGGTGGCATCGAAATAAAGAGTGAGAAAATGTGGCCGTCGGTCTTCCGGAAGTTGCAACCAACGAATAATTCCGTCCACCCGTGTGCGATAGGGGCGCTTGTGTTCGTACTTTTCGTAATAAGTTGGGTGTCGGTAGGAGAGATGGACCTCTGAACCCGGCCAGAAGTAGCATGCACTGATGATCCCCTGACGTTCGGCTGTTTCCCATAGCGCTTCGCCCCAATACCAGCGTGCATCCCGCACCGATGTGGTGTCGCCCACCTGATATTTCTCCCCGGTAAACGGATTCACAAAACGGTTCATAATGATACCATGATTCTCCGGGTACATGCCGGTGATAATGGAAAGATGATTGGGGAAGGTTTTGGAAGGAAAGGTAGAGCGCAGAGAAAGTGCTCGCACACCCCTTTTTGCCAGACTGTCCAGGTGCGGAGTAAGTCCCCGATCCAGATAATCCCAACGAAATCCGTCGAAAGAGATGAGCAGAACATAGGGCTTTTCCTGCGCGGATGCGGAAATGGTTCCCCAGAAAATAGACAGATGAATGAGTAATAACGTTAGGAAACGAAACATCGAGCGTTTCATCGTGTGATACTCCCAATGAAGAATGAGCCTGAAACATCAAAGCCCTCCCCCAATATGGGAGAGGGCTTTGAACCAAAGAGTGAAGAAAAAACTATTTCAGTTCCAGCTGCAGACCGCCATTGAAGAAACGAGGCAGACCGAAGAACACTTCCGCATCGTCTGCATCATGGTCGTGGTCGAATGCGTTGTAACGGCTGTTGTCGGTGGCATCCTGGATGTACTCAGCATCCGTGAGATTGAACACATGGAAGAACAGGTTCATTTTGATACCAGCCAGATCGAATGGCAGAGCATAGGTTGCATGGAAATCGCTGACGAAGTAAGCCGGCGCTTCCCAGCTTTGTTTTGTGTCGTTTGGATCGGTACGGCTGAACGGATCCCAGGCAGCATAGAACCGATCGTAGTAACGGCCGACAAACTGCAGTGCCAGACCCTTTATCGGATAGAAGTTTAGCGTCAGGGCCAGCTGTGTTTGGGGTGCGTCACCTACCTTCAGATCTTTGACATAGTAATGATATTCTTTGTCACTTCCGGTGCCACCAGAGTAGTCTTTATACAAACCGTTCACATCGTCCGTGTAATACCAATTTCCAACGGAAACCGATCCGTCCACGCGGAACCAGCGGATGGGACGGTAAGCAGCTTCTAACTCAACACCCTGATGGACAGTGTTCATACCGCTCAGGAAGATGAGTCCTTCCGTTCCATCGGCTAACACGACACCTCTGGAGTAGGCCCGGTCGTTCCAGATGGTGTGATATACATTGAACTTGGTATTCAGAGCACCATCCATGCCATAATAATTGATTCCGGCTTCAAACGAATAGAATTTTTCGTTCTTGGGATCTTTCGCCATGGTACCGGTACGGTCGTTAATCACGTTGTCGAAAATCGGTGCTTTGCTTACATAACCGGCATTGGCAAACACATCCAGATTTTTGCTAATCAGGTAGCTTGCACCACCTTTAAGCTGCATACCGGTAATCCAATCGGCCTCTAAATATAATTCATGTCCGGTGCCGTCATCCTTGAAATGGTTGGTGTGGGTGTATTTAATTCCCGAATACCCAAAGGTACCGTACACGGTGTAATTTTTACCTTTGTATTCACCCTGTACGTAACCACCCATCCAATCCACTGTATTGGTGAAGTAGTAAGCAATTTTGTCGCCCAGACGTTTTTTGTGGGCTTCATCGGTTTTGTCGAAATCGTTAGCAAAATCCATATAGTATTGTCCACCTAACAGATCGCGCACTTCGCGGAAGTGTTCAATCTCTGCTGTGCGCCAGTCGATACCGAAACTCATCTTGAAATTATCCGCTACTTTGTAGTAGGCTTTGGAGATCAAACCAACCGTCCACTGCTGGTTCACGCTGTTGCGCAGGATACCGATGGACTGCCCGTCTTCTTTGTAAATCGGAGATTTGTCCACATAATAGGTATCTGCCGGAGCCTGATTGACCTCGATGGTCTTGTTCCAGTTCCAGCGCCAGGGGGCGGGCCCATAGTAGAATTTATAATCATCATCACCAATTTCACCATTGGCATCCTGACGATACACTTTTCCATAGGTACCGCTACCACCACCTTTACCACCGGAATAATAGACGGTGGTGAATACATTCAGCTTTTCGGATAGGGTGGTGTACCAGTTCAGGTTAACGATAGGTTTGTGATAGTAGTTTTCACGTTCGTTAATGAAGTCTGTTCCATAGCGATCGTGAGTCGAACCATTGAAGTATTGTTTACCGTTGTATGAAGAATTCACCGGTGCCCAGTTCTGGTTAAAATAGCGACCGGCTTCATGGTATTTGTCAAAAGCGGCTGGATCGTAATCATCCAGACCTTCGGCAAAGCTTTTGCTGTAGGCAGCAATGTTTTGCTTGTAGTAGTTGTTTCCATGACGCTGGGGGGCACCCAGTGCGTACAGTTCGAACCGGTTGTTCTTATTCAGGTTGTAACTGGCACCAAAATAATAGGCCCAGGCATCGGTCCAGGTTTTGTCAATAATTCCATCGCCAACTTTACGCACCACCACACCGCTTAAAGCAAATTTGTTGTTAATCAAACCGGTGTGACCAATCAGGGTGGATTTCAGAAATCCCCCGCTTCCTACTTCCTGCTTAAAGGAAACGCTGGCGTCCTGAGCTGTGGGATCAGTAATTACGTTCATGGTACCACCGATGGAGGGTACAGCCAGGTTCACAGCACTCAGACCACGCTGTACCTGAATGGAAGAGGTGGCGTCGCCTACACCATCCCAGTTGGACCAGTACACCCAGCCATTTTCCATATCGTTGACCGGGACACCGTTGATCATTACAGCGACGTTGCGCTGGTTAAAACCACGGATGTTGATCCGGGCATCACCGGAGCCACCACCCTGCTGTGTGGCATATACACTGGGGGTTACATTCAGAACCAGTGGAATATCCCGGGAACCCAGGCGGCTAACAATCTCCTTTTTTTCCACGTCGGTGAAAGCCACCGGTGTTTCGCGGGGTTTCGCGCGGTCGGCAAACACGGTGATTTCCTGACCCATAATAGCCGTGGGCTTCAGCGCAATTTTCAAACTCACCGTTTCCGTGCCGACTGAAATCTTCTGGGTGTATTCATCGTAACCCACATAAATAACTTTCAGGATGTATTCGCCTTCCGGCACATCCTGAATGATGAAGAAACCGTCCATGTCCGTGCTGGCACCCAGTGTTGTTCCTTCCAGAACCACATTGGCGCCAATCAACGGATCGCCGGTTTCTGCATCGGTGATCACACCTCTCACCGTTCCGCCAAATGCCAGAGACGCACTTAGCAGCACAATTACCAGTAACAGAAGATAATGCCTCATAGCTCCTCCAATAGTTATTTGAACATAGGACTAAAATGATTTAATGAAGCTCCTCCTAATTTTACTGCTCCCGGGAGGGAAGAATTTCCCGGCTGATGCAAAGCTTGTGATAGATCCAATTGATGTTCCATATCCTGAACTAAAAGTGCGCTAAAATATGGCAAAAAATCTTTCAATGCAATACAATATACGTCCCGAGTCGATGCCTCCGGAAGCTCCAATTGTACTGTATCGGGTAGATTTGAATAGAACGTTTGATCCACACCATATTGCGGATTAATGGACATTTTTATAGTATTCAGTAACCACTATCTCCATCCCGTGGTGGGAAGGTCGAAAGTGGACTTCATCAATCAAATTTTTAACCAGAAAAATTCCTCGTCCGCTTTCCTTCCACAAATTTTCGGGGTTGGTTGGATTAGAAATCATGGATGGGTCAAATCCTGCACCCTCATCCTTGATGGAAACACTCACCCGGTCCGGGTAGTAATTGGCACGTAAGATAACTTTTTTGTCCGAAATCATTTTATTCCCATGGACAATTGCGTTATGAACCAGTTCGGTAAGCACAATAGCCATATTGTCCGATTGCTCTTCGGTAAGCGTGGCTTTTTGCGAGATGTGTTGTGAGAATTCTTCAATTTTTTTTAGTTCTTTTAGGTCACTGGAAATAATTAAAAATTCTCGGTCTAAAATTTTGTCATTCGCTTGATTTTGCATTTATTAGTCAAATACCTTATCTATACTTGGTTAATTTAGAAAAAGACAATAAATTTGTCAAATAAAAATAATATTCGTTTTACATTATAAAACAAAATGATCATTGAATAAATTCAACATAATTATTGCGGTTGAGGGAAGGGGGATATGGGGGAATAGGGGGATAAGGGAAATAGGGGAAATAGGGGATATAAGGGATATAGGGGATATAAGGGGATAGGGGAATGTAAAATGTAAAATGTAGAATGTAGAATGTAGAATGTAGAATGAAATGGGATGGAGGGGGTGAAAGAGGGGAATGGGAAGATAGGGGGCATAAAGGGTAGGGGGGAAATAGGGAAAGGAATTGTAACCATATTGGGGCATAATTGATGGA
>CAZBWV010000037.1:0-100934 GCA_964495805.1 uncultured Calditrichaceae bacterium
TTAATATTTTCCAATTTGTTACGTTACGAGTATCAAAATCTGTGGCATAATCAGGGAATTACAGATGAGTATCGATCCCTGTTTCGAGCGCGAATAGAAACAAAATTTGCCATCAATCATCATAAAATTAATGTAAAAAAAATGGTATTTGTTTGCTGTGCAGAGAAATATTTTGATGTCGGGTAAAAGTCTTCTGGAGCGTTTTGCTTCAACACTATGCATTCGCCTGGGGGCCAGGGTATCGCTGCACGCATACCCATCGGTTCGAGCTATTGATGATTTACGATTTTACTCGCAATATTATCGATGAAACCCCGGAGAAGGATGCGGTGGCCATGACCATGCGCTTTAAGCATTATTTTTAACCGGTAACGGGAACCGTTTTCTCCGCATAGGTGATCACGAATGTTTTGCGCTCCAGAACAATTCCCTTTAAATTCAATACGGATTTAAAAGGGCTTATCCTTGTTAATGTCGTTTGATCCCGATTGGGAGTACGAGTTCGGAAAATAGATCATTCAAAAAAGTGAGGTGCTTATATGGAAAAGTTCACAAAACAGAAAAGAGCTCGTTGGTGGCTGGTCAGTACGCTGATCCTGATGATGGGTTTCGTCCTGTGGCTGGTTTCCTGCTATCCCGGGGAGCCGCTCAGTCCTTCGGATACGGATGTGATTACCACCTTCATGAAAAAAGGTGCCAGTTTTGCCGATAAGAAAACCTATGCTCTGTCCGATACGGTGGCTTACCTGGATGAGGACAATCATGTATCCCCCCTGGGCCCGCCGACAAACAATTATATTCTGGATGCTATTCAGAATAACATGCAGAAGTACGGTTATAATCGGGTAAACAATCCTAACGATGCGGATGTGTTGGTAGCAGCTCTGGCCACCAAATCTCAGTGGTCAGCAGGTACCTGTTATCCCTGGTATTGGGATTGGTGGTGGGGCTCTCCGGGATGGTGTTACCCGGTTTCCTACACTTACGATACTGGAACCATCGTAATCGTGATGGTGGACCCAACTATCGTTGGTGAGAAAGCTACTCCTTTATGGATTGCCGCCATGAACGGATTGATTGACAACAACACCAGCACCCGGGATCGCATTACCCGGGCGATTGATCAGGCATTTGCCCAATCTCCTTACCTGGGCGAAGGCAAATAAGTAGTGCAGCAAATCAACGAAGAAAAACGGAGTATCTGGTGATGAAAAAACAAATTATCTGGTTCATTGGATTGTGTGTTTTTCTGGGCTTTTTCGCCACAGCGGGGAATGCTCAGAACTGGTATGGCATTATCAGCTACCAGATTGGTTTTCCCTCTGGCGATACGAAGGACTTTGTGGATGCTACCAGCTTTCGGGGATTTGGGATGGGGTTCCGCAAAACGCTGGATTCTTACACCACGGTGGGATTTACCCTGGATTGGAATGTGTTCTACGAGAGAACTCGCGAAACCGTCCAGTTAGAAACGGAAAATCCCGGAGCAATTACCGGGGTTCAGGATCGCTATTTGAATTCCTTTCCCATTATGCTGAATATCCATCGGTATTTTGCAGTGGGTAAAAATAACAAAATGTTTGTTGGGCTAAATGGCGGCGGGTATTTGATGACTCAGCGGATGGGAATCGGTATCTTTGAATTCCAGAACGACGAATGGGAATGGGGAATTGCCCCGGAAGCAGGAGTGATTATTCCCATTAGCCTGAACGCCAGCCTGGTGCTGACCGGACGTTATAATTATGCCTTTACCGGGGAATTGCCCACCGGAGCGGAAGTCAACCACCAGTACTGGAATATTGGAATTGGAATTGCCTGGCAGCAGTTTTAAACCGGTTGAAATGATCCTCCTCCGCCTGAAAAATTTTTCTCTCCGTTCAGGCGGGGGAAGCACACCACAGGGAAGAATTGCCCTTCACTTTTTGATGGGGGATCACCGAAGGGCAAAATGGGTGTGCGACTCATTAACTTTTCCAGATCGCACGGGCTCCTTCGGCAATGAATTGCACTGCAATGGCGGAAAGAATGAGACCCATCACCCGGTTTAAAATATTGATGCCGGTTTTTCCTAACAATCGGGTAATGGGGATGGCAATCTGCAACATCAGCCATACGATGATGCCGGTGACCCAGCAACTTCCGATGATAAAAAGTTTATCGAAAAGAGAGTGCACGCTGTGAGCATAAATAATCACGGTGCTAATGGCTACGGGGCCTGCCATTAAAGGAGTGGCCAGGGGGACCACCGCAACGTTTTCGCTCTCTTTTGCTTCATCAAACTCCTCTGGGGTGTGTTTGGTGTATAGCTGGCGGGCATGTAGCATGGCTAAAGCCATGAGGAGAAGAAGAATGCCTCCGGCAATTCGGAAGGAATGAATGCTGATCCCAAAAAACTTCAGGATGGTTTGGCCGGAAATTGCTGAAATGGTCAGTATAATTGCTACGGAAATAGCAGCAGTTCGTGCTGTGCGTTTGCGCTCATATGCGGCCTGATCTGCCGTGATGCTTGCAAAAACCGGTACGGCTCCAATGGGATTGACAATCAAAAGAATGGCAGTGAAAATCTGAAAATAATCAGCCAATGTGAGCATCCCTACCCCCTTTGATTTTGTTCGTCTGCGGAACCCAATTATCCATGTAATTTGAAACCCGTGGTGTGCGATACGGTTTCGTACCTTTTATAATTTTTGTTCCACCTTAAAAAAAACCGCTTTAGTCCCCCCGGGAAAAATCCTCCGGATAGGTGATCACCAGGGTTGAGTGCAGCTCGTCTCGCTGGCAGGTCACGTCTAACTCCTGTCGGTCGAAAAATTCTGCCACCTCGAACACCGACACGCTACGGATGTCCGAAGGATATCCCTCGTTACGACGGATTTCCTGGAGCAATTTCATTCCTTTCCGGTTGAAATCTCTGATAATCAACGTGCCCTGCTTGCTTAAAATGCGCTGAAGTTCCTTCAGAACGTCCCACGGCTCGGGGAATTTCTGGATCAGGTACGTGCACACAATGTAATCGAACTGATAAGTCCGAAAGGGGAGTGTGGCAGCAGTTGCACATAAAAAGTGCCCGTGTTGCGGGATGTCCAGAATCTTCATGCTGTTACGGATGGAAAAAATGGTTTCGCAATTTTCGTTGGTCGCAAAAAAACGGTAACCGGAATAAGCCAGCACAAAAGGCAGAAAAGAGTAGTCGCAAAAAGGAGCCAGAATATTGGCGGAATGATGCGGTTCGGGAAGAAATTTTAACAGCGGTTTAAGGGATGGTAGTGCCCGGTATCCCACCTGCTCAAAAATTTCCAGTTTCCGCCGCAGCTTCAGGAAGTCCTGCCATAACGATTCGGGAATGTCCGGTTGCTCCGGAAAGTTTAAAATTTTTTCCTTCAGGTTCTCAAAAATGTGATTACGGGGGTCTGATTGTTGATTCATTGCAGTATGACCTGCTTTTTTCTTGTTCCGGGAATTGTACCCTGCTTAATTCCTGCTAAATTTTCTTAAATAAAATATTTCTCCCTGATATTCTACTTCCTTCATCTCGCCTTGCTGAATGAGTTCTTCCACTACCTGAAAAGAAGCACCTGCTTTTTGAAGAAGCTGAAGAACAGCATCCCGGCGCATGGGGTGCACAGCGGTGATACTGAGTAAATCTTCCTTTACATTTCCGGTGGAAGCGAAACGGTTTCCCTCATAACCAATCAGATACTCCGTGTGGGGAATCTGTTGGGAGAAGATCTGGAACGCCCGATTTAGCATTTCCTCGCCGGGTGGTAATACAAAATTCTCTGCCGGTGGTCGTGTGGGAATAGCCAGATAAGCAGTTTTCGGTTGCAGATGGCCAATGAATTCAGCCAGCGCCCGGAGTTGAGCCTCCGTGGTATTTATCCCACGCACCAGCATGGTTTCGGTAATGAAATGTCCTGTATAACCTCGGGAAAACTGCTGGACGCCATTCAAATAGTCATCGAAGGAAATTCGGGCGTGGGGTCGGTCAATTCGGCGCCAGGTGGACTCATCCACGGCATCAATTTTCAGCGAAACCAGGTCGGCTTTTCGAAGCGTTTCCTGAACCTCCGGTAAATGAAGCAGGGAAGCATTGGTGATCACCGCAATGGGAAGGTGAAATGCTTTGAGTCGTTCAATTTCCTCGTTCAGATGAAGGTCCAGGGTGGGTTCTCCATCCGGAACAAAGGTAAGATAATCCACCCGGGTGTTCTTCCCCCGAAGAAACTGAAGTCGCTGGCGAACCTGTTGTTCAATTTCTTCGGGGGAATAGTAGGCAGAACGCCGATAACGCAATCGAATGGTGCGTCCCAATTGACAATAAATACAGGCATAAGTGCAAATCTTCGGGGGAATGTTATTGATCCCCAGGCTCTGTCCCAGGCGGCGCGAAGGTACCGGTCCAAATACCAGATGTGCAGACATCATTCCCACGGAAATTATTCTTTCTTTTTAATCGGGTCCCAGATAACCAGAATCGTTGCCCCGTGTTTGGAAGTAAAGGGACCGTGTGTAGCTTCCGGGGGAATCAGCCGGTATGCGCCCTTTTTGTACTTCTGACCACCGCTCTCGTATTCCCCTTCCAGAACAAAATGCTGTTCGGTAGTAATGTGAGAGTGTGCCTCCACCCGAAAACCCGGAGGAAGTTTCAGCATAAACGTCCGTGCCCCGTTTTCATCCCGAAGCACTTTAATTTTGGTGCCCTCCGGGTATCCTTTCGCTTCCACCCAGGGCAATTGTTCGAAGTTAAATGAAATCTCCTTCATCATGCGGCTCTCCATCAGATTTTGTTCGACATGTAAATATAATCATGAATGAGCCGTTTGAAATCGGAAAATTTTTTATGAACCCATCTGGTTACCGCTTTTGCCGTTTCTGCTCCAGCAACTGATGATGGTAGCCGCCTTCCCGAAGGAGTTTCGCACCACAGTGCGGACACCGTTCTTCCTGGCAGGGAATTCCTCGCCGGTGGGGTGTTCGGTATCCGCATTTGGGACACACACAATATCCACCGGTACCCATACCACCCATTCCGGAACGGAAAAACATGGCTCATCCCTCCATTTTGATGATTTACCACTTATTTGTCCCGATTCTTCTCCAGAGCATCCAATCGCTCACGAATAGACCGAAGCTCCTGCTCCAGAATGGAGGCTTCGTTACGGAGGTAATCCATTTCTTCTTCGCGTGTGGTAAAGGGCGCTTCCGCTGTCCACCAGCCTGGAGCGGCAAATCGTCCTGCTCCCCAACCACGACCCAATCCGTATCCGCCAAACCGGCCACCCCAACCGACTCCGCGATATCCACCAAACCCCCGTCCGTAACCGTAGCCTCCACAATATCCCCGACCCCAGCCGGTCATGGGGCCACGTCCAAACGGTCCTCTTCCATCAAATCCTGGCATGTTTTATCCTCCTTGTTTATTGATTTTGTTGATGTTTAACTCTTTCTGACAATCGGGGCACAGCCCGTAGAATTCCAGCCGGTGATTTAAGATTTTAAATTGAAACTTCTCCGCCAGCCGTTTCTCCACGTTGCGAAGCAATTCCAGTTCTTCCGGGACAAATTCGTCATAGTCCAGAACCTTTTTACAACGCAGGCAGATGAGATGGTGATGATGGGCGGTTTTGTGGGGATTGTGTACCATCTCGAAACGGGCACGTCCGTCCCCAAACTGAAGCTTGTACACCAATCCCATCTCCACCAGCAGTTCAAGCGTACGGTACACCGTGGTTAATCCGATAGCGGGGTAGTGGCGGTGAACAGCCAGATAAATGTCCTCCGCACTGAGATGATCGCGCGTCTGGCTGAGCACTTCCATAATAGCCCGACGGGGTTCGGTAAAACGCAGACCCATCTCCCGGAAATGTCCACGCCATCCGCCCCCTCGATGTCCGCCACCACGTCCTTTCATTTCCTCACCCTTATTGAAAATGGTTACCATTTGCAATATAATAAACGCTGAAACCATTGTCAAGGTTCCAGGAAATTTTTGGAGAGGGTGTGGGATAGGGGGAGTAGGGTTGTGGGGAATTAGGGGAGGTAAGGGGTATAGGGGTATAGGGGTATAGGGGAAATAGGGGAAATAGGGGAGATAGGGGGATAAGGGGGGATAAAGGAAGAAGGAAAGGATGATATCAATTCACGCTTTCCTCTTTTCTCTTTCCTATTTCCTCTTTTCTCTTTCCAATATTCGCCTCCTTCCCATTTTAGAAATCGATGAGATGATGGATTTATTCGTTAAAATGTTAACATATTTGGTAATTACACCTGAGAGATAATCGGAATCAGGTGCTTGCGCGATTTTTCCGCCTCGGCGCGAAGATTGCGCAACTCTTTCTCCGACAGCGGCACTTCCACCTCCTCTGTTTTGAACGGAACGTCTTTCATCCGTGTAATTTTTAAAAACAGGCGCATGGGCTTTTCGGTCCGGGTGAACATCAAATTATCTGCCATATCTTCCAGCATCCGGGCTTTATCCTGAAATACGTTGTTACTCAGGGTAAACAGACAATGTTCACCCTGTTTCATTAGATTCAGAACGCGTTGCGCTATGTCGTTGCCATAGGTTCTGGAGAAGAAAAGCAGATTCAGGGCTGCACCGAAAATGTACGGTGGTAAATCGCTATCGGGTAAATGCCCCCGGGCCAGAGAAAGCGATTCCTCCCAATGGTCCGGTAACAAAATATTTGCCCGGACCTCGTTTTCCGAAACTTCTTGAATGGTGCTGATTTCCGGGTCAAAATGGATAAAATAAATCTGTCGGGCAAATTGGGAAGGATTGAGATGATAAAGAGAGAGAATTTTTTCTGCATACTCCCGATCTGAGTTGATCAGAAAATGAATGATGGAACCGCCCTTTTGCAACCAGGCGGTTAATAACATGGCGCCTACCAGTGGTTTACCGGTTCCACCACCTCCGCTAATGATGGTACTGGAAGGAACGCGAATTCCCCGGGGAATTAATTCGTCGAACCAGGGCTGACCGGTGGTAAAGGTTTCCATTTTTTCTCCCCTTTTATTAAAAAATGAATTTTCTTCAGCTAAAATTGTCATAATTCTGTATTCCGTAGCATCCTGATAATGAACAAATCGAAGGAGTCTATCATGAGTCACATGATTTTCTCCGTTCTCTCCGTTTATGCATTGATCTTCTGGGGATCCGTGGTTCAGGGACTGTTGATTATTGTTCTGAGTGCCATCGTTCATGAAAAGCAGCTGAAAGAGAATTACCAGAGTCTGGTCAATCAAATTCACCGTGAGCAAATGAAATTTTACGACCAGTAAACCGATTCCATTTCACTTAAATCGATCCTTTCCATCTGGCCTGGGCAATAACAAAGAAGCGCTGTTTGGCCACTTCGGTCATTTCGAAAAATTCCACTTCCATCCGGTAATTCAGGGATTCAAGCACCTGCTGAACACTCTGCACCAGCATGTTGCGTACAATTTCCGGGATTCCCAGAGTGGGGAGAGCCATTGCCACACGTACGGTGTCACCTTCCACCGCAATATCCTGAATCATACCCAATTCCACCAGCGAAGCGGCAATTTCCGGATGTTCCACTTTTTCCAGTTCAGCCAAGATCTCTTCTCGTGTCATAAGGTCTGTTTCTCCTTTTGTTTTTTCCATTGAATAGATGTTGAGATTCATTAAAAGTAACACAAAAAGAAAAAATGTATCAACAAAAAATGCGCAGCGGAAACACTGCGCATTTCCAGGTCGGAAAGGGTGAGCAAAAGATTAAAATCCGGTACTCACTCCAAAACTAATTCGTGGGTCCCAGGCATCGTAAGGGGATTTGTTGCTTTGCAGGACATCAAACAGCACTTCCACAAATGCCCAGGAGGTACGTCCCACTTTTTGTCGGAAACCAGCACCTAAAAGCAGAAACGGAACCCAGTCCCGATCGTGAGAATTCCGGATGAAGTATTCGTCGTAGTTGATATAGGCAAATTCACCGTGTACATATAGCTGAGGGACAATCCGGAACTGAGTGAAGACACTGCCTCCGTAATTGTGGGAGGTAATGGTGAAATTGTTGTGTTTATCCCGGAAGTATTCATATCCCACTTTGGCTCCAACGGATAGTTGAGGATTCACCCGATAACCCACCAGCGGCATCACACGCAGGCTAAAATAGCTTCCGAAAGTGAGGCCAAAACTTCCGCCGAAAAAGACCGGAGACGGCTGACGCTGTGCTTGTTGTGCTACCGGTTGTTGCACTGCCCTAAGGGAATCCGGTTGCTGAGCCAGGGAGAGAGAAAATATCGTGAGAAGAGTAAATAGAATCATTCGTTTCATAATGGAAATCCTCCTGAAATTTTTTAAAAATATATAAATCAGCCTGAGTCAAACCCAGTGTTTTTTGGAATCAATTCGTTCACTTAACGCAGTCGGGTTTTTGAAGCACCAATTTACCGTGAGGTCATTAAAACAGTCCGGAAATGTTCCCTTCGTCATCAATGTCGATGCGTTCGGCTGCGGGAATGCGGGGCAGGCCCGGCATCCGCAGAATATCTCCGGTGAGCGGTACCAGAAAGCCTGCCCCGGCGGAGATGATGATTTCCCGGACGGTAACCAGGAAATCCTTGGGACGACCAAGGAGTTTGGGATTATCCGATAGCGATTGCTGAGTTTTGGCAATGCAGACCGGCAGTTTGTCGTATCCCAGTTTGTAGATGTCCTTGAGTTGCCGCCGTGCCCGGCTGGTGTAATCCACTGCCCGGGCGCCGTAAATTTCGCCGGCAATTTTCATGATTTTCTCTTCCACCGGAAGATTCCAGTCGTAAAGCTGATGGTAGCGGCATTTTTCTCCCTGCACCATGTTAATCACCTTTTCGGCCAGCTCTACGCCGCCCTTACCACCTTCTTCCCATACATTCACCACGGCATAATCAATTTGATTTTCCTGGCAGATTTGTTCTACCATGCGAATTTCCTCTTCCGTATCCCCGATGAATCGATTAATTGCCACAATGGACTGCATGCCGAATTTGCGCATGTTTTCGATGTGCTTTTCCAGGTTCCCGCGCCCGTTCATGATGGCCTGGGGATTGGGCTGGTTGACCTCCTCCAGCGGTACTCCGCCATGCATTTTCAGCGCGCGGGCGGTGACTACCAATACCACCGCTGAGGGGCAGAGCCCACCATACGGACTGACAATATCGAAGAACTTTTCTGCACCCAGATCAAAACCAAATCCCGCTTCGGTAACCACATAGTCTGCCAGTTGCAGGGCTAATTTGGTGGATAGGATGCTGTTGGTTCCCTGAGCAATGTTAGCAAAGGGGCCGCCGTGCACAAATGCAGGACCATTTTCCAGCGTTTGCACTAAATTGGGGAGCAGGGCATCTTTGAGCAGTGCGGTAACTGCACCCTGTACGTTTAAGTCCTTCACCCGAAACGGTTCCCGATCTTCGGTAAAACCCAGCAGGATGTTGCTGATTTTTTCTTTTAATTCTGAATAGCTTAGGGAAAGGCATAGAATCGCCATGATTTCTGATGCGGCGGTGATGTCGAAACCGGTTTCCCGGGGAATGCTGTTGCTTTTTCCGCCCAGTCCAATCACAATGTCGCGCAGAGCACGGTCGTTCATGTCCATTACCCGGGGCCAGGAGATTTCCCGCACGGACAATCGTTTTTCCCCTTTGTTGAAGTGCAGATAATTGTCCAGCGCCGCAGAAATCAAGTTGTGAGCGGTGGTAATGGCATGTAAATCTCCGGTAAAGTGCAGGTTGATGTCCTCCATGGGGAGCACCTGGGAATAACCGCCACCGGCTGCACCACCTTTGCGTCCCAGCACCGGGCCCAGGGACGGTTCTCGCAAAGCAGCGGTGGCATTTTTACCAATGTATTTCAGCGCCTGGGTTAACCCTATGCTGACGGTGGTTTTTCCCTCACCCGCAGGTGTGGGAGTAATGGCACTGACCAGAACCAGTTTCCCCGGTTTGCGTTTTTCGTCAAATATTCGCCGAATGGTGCTCATTTTGATTTTGGCTTTGTAGTTGCCGTAAAGAATTAAATCATCTGCGGTCAGACCAATTTGTTGAGCCACTTCGGTGATGGGTAAAAGTTGAGCTTTCTGGGCAATTTCAATATCGCTAAGCAGTTCAGGCATCAGTGTGTCTCCTTATATTTTTTGTGCCAGAATGCCAACGAATGAACCTTCTCCGTATCCCGATCTGGCAGGTTCCACCCGACAGATTTTGTCCAGTGGGTGGAAGATTGTCTGGGAGTACCGGAAATGGCCGAAACCGGCTCGGGTCAGTGCCCTTTCCACTTCCGGAACAGAAAAAAAGGTTGCCACCCGATAAAAGACATTCTGTTGCTTAAATTTTTGATAAATTCTTCCGATTTCACTTTCCCGGTCAATAAAACCAATTAATAGGTGGGTGTGGGGGCGAAGGATGCGGTGGATCTCTTGCAACGCTGCGGGCAGATCGTCCAGAAAACAGATGGTGGTGACTAACAAAACCAGATCGAATGCCTCCGAACGGTAGGGGAGTGCTTCTGCAATGCCGATTTGCACGGAAATGCCTCTTCTTCTGGCCAGATTAGCCATTTGGCGGGAAGGTTCCAGACCGATTGGTATGCCCAGTGGTCGGGCAAATCGACCGCTCCCCACACCAATTTCCACCGCACGGTTAAAAGGCGGTAACAGCTGGCGAAGTGCCTGAACTTCGGATTCGTAAACCAGAATGTGTTTACGAAACCACCTTTCATATTCCCCGGTGTATTGCTCAAACGGTTCGATGCGCGGCATTGGGCTGCTCCTTTAATTCAATGAGATTGCCGGAAAAATCCCGGACGAATACCGTCTCCCGTCCCTGTCGTGGAATGCGAATAACAGGCAAATTCCGTTGCTGTACTTTTTGCAGAATATGGTTCCGTTGCGGTACCACCAGACAGATGTGGTGAACCGAAGGGAGGGTTGAAACGGGTTCGGTAACGAAAATTTCCACCTTAAACAGAGGGGTTCCGAACACCAGTACCGGAATTTCTCCGGAAAGGGAAAAAATTTTCCCGGAAAGCTCCGGGGAGAGAGCGAACCGATACAGAAAGTCCAATCCCAGAATCTCCTGATAAAATTCAAAAGCTTCCTGTTCCGAACGGTTGGCGACAGCCCAGTGATGGATTTCGTATTCCTTATTCATGGGCGGTTCCCTCCGGCAGTGCTGGTACCAATTGTTCCACCAGCCATCCTTCTAAAATCGAAGCACCCACCATTACCAGGGTTAGTACAACGGTAAATTTCAGGCCAAAGTAGTAAATCATCAAAGGAATCATGGGAATTTTGACCGCTCGATTGTATAAAAAAACGGTCATTAACATGATGCGCATGCCTTTGCGTTGCAAATCCGCCAGCAGGGGGTACCACACGTAAATGGGGCCAGTGGAAATAATTCCCGCAATCATGGCAAACAGTAATCCCCGCCAGCCCGATTCTTTGCCGAGATGTTTTTTTACCGACCGGGGATGAAAGAACAGATTAATGAGAAAAATGAGCGAAAAAACGCCCACCAGCGCTGGTACCATTTTGACCAGTAACGAAATAAAGCGTTGCAGGCTGGCATGTACCAGCGGAGGATTGGTGAAGCTTAACACCAGGTAAAGAAGGCTGACAAGCCCTAAAAAAATCCAGCCGTAAGGGAACGAAGCATGTTCGGATGATTTGTTCTCTTTCATATCCACCTCACCAGAATCACCGTTACAATTGCCACCAGAATGGACATAAGGAATGACACGCTGTTTCGGGTCAAAGCGTACCGCTTGCCCAGCATCATTGCTTCGGCGGGAAGCTGAACCACACCTACCGTAACCCAGCTCACGATAAATGCGGTAACGGCAAACAGGGTAACTCCCTCCCGTAACAATTCACCGCCGAAGATGTAACTGGTCAGCGGATTTCCGGACGAGATGCTGCCCACCAGTGCCCCGATGAACGGGTCTTTCACCGGATGACCGGTAAATAATTGCCGCAATGCGGAGGGGGGAATAGCAGTTAAAACCAGCGAAATGGTTAGCAGCACTCCCAGAATAATGGGAATGCTTTGAAGAAAGTTCTTCCAGGTTTTGCGCAACGCTTCACCGGCATCAGGACGTTCCGGTTGCCTGGTTGCTTTCGATTGTTGTTTCATAATCATCTCTCCGTTTTCTTTCTGATGATTCACACGAATTTAACATCAATGCTATCGGAAAATAAACGGGAATCCATTTTTCTTGTCGCTGGCCTGTTCGGCTGAGCAGGAAGCCTTTACCATGGTGGACCCGATAGAAAAAACGCTGCCATCGCGGGGGAGCAAGGGCAGCGTTTAGATGGATCAATATGTTATCCCGAAATCACGCTCAGGCTTCCACGGTCTCCTTTTTCAGATTTTCGATGTAATGTTCGGCGGAGACGGCAGCCACGGAACCATCTGCCACAGCAGTGGTAATCTGGTACAACACTTTGTTGCGCACATCCCCCGCAGCATACACGCCCGGGATGTTGGTTTCCATGTGCTCATCGGTAACGATGTAGCCCCATTCATTGAGTTCCACCTGGTCTTTTACCAGAGCGGTATTGGGATTCAGACCGATGTACACGAACACCCCCTGCACGGGGATCTCGCGGGTTTCGCCGGTGGCGCGGTCTTTTACGGTAATGGATTCCACTTTCTGGTCGCCGTTAATGGATACCACCTGTGTGTTAAAGTGGCATTCGGTGCGATCGCTCTGTTTGACCCGATCCAGCAATATCTTTTCCGCTTTGCTCTCCGGCAGAAATTCCACAAAATGGATTTTGTTCGCGTATTTCAGGATGAACAGGCCTTCCTGCAATCCGGAGTTTCCGCAACCAATTACAGCCACATCTTTTCCGGTAAAGAATGCTGCATCGCAGGTGGCGCAGTAAGAGACGCCACGACCGGCAAATTTGTCCTCGCCGGGAACGCCTAATTTTTTGTAAGTCGTTCCGGTAGCGATAATAACTGTTTTGGCTTTAATATCCTGCCCGTTAAACCGAATACGTTTGGGATTGGTTTTCAGGTCCAGCTCTTCCACCAGTCCGGTGGCAATTTCGGCTCCGAACCGTTCCGCCTGTTTGCGCATGCGGTCGGCCAGGTCGTGACCGGTAACCCCTTCGGGAAAACCAGGGAAGTTCTCAATCATATCAGTGGTTTCCACTGCACCGCCCACCACTTCTTTTTCCAGCACCAGGGTGGAGAGTTTACCGCGTGCCGTGTAAATGGCTGCGGTGAGTCCCGCCGGTCCGGCGCCGATAATCACAACATCGTATTCTTCTTTCAACTGCGACGGTGCCGCCGGTTGCGACATGCTAAAGATTAAATTGCCCATATGAACACCTCATAAATTTTTGTTTTCTTTACGCTTTTGACCAAACCTGAAGTTGAGCTCAACTTTCAATTTGGTTTTCTGCTCAACGAATCGCATATTTCTGATGAATGAAAACGGGAAAAGTAACAGGGGAATGAGAGGAGGGGAGGGAAAATGTAAAATGCAAAATGGGAAATGGGAATTGGGAGAGGGGAGCGAAGCGGAACAGAAGGAGTAAAGTATGTTTGGGCATCGGGTAGATGTTGGTAAGGGAGGGAGGGTGTTACTAATTTTGTGGATAATCGGGATGGTGGAAGGCGGTTGTCGCAGTACCGAAAGGAGACAGTCGGTGAGCGAGAAGGACACAGTTATGAAAAAGATTAACAGAAGTGAGTCGGAATGGCGGAAAATTCTTACCCCGGAGCAGTATCGGATCCTTCGGGAGAAAGGTACGGAGCCGCCGTTTCGGGGCAAATATGTTTTGTTCGACCGGGAGGGTATTTACCGGTGTGCAGCATGTGGCAATCCTTTGTTCTCTTCCCGGGCAAAATACCATTCAGGAAGCGGATGGCCCAGTTTTTTTGAACCCATCTCCGCCACTGCCGTGGAAACGCAAACAGATTCCAGTCTGGGAATGATCCGTACGGAAGTGCTTTGTGCCCGTTGCGGTTCCCATTTAGGTCATGTGTTCGACGACGGTCCGCCACCCACCGGATTGCGCTATTGCATCAATTCCCTGGCACTGGAGTTTGAGGCGATCGACTCGGAGAAGGGTCGTTCCAGATAGAAACGACTCCCCCCGAATGGCTGTGGATTTCCGGATTCCGCAATAATCTTTAACCATGAGAAAGTGACATAACGTTTCTTTTTACATCATATCTTCATCAACTTCCCCATTGGTTACTTAATGAATCGAACTACCGGTAATTGAGTTTGGCAGAATGCGAAGAGGCGTCGGGATCATTTTGGGGACTTTGTCCCGGATAAAAATGCGGTGTTGATTCCGGAAAGGGTTATTTTGTTAACTAACGCCATTTCGGCACAAGTTTTTTGTCGGAAGGTTGTCTAATATGAATTAACAGAACCGGAAATTTCAGGATTACGCGGGTGACACAGGAAAATTTCGACTTCGAACAGATTTATCGGGAATACGCTCAGAAGGTACTGAACCTCTGCTATCGGATGGTTGGCGATGAACAGACTGCACGGGATTTGTCGCAGGATATCTGGGTGAAAGTGTACCGGAATCTGGACGACTTTCGGGGGAACGCAGCTATATTCACCTGGATTTACCGGATTGCCGTGAATCACATTTTAAATTATCTGAAGCAGCAAAAGCGAAAGCGCTGGCTCAATTTGCTGGACCTAAATCTTCGCGAAGCCCTCCATACGGAAGAGACGCTCAACCGGTTGGGTTCGGCGGCACCGGAGGATAACCCCGCTGAACAGCTTCAGCAAAAGGAGCGAGAGCAAATTGTCTGGCAACAAATTCTGAAATTACCGGAGAGTCAACGGGCACCTCTGGTACTGCACCGTTATGAGGGGCTTCATTATCAGGAGATTGCCCGGGTGCTGGGAATTTCCCTCTCTGCTGTGGAATCGCGCCTGCACCGGGCAAAGAAAAATCTACAAAAATGGCTGGAACCGTACTTAGGAAAAATTTAGCGCAAGTTTTATGGAAGAAGGTTGTCTAATTTAATGAAGAAAGAGAGCGAACGTATGAATGTCCATTATCGAAAATATTTTCTGGATTATGCGGAGAATCGTCTGTCTCCGCGTAAAAAAGCGGAAGTGGAAGAACATTTAACACACTGCCCGGTTTGCCGGAATTATTTTGAGCAGATGGGCGCTTTGTTGAATCCGGTTGCTGAGAATGAGAAACCCCGACTGGTGCTCAATGAGTGGGAGTTTACCCGCCTTCAACAACGGATTCATGAAACCGTGCCGCAAACACCGGTCAGGCGTTTTCGCTATGCCTGGCAGATTTCTTTCTCCCTGTTGCTGTTTCTGGCCATCACTCTGGGCATCTGGATGGGCAGGGGGTTAACCGAACGCACCACACCGGTGCAAAACCGAATCATGGCTTCTGCGCAATCCCTTCAGGCGGAGACGAATTACGATATGGGATTTGATCTGGTGTGGGAAACATTGGTAGAGGAAACAGTCCATGAAGATTAAAATTTTAGTGGGTGTACTGGTTTTTCTAATTGTGTTAAATCTGGTGACGATTGGCAGTTATGTGTATTTTCGCTGGATGGCACCTCCACCAGTACCCGATATATCGGCTATGATGCGGGAGCATTTCCGCCAGCATCATCCCCGGCTGGCACCCGAGCAAAGGCAGCGGTTACGTGATTTGCATCGAAAATTTTTAACCGAAACAGCGAACGACCGGGAAGCTATCCTGAATCTGCGACGCCAGATTTTTAACATGCTCGTGGCAGAGAAGCTGGACACCGTTCTACTTCGTCAGAAATTGGATTCTATTAACTGGTATCGCCAGCGAATCGAAGAAAAAGGGTTGCGCATGCTCATCCTTTCCCGACATGTGCTAACTCCGCCCCAGCGCACAGAATTCTACCGCATGCTGGAGCAATTAGCCGGTTTTATGGTGCATCGACCGTATTTCCGGGACCGCAAATATCCGTCCCGTCCGGTACCACCGGATTTGGAGGGAAAACAACCCATACCCGATAAACCATTTCGTGAACCAAAACCACAAAGGAGAATGCCATGAAACGATATCTGGCTATTTTTACCCTGCTGTTTATTTTTACCGCAGGAATTGTTCAGGCGCAACCGCCTGCCACACCGCCACCGGGAATGCCCGGACCAGTAATGGACGAATTCCCCATGCCACCTAACATGGGTACCCGACTGGGACTCACCGAAGCGCAGATGGATCAGATTGCCAATTTACGGCTGGAGATGCAGAAAAAAGCACTCCCGATACGCAGTGAGCTGGTGAGTAAACGCAACGAACTGAAACTTCTGCTCACCGCCGATCAACCGGATATGGGTAAAATTAAAGCCAAGCTGAAAGAAATTAGTGAATTGCGTGTGCAGATGGGTACCCTATGGGCACAACATCTGGTTAAGGTACGGGCTTTGCTGGACGACACCCAGAAGAAAAAATTCGATAGCATGATTCTCAGCGGGAAAGGAATGGGCGGTATGCCGCATCATCGTCCCGGGCATCCTCATCCCTACGGAAAACCTCCCATGGGTAAGCGTGGAATGATGCGGTAATCGTTATGTCAGGGGTGATTTTTCTCCGGTTAGTGGATGAGGAGAGGAAGAAATAGTTTCCCAGAATTAAAAGTGGGCGATAGAACGAGAGCGTCGGAAAAAAGAGAAGAAAATGCTCGTTCTATCGCCCATTTGGTTTATTCCGAATTATCGGACAGTTTTTTCTCTAACTGAGCAATGTATTCTTCGAACGAATCGAAGATTTTGTGCCACACGCGCACGTCCCGTTTTTCGGCCTGGGCACGGCCCATCAATCGGCTAAACCGCACCTGAAAATTCTCCCAGCTGTCGATCGGTTCAAAATGAACTTTTTCCAGACTGCGGCGCATGTGCTGGTAAAGTGCCTCTAATTCGCCGTGGCTGGCTAATTTCCAGCGATAGGTTTTCACATCCTCATAGGCTGCCTGAAATAACTCATAGCTGTACACCATCACCGCCTGTGCCAGATTCAAAGAAGGGTGGCGGGTATGTGCCGGGATGGTGGAAATGGCATCGCAATGAGCCAGCTCTTCGTTAGTCAGTCCCGTTTTCTCCCGACCAAACACAATAGCCACGGGATAGTCCCGGGTAATGGGAATGATTTTCTGTGCCAGCTCTTTGGGAGTGAAGTAGGGGAGGTGAAAACCTCGTTCCCGCTGGGTGGTTCCCACCACAAAATATTTATCGTGGATGGCTTCTTCCAGCGAGTTGAATACCTCCGCATGTTTCAGAATATCCGTGGATGCATGGGCCATCCATTGTGCTTCTTCGCTCAGGTGGTCTGCGGGATTCACCAGCACCAGATGGCGGAATCCCATGGTTTTAATTGCCCGGGCAGCGGCACCAATATTACCGGGCGTCTGTGGTTCCACCAGCACAAAATAAACCTGTTCCCGATTTATCCGCATGAGTGTCGATTTCGTGCTATCGCTCTCTTTCCGACTCATTGTTTTGCGTCGTTTTCGGTAAGTAGCCAGATAACCTTTTCCACCATCTCATTCAGCGAAACGCTCTGTTGTGTACCACTGCGCATATCTTTAATGGTAACCTGTTTCGCCTGCATTTCGTCCGGTCCGGCAATAAGGACCAGAGGGATGCCCTTATCGTTAGCCAGCCCGAATTGCCCGCGCAGTTTGGATTTACCGGTGTATAGATCGGTGTTGATTCCCGCCCCCCGCAGCTGGTTGGCCAGACGAATGGAGTAAGGCAGCGTGCTGGAATCGAACACAGTGACCAGTACCTGGACGGGAGTGCGCAGGTGGGCAGGAAACATGTTCAGTTCATCCATCACGGTGATGATGCGTTCCAGACCGATGCTGCTGCCTGTGGCGGGATGATCCTGTCCGGAGAACAGCCCGATGAGTTTGTCGTAACGCCCTCCACCGGTGATGCTGCCAATTCGGGGTTCCTCGACCACTGTTTCAAAAATAGGGCCGGTGTAATAATCCAATCCCCGGGCCAGGTACAGATCGAACAGGAGAAAATCCCGGGGAATTTCGTACATTTCCAGATACCCAAACAGCTCTTCGATTTCGCGTACACCTTCGCTGCCTACCTGACTTTCCCGAAGCAGTTCAGCGGTTTGCTGTAACCGCTCGGTGTTATTACCGGAGATGTTCAGGATGTTCAGAATACGTTCGGTACCTTCCGGCGAAATACCGCGTTTAAGCAACTCCTGGCGCACGCCCTCCAGCCCGATTTTATCCAGTTTATCGATTGCCCGGCTCACTTCGATATCAGCATCGCTTCCCGCGCCGGAGATTTCGGTGATACCGCTTAAAATTTTGCGGCTGTTTATGCGAATCGTAAACTTTTGGAAGTGTAATCGTTGCAATGCATGGTAGATCACCGCAATGATTTCGGCATCGGCAAGCATCGACGGACTGCCTACAATATCCACGTCGCATTGATAGAATTCCCGAAAACGTCCTTTCTGGGGTTTATCGGCCCGCCACACCGGCTGAATCTGGTAGCGTTTAAACGGTTTGGGGATTTGCGGATACATGGCCACAACCCGGGAGAGCGGAACAGTCAGGTCGTAACGTAAACCCACTTCGCGTTGTCCCCGGTCAATAAACCGATAGGTTAAACGGTCGCCCTCCTCACCATATTTGCCAGAAAGAGTTTCCCAGAGTTCCAGGGTAGGGGTTTCCAGCGGTTCAAAACCAAATTTTTCGAAGATTTCTTTGATAATGTTGATGACATAGTTGCGCTTTACCATCTGTTCGGGGAGGAAGTCACGGGTTCCTTTGTAGATGCGCGGTTTAATTTTCGGTTTCAACATCGCCTCCGTCGGTTAGTTGTTGATTGAAGCACCTTCGTTTATCCAGGTTCGAATGGCTTTGATTTTTTCCTGCGGGAGTTGCACGCGATTCAGGGGCATGCGCGGTGTGCCGCCGTAAGGGGCAATAAGCACCAGGTAGAGCGGACTATGATCGGCATCATTAGGAAAAACAGTCAGGCCGTGGCGCTGCCCGATGAACGTGGGACGGGTTGTCTCCAGGTCCAATCCGCTGGCCGGATTGCCGGTCTGATGACAATCTGTGGTGGCACAATCCCGTAAAAAGATGGGATAAATGTGCGCAGTAAAACTCAATCCGGAATCCGGATAATTAAACGAATCCTCCGGTGGGGGAGTGGTTTCCTTGCTGCAAGAAAAGGAGAAAAAATTTATTGTCAGGCTCAAAAAAATGAATATAATGATTCCCGAAACTGTTCCGATAATTTTATTCATCTGTTTCCTTTTTCTTTTACAATTTTGGGTTAAAATTTAGTAAATAATGTCTTATATTTAAAGTGAATTCTGATATGATAAGATGAGAACCTCCATGGCCGAATTGGAACATTCGCACAAAAAGCACAAAATTTTAGTAGTTGACGACGATCCCGCCATTCACAAGCTTATCCAGATTCAATTTACCCGGCGCAATTTTCTGGTTGCCAGCTGTCTGGACAGCGAAGAGGTGCTGGATATTATTCTGGCGGAAAAACCGGACCTGGTGCTAATGGATTTAATGATGCCCCAACTGGATGGTATCAGCGCTACCCGCCGCATTCGGAATATGGAACTGGATTCGTACCTGCCCATTATTGTGGTTACTGCCCGAAAGGAAGTGCGAGATGTGGTGGCAGCACTGGAAGCGGGGGCAGACGATTACATTACCAAACCGTTTCAGTTCGAAGAACTGCACGCCCGTGTCCGAAGCATGTTGCGTTTAAAAAACGTGCAGGATGCATTGCTGCACCGCACCCGGGAACTGGATGAGGCAAACCAGCAAATCCTCCGCTTAAACAAAGTGCTTTCGGAAACCAATAAACAGTTGCAGAAGAAAATTTACGATCTGCACAACCTGTTTGAAATCAGTTTTAAAGTAATGAGCGAAACCGACTTAGAGCGTCTGGTAAATCAGGCGTTGTTGCACGCGCTGGGTGTGTTTACCGCAAAAAGCGCTTTGCTGGTTCTCCAGGATGATGACGACAAAGAAGTGTTTGGGGTCAAGGCAGCCAAGGGTATTTTAAAAAAGAAGGTGGAAGAATTCCAGCTCTCCCGCCACGATAAGTTTATTCATTATCTGGAACTCATTAAGAAACCGTTCCAGATTAGCGATGTGGTACGCGAGTTTCAGGAGATAATTCCGCTGTTAAACGACATGGAGATTCGGGTGGTTGCCCCGTTGTTTCAGAACGAGAACATTATCGGCGCGTTGTGTCTGGGGCCTAACGTGCGGGACGAAGAATACTCTCCGGATGTGCTGGAGTTGTTAGGAATTGTAGGCAATATGCTTTCGGTGGCCATTCACAATGCCCAGAACTTCGAAAAAATCAAAGCGCTGTCCTACACAGATGGAATGACCGGCCTGCACAATTACCGCTTTTTTACCCTGCGTTTACGGGAAGAAATTGCCCGGGCGCGGCGTAATCAGATGCCGGTTTCCCTTCTCATCATGGATGTGGATTATTTTAAGAACTACAACGATACGCTGGGACATCCCGCAGGCGACGAAGTACTCCGGCAGCTTAGTGCCATTCTGAAACATACTGTGCGAGACAACGACATTGTAGCCAGGTATGGTGGGGAGGAGTTTGCCATCATTCTTCCTTCCACTGGCGGAAAAGGTGCCCGTGCCCTGGCCGAACGTATTCGTAGAAAAGTGGAGCAACACAAATTCCCCAACGAAGAAGTCCAGCCCGGCGGCACTCTTACCATCAGCATCGGTGGAGCCATCTACCCCGATGATGCGGTGATTATGGAGGATTTAATTGTATCGGCAGATCGTGCTCTGTACGCTGCCAAAGCGCAGGGACGCAATCGGGTGATCTTTTTCCATGAATTAGAGGAAAAATGAGAATCGGAATTGCCTGCTATCCCACCTACGGAGGGAGCGGTGTGGTGGCCACGGAACTGGGCAAGAACCTGGCCCGGCTGGGACACGAAGTTCATTTTATTACCTACGCCATGCCCTATCGGCTTAATCGATATCTGGATCGCATTTTTTACCACGAAGTCAAAGTGTTCGACTATCCGCTTTTCGAGCATTCGCCCTATTCTCTGGCTCTGGCCAGCACCATGGCAGAAGTTGCCCGGTATCAGAAGCTGGATATTATCCACGCTCACTATGCCATACCCCATGCCATTTCCGCCTATCTGGCGCGGGAGATGATTCGGGATTATCGGCCTTTGCGGATTGTAACTACCTTGCACGGAACCGATATCACACTGGTGGGGAAGGACCCCTCTTTTCTGGAAGTAACCCGGTTCGGTATTCTCCAGAGCGATGCTGTGACGGCAGTGTCTCGATATCTTCGCGATCGCACGCTGGAAAATTTTTCGCTAAATATCGATATTCAAGTGATTTACAATTTTGTGGAGGAACATCCCGACCAGCGGGAAAAATGCCGGGCATTACAGCAACGGATAGCTCCCAACGGGGAGAAAATTATTTCCCATCTTTCCAATTTCCGTCCGGTGAAACGAGTGGGTGATGTGGTGGAGGTGTTCCATCGGGTGCGGCAAAAGCTTCCGGTTAAATTGATTATGATTGGTGATGGCCCGGAACGTTCGCGAGCAGAAGCCCGGGCACGGGAATTAGGGATCGCCGAGCATGTTCACTTTTTGGGCAAGCAGGAACGGATTTTTCTGTTGCTGGCCACGTCTCATGTATTTCTGATGCCCAGCGAACAGGAAAGTTTTGGTCTGGCCGCATTGGAAGCCATGGCCTGCGGAGTTCCCTGTGTAACCAGCGATGCCGGTGGGTTAAAAGAGCTGGTGAAACCCGGTGTGTCCGGCTATTACGCTCCGGTGGGCGATGTGGAAACCATGGCCGAACAGGTGGTGCGAATTTTAAGTGACGAAACCGCTTATAGGCATCTTTCCCGCCAGACTCGCACGTATGCTTTCGAGCGGTTCCACGTGGATAAAATCATTCCCCAATACGTGGAGTTATATCAAACCGTTCTTTCCCGATAAATCCCGGAATATATCCGAAAATATTTCCATACGACCGCTTTGAAAATTTGAATTTCTGTGGAAATATGTTAAATTCCCATGAACAGATGGCAACGAGAGAAAACGGAGTGGGCATGAACGATATTCAACTGATTTCGGTTTCTCTGAAACTGAGCGAAGGAAGCAATCGGGAAAATGTAAATCAGATAACCCAGCTGGTGGACCATCGGGAAAATGTGCGCCTGTTAGATGTTCGATTTCGGGAAAAGGGAAACTACACGCTGATTAAACTGGCCGGGGTACCCGAAGATGTGTTTGCCCTGCTGATGGAAATGGCGGAGAAAGCATTTTCACTGATTCGCTTCAATGAATATTCGGGAGATGCGGCGGTGGTGGGTATTTTCTCCCATTTAACCGTTAGTCCGGTGCGCAATATCTCCCTGGACGAGTGCGATGAACTCACCCGGGAATTTGTTCAATCGTATGCCCAACAATTCAATGCTCCGTGCTTTTTCTTCCCTCATCACATTTCGAATAGCTCCCAGGAGGAAATATTTCGCCGGGAACGGAAAACGCTTCGCGCATCTGTGGAGAAGGGGGAAATTACTGTTTCGTATGGTTCTACCGGGCGAATGGATGAAATTGGTTTTACCATGGTGCGGGTACACAAATACATTGTTTATTATTCCATTGTGCTGGAAAGTTCCAAGCTGGAAATTGCCCAGAACATTGCCGACGAACTGGGTCGCCAGGGCAGGGTGATTCTGGATAAAAACGGGTTGCCTAAAAAAGATAGGGAGGGAAATATTCTGCGAAGTAAAGGGCGTTTCGCCACGGTGGATGCGCTGGCGTACAGTTTTGGTTCCGGAGAACAAACGCAGATTATTTTTAATTTAAAGGATTACGAAAATCCTACTGTCATTAAGTTATTTAACGCTGCCGTGGATCTGTGCCGGGAGGAGCTGATTGAAATTGTTGGTTCCCGTTTTCTGAATGCAATTCCGTTTGTGGTGGTGTCCGCGGCAGTCAGCGATGTAGGAAAAATCCAGCAGAAAAAAGCTCTGGATGTTGTCCAGCAGATTCAGTTTTTGCGGAACTATTTAAAACTGGACGAGGTCGGGGAATTCTTACCTGAATATCATATCATCGATTTTCGATTTCTTCCATTTCCTTCACCGGACTCAGGGGCTTAGCTATTTTTTAAATCTGGCGCAAAAAAAGTTTGGAAATAGGATAAATTTTTCTTTTATTACCATTAAGTAAAGTGTAAGTCCTGAGAAATATTTCATCATTAATCGGCACTTGTTCAATTTAAACAACTGTTGTAGGAGGATCAAAACATGCTGGCAGAAATGACGTTAAAAGATATATTAGATGAATTGTCTTCCGAAAAACCGGTACCGGGTGGTGGCACGGCTTCGGCGTTGTCGGGCGCCTTTTCTGCTGCTATGGTTGACATGGTGTGTAACCTGACCATCGGGAAGAAGCGATATGTTAAGTATGATGACGAAATGAAGAAAGTGCGAGAAAAAGCCACCAAATTGCGTCAGGAATTTTTGCTGCTGGCGGAAAAGGATGCCGAAGTGTTTGGCGAGGTGATGAAAGCGTATCAGTTACCCAGAGAAACGGAAGAAGAAAAACAGGCGCGGAAGAATGCGGTGGAAGAGGCCACCAAACGTGCCGCACTGGTTCCCATGGATGTGTTGCGGCGATGTGCCGTTTTAACCGAACTGAGTTTAAAAATTGCCCTGCACGGGAACGTGAACTCCATCAGCGATTCGGGTGTGGCAGCGGTACTGGCCCGGGCAGCCGCACAGGGAGCCTCTCTGAATATTTTAATTAACCTTTCCACCATTTCCGACGAAGATTTTGTAGGAAAACTGAAAACCGAACAGCAAAAAGTGCTGAAATCCGTGGAAGACCTGACCAACGAAACTTTACAGGTGGTACAAAGTAAACTTTGAGGAAAAAAGGGGTAAGTTGATCTGGCTCAATGACAATAAATTGTTGGCAATCAATATTAGTACCTGGATGAAAAAATAAAATTGCCATTGTCCAATCAGTTGAATAAATTTGGTTTGAAACAATCATTAACATAGCATCAATGAGGCATTATGGTTTCCAGAGAGAAAGTGATCCAGTTGCTGAATGATATTCGCCCCGGCATCCAGATGGACGGCGGGGATATTGAGTTTGTGGAATTAAAAGACAATGTGGTCTATTTGCGCATGCTGGGTGCCTGTGGCGGATGTCCCATGGCACAGCTCACCTTGAAAGAAGGCATTGAGAGATACCTTCGCCAGAAACTTCCCGAAATCATTTCCGTCGAAGCAGTTTAACGTAAAGGGAAGAGTTCTATGATTGAAGTAAAAATCAATGGGTTATTTTTAACGCAATCCCAGGCCAGCGGGGTAATTTTAAAAGAAATTCACGGAGACCGAACGCTACCCATTATCATTGGGGAATACGAAGCTCAGTCCATTGCGCTGGGATTGGAAAACATCAAGCCTCCGCGTCCCATTACCCACGATTTGACCCTGAATATTCTGGGGACCCTTGGGGCTGAAATTGAACGGGTGGTGGTCACGGAACTGAAGAATAACACCTATTATGCCATCATCTTCATTCGGCATGGTGGAACTCTTTACAAAGTAGATTCCCGACCCAGCGATGCCATTGCCCTGGCGGTGCGGCAGAATATCCCCATTTATGTGGAAGAAGAGGTGATGGAAAAAGGTGCCTATACTCCGGATGAAATACAGGAATTGGATGAAAATCAGGGAGCTTACCAGGAAGATCGTCTGGAAAAGCTTCGTCGAGAACTTCAGGAGGCTGTGGAGAAAGAGGAATATGAAAAAGCAGCCAGAATCAGGGACGAAATTAAACGTTTGGAATCGCAGCAATAGGTGGGTATAAGAATGACAAACAATCAGATTCGCGTGAAGCTGTATGGTGTACGTGGTAGCTATTCCCCGACCAATGGCGATGTGACTCGATTTGGGGTCAACACAACCTGTTTACGGTTTGATATCGGCAAACATGTGGTCATTATGGATGCCGGCTCCGGATTGATTAATCTGGGCTTCGATTTAATCAACGAAATGAAATCCGGAGAAAGCAAACAGAATTTATCCCGGCTTTTTCTCTTTTTTACCCATACCCATATCGACCACCTGATGGGATTTCCCTATTTCAGCATGCTCTATCTGCCGCAAACGGAGTTGAATGTGATTTCCCCTTCCATCCTGGATTATCCTATTGCCGATATTCTGGATACCTGGATGAGTCCGGCTTTCTTCCCGGTTACTCTGTCTGAACTCCCCAGTACAATTAACTTTTTTGATTTTGGGGTAAACCGGTTGGCTTATTTTTATCCGGATGATTTTAAGCTGGTTTCGGTAAACGACAAAGATGAGCAGGATGATTCCTGGATTGCACGAATTAGCTGCATTCGCAATTTTACCCATCCCAAAGGTGGCACCTATTTGTACAAAATTGAGAATCGGAATGGCAATTTTGTAGTGTTTGCCACGGATATTGAAGGATTTGTGGGAGGAGACCAGCGATTAATCCAGTTCGCGCGAAATGCAAAAATCCTTTTTCATGATGCTCAGTATTCTTTAAATGAATACCAGATGTTCCAGGGATTTGGTCATTCCACTTACGAAATGGCCTGTCAGGTGGCAAAGGAAGCAGAAGTGGAAAAGTTGATTCTATTCCACCACGATCCGCGACACACGGATCAGGAGTTAAGCGAGCTGGAGAATCGAGCGCAGGACCTGTTCCCGGAAACGTACATGGCCACCGAGTCCATGGAATTTTTCTTCTAACCCTTGAAAATATGAATGATCTGGAAAATTAAAATTTTTTCCCTTTCCCGGACGGAGGTGTACGTCCAGGTTACCTTTGTGGGAATCTTTATTGTTCTTTTATTACTTGCGTTATTTATTTTTCGTCACATTATTCTAACCCGTTGTCTTGTAATTCTAACTATTTATTTCCTTTCGATTATTGTTCACGAATCAGGACATGTGTGGAGTGCTCGGCATTACGGACTTCCGATTCGGAGTATTAATTTTTCGTTCATTGGTGGAAATATTGAACTGGCTCCTACGTCCGTACCGTATTCGGCGCAATTTAACTTAATCCTGGCTGGCTCAGCGGTTAATCTTGTTCTGAGTGCTCTGGCATTTCTGATCGCTTTTTTAGCGATGCCGGGGGTTCGTCTTTTCTCTCTTAATCCGGCATATTTAAGTCTGGTGGAAAGTATATTCTGGATAAACGCCGGGATCGGGGTGTTGAATCTACTACCGGTGGAACCGCTGGATGGTGGGGCTTTGTTTGAATTGTGGTTGAAAAAACGTCGCTTTTCGGCCGTTCAAATTGAAAAAATGAACCGGCGGATTGAAATTTCACTGATTATCGGGTTTACCGTTCTGGCGGTTCTATTTTCCTGGTGGTTCCTGCTCCTTTCTTTTTTTATTTTTATCAATCGATTGATGCGCCGGATGCACATCCATATTCCCGATGAGTGGATGGATCAACCAATCTCTGAGTTTGTGATCAGCGATATCCGGGAAGTGTACCCGGATTTAACCGTTGCCGAAGTGCTATCGGACGAAAATCCTCTGGACAGTACAGTGTGGCCGGTAATTGGGGAGGATGGCAATTTGATGGGAGTGGTTACGGAAAGAGACCTTCATGAGAAGGTGCGAGATGGGCACCATCAGGTAAAAATTGAAACGCTCTACCGCAAAGATTATCCTGTTCTGGAAGGTTCACAACCGTTGCGATCGGTGTACCATCTCCTTAAAAAATCGCATTGGACGGCCTTTCCGGTTGTGGAACGTGGGAGGTTTGTGGGAATGTTTTATCCTGGTTTAATTCGACAGAAATCACGATATTAACTCATACTCAGAAGGAGGACGGATTATGTTTAAGAAGATTGTGGTTGCCACCGATGGAAGCGAGTTATCGCTTAAAGCTGCTCGAAAGGGCATGGAACTGGCTAAAATGTTTGGTTCAAAATTACAGGTGATTTATGTGATTGATCAACGGGTTTTTTTCTTCCCTCACGAGGTTCAGATACTGGCTCCCGAAAATCCTTATTTTAAAATATTGGATGAATTGCGCAGGAATGCCGAAGCGGTGCTGGATAAATTAGAAAAGGACGCGAAGAAGATTGGAGTGGAAATTGAGCGGTTTGTTCTGGAAGGAGCGGTGGTTGATGAAATCAATCGCCGGGTCGATGAAGCCAGGGCGGATTTGCTTATTATCGGTGCGCACGGTAAAACGGGCGAACACCGGGGGATTCTGGGCAGTACGGCTCAGGCGCTGGCCGGAACCGCTCGTTGTTCCATCATGATAATTCGTGAAAAATAATAGCAACCGGCTTTTTGATAACAAAGGAAAATATCCATGTTTCAGGAAAATTTACGTCGCACAAAAATTGTCGCTACAGTGGGACCCGTCTCTCAATCGGAAGAAATGATTGTTCGGTTAATTGAAGCCGGGGTAAATGTGTTCCGACTCAATTTCTCCCATGGAGATCACGCCTCCCATCTGCGGATTATTCGAACCATTCAGAAAATTCGGCAACAGAAAGATTTACCCATTGCCATATTACAGGATTTGAGCGGACCTAAAATACGAGTGGGAGAGATTAAAGGAGATGCGCTGGAACTTCGTGCTGGGGAGCAGCTGATTCTGGACGCCTCTTTAAATCAACCGGGCGAAGGGAACGTGGTGGGGGTGAACTATCCCCATTTCGCCGATGATGTTTATGTTGGCGCCCGGTTGCTTTTAGCCGATGGCGATCTGGAATTAAAAGTGGTAAAGGTGGAACCTCCCCGGGTGGTTTGCGAGATTGTTCGTGGAGGTAGATTGTCTTCCCACAAAGGAGTGAACTTTCCCTCCGGAAGTTTTAATATTCCCGCACTCACGCAAAAAGATGTGAAGGATCTGGAATTTGGTTTGACCCACGGTGTGGACATGGTGGCGATGTCCTTTGTACGATCAGCAACCGATCTGGAAGACGCACATGGAGTGTTTCAGCGAATGGGGAGAACGATTCCGCTGATTGCCAAAATCGAAAAGCATGAAGCGCTGGAACAGCTGGAAGCGATTATTGAGAAGGCTGATGGTATCATGGTGGCTCGGGGAGACCTGGGAGTGGAAGTGGAAGTGGAGCGGGTACCGGTACTGCAAAAGGAAATTATCCGCAAATCCAATCTGATGGCTAAACCGGTGATTACGGCAACTCAGATGTTGCGCTCCATGGTGGAATCCCCTTATCCCACCCGTGCAGAGGTAACCGATGTGGCAAATGCCATCCTGGATGGCAGCGATGCGGTTATGCTGTCGGAAGAAACAGCGGTGGGTAAATATCCTGTGCATGCAGTGGAAATGATGGTGAAAGTCGCCCGACAGGTGGAAAGAATTTATCCTTTTTTGCGCAGTAAATTACAAAAAGTTGCCGGTCGGAGTGCCGATCCCACAGATTCGGTGGCCCATTCCGCGGTGGTGCTGGCACAGGATATCCATGCGCCACTATTAATTACCGTTACTCGTAGCGGCTATACCGCACGAAAAATCTCCCACCTTCGACCGGAAGGCTATATTTTTGCCCTCACCCCGGATGATGAAGTTTATTATCGTCTTAGCCTGCTCTGGGGGGTGATTCCTGCTAAATATCCTCTGGAACACGATTTAAATAAGCTGATGACCGATGCGGTGCACATGGCCAAACAGCGTAATCTTATTCGCAAGGGAGAGGCATACGTTTTGACCAGCGGCTTTCCTCTGGGTGCACCCGGTTCCATTAATCGGATTACCGGGGATGTGGTGCGGTAAAAAGCACGGTAACAAAAAGATTGTGTAAATCGTTATTTCTTCGTAAATTATTTCACGATTCAGACTCAAAATGATGGGGAAGGTGAATGTCGGAATTCCAGAAACATCTGTATTTAATCCTTTACCCCAATGAAGCGTTGGTGGCCTCGGAATTGAATCCGGAAGATTTTGGAAAGCATTATGCGGTGGGGAGTCCCAAGCATTTTAGTGGTAAAGTGATTTTTGCAGAGATTCATCTGGATTTCCGGCACGACTATTTCCAGATTGAAGAATATTTGCGACGCACCGATTCCGGAATGCCCGGTGTTCCCAAAAAGACCAAATTCATCAAATCCTATCGGGTACTGGAACATGTCGATCTGGAATCCATTCTGGCGCTGTATCTGGTAACGGTGAATGGGCATGTTTTAAAGCTGGAAAAAAGCGACGATTTTACCCTGTTTCAACAACCCAAACGTTTGCGTGTGTATCAGGAAATTTGTCCGCTTCAGCTTCTGGTTGCTTCAAACCTGGATCCCCAGCAATTTGGAAAATACATCACCATCGAAACCGAGTCCAAAGGTGCACCGAAGATATTTTTTACCCAGTACAAATTGGATGTGGAAAAACTTCTTGCCACCACGGATGCACAATCCCTCTCGGCTTCTCCCTTCCCGAATATTAACGCAAGCAATCTTACCGCGGCTATTCTGGAACTGGTAAACAATCCGGACAAACGAACCAAAACCATCAGCCTGAACGAGGTATTCGGGCAAATTTCCTATGCACAGATTCAGCACGGATTCTGGTTAGCCGAACCGGATCGTTTAATCTTTTTCCCCATGCCGTCGGAAGAAGAACTGGAAGAAAAGCATTACCGATGGTGGAAAAGTGTGTATCGCACCACTTAGGGTGTGTGCAACGATTTGATAGAAAAAAAGCCAGGTGTTCATCACCTGGCTTTTTTTTGATACCATTCATTCTCAAATTTTAAGGACTGATTGTAACCGAGACGAGTGCGCTTCCCACATTACCGGAAGTGTCGTAACCTTTGACGTAAACGGAATGGGAACCACCACCACCGTAATTGGATGTATCCCAATTGTAACTGTAAGGTGGTGTATCATCGGTGGATTTTAACACGCCATCGATGTAAAACTGGACGGAATCTACTCCCACGTTGTCCACCACATCTGCAACTACATTGATGATATCCCCGGTTGTGTATGTGTTTCCACTAATGGGATACAAAATGGTAACTACCGGTGGAGTAATATCAGTATTTACGATGGTTACGGTAATCACCGGTGAAAGCCCGATATTTCCGGCGGCATCGTACCCTTTGGCAAACAGGGTATGCGTGCTGTTGTTGGTGTAGCCGGTGATATCCCAATCGTAAGTATAAGGTGGAGTGTTGTCCGTGTGTACCAGAGCCCCATCAATAAAGAATTCCACTTTAGTAACCCCGATATTATCCTGTGCCTCCACACTGATGGTGGTGTTTTCGGTAAGGGTTTGCCCGCTGTTGGGATAAATAAACGAGACGGTGGGTGCGGTCAGGTCTTCCGGAGCGATGGTCACGTTCTGCATACCGGTTTGGGTAGAATTCCCGGCGCCATCGTAAGCAATCGCGAAAATGGTGTGAGCACTCCCAGGCTGAAGACTACTGGTGTCCCACACATACTCGTACGGGGCGGTGGCATCGTTTCCCACCAGAAGACCATCGATGTAAAATTCCACGTTCGTAACCCCGATGTTGTCCGTTGCATTGGCAACAATTGTGGTTGTTCCGGAGATGGTTGCTCCGGAAGGTGGATAGCTAATGAAAATTTCCGGTGGAATATTATCATTGATATTGGAGCTGGCTATAGTCACCCGGATAACCGAGGACGCACCCTGGTTCTGATTGGTGTCATAAGCATAAAGAAAAATGCTGTGCTGACTCCCGTTAATCAGGTTGGTCACCACCCACTCAAATTTCCAGGGTGGGGAAGTACAGGTGCTGATTTTCTGTCCGTCCACATACAATTCCACTCGCTGAATACCAACGTTATCATGAACCTCGGCCAGAATTTGCACAGTGTCCGCAACCGTACTGCCGTTGATGGGATGGAGAATACTCACCGTGGGCGGTGTGGTATCCACAATAATATCGCTTCTGATCGTTACACTCACCACATTAGAATATCCCATATTTCCGCTTTTATCATAAGCACGGGCAAAAATGGTATGGGTACTTCCGTTAATGTACGAGGAAACAATCCAGGTAAAATCGAACGGTGGGGCGGTGGCAGTGTACTGGAGGTAACCATCTACGTAGTACTCTACCTTGTCCACCTGATTTTCGTCATCGAAATTGGGGAGTACATGAACCGTATCGCTGACTTCCGAACCGGAAACGGGATACACGATGGTAATATTCGGACCGATGGAATCCGGTGGAGGAGAAGATTGAATGCGTACCGAGATACTGGTAGCGTATCCGGCGTTCCCGCTTTTATCCACTGCAAAAGCACCCAGTACATGTAGCTTATTGGGAACCAGAGTATCCGTGTTCCAGGTGAACTCGTAAGGAGCTTTCAGGGTTTCAAACGCACGTACACCATCTACATACACTACCACATGATCGATATCGTCGTTATCGTTTACTCCAATTACGATGGGCACCACTCCGGAGACCACCTGTCCGTCCGTAGGATGCACGAAGTACACATTTGGTGGAGCCACATCCCTGGGTTCCGGATAGGTACATTGAAAATGGCTCATCAAAAGAAGTAGCCCCATCAGTGCAAACAGTTTCACGATTATTCTGGAAAGCATATTTTACTCCTGCTTAAATTCAAGAAACGCCTAAAAATGAAAAAAAAACGTTCATTCGTTATGATAAAAGTCACATCCGTATCGAACTGTTCTTTACTTCCTTTCGTGTCCTTCCCGTATAGAATCGGACAAACTTGAAAATCTTGACAGAAAATTCGGACCATGGGTTCTATTCTGCCTTTTAATTTTTAAAATTAATTGAAACAGAAGAATTTAAAAAAAAATTTTTAAACAGGAAAAAAACAGCCATGGTACCCTTTTTCTATCGCCTAATATAAACGGATAAAATCTTGTTAAAAATAGTTTTTTCTTTTATTTTAGGAGTGTATGAGGGAAGTTTCTTAGGAGTTGATTTAGAAAAAGTTACTCCGTTAATTTGGGCAAAAGAAAGGTTGATTGAAGTAGATGTTCAATTTTTTAAATCCCACAGTCCTGTTTGGTCTCATCGCCGGACTCATCCCTTTGTTGATTCATCTGTTAAATCGCAAGAAATTTCGTGAAATACCGTTCAGCACGGTTCACTTCCTGAAGCAGATGTCCCGGAAAGAGATGCGCCGATTGAAAATTCGCCAGATTTTGCTTTTGATCATTCGCACCCTGATGATTCTGCTTCTGGTATTGGCTTTTGCCCGACCTACCTTAAAAACCGGCGGACAATTGTGGGCCGGCCGTAGTTCTGTGGAAATGGTGTTCATTCTGGATAATAGCCTTTCTATGAATCGGTTGGAAGTGACCGGGAATTTGCTGGAAAAAGTGCGCGAAACCTGGTTAAATCTGGAAACCGTGGTACATCCCGGGGATCGGGTTTCGGTGATAACCATGGGTGCGCCTCCATCTGTTCTGGCCAGTCGCAAACCATATTCGACGGGATTGTGGAAACAGATTGCATCGGTTATTCAGCCCGGTGCGCTGCGTGGGGATTTGTACCAGGCTATTTTGCAGGCAGTCCAATTGCTCCGGCAATCGCCCATTTACCGGAAAGAGATATATATTGTGTCGGATTTTCAGAAAACAAATATTTCGCAGGATCGGATTCACACACTGCTTTCGGCTTTGAACTTTCCGGTTCATTATTATTTGATTCCCATTACCACCTCTCCGGTGGAAGATGTTTCTGTAGATAGTGTGGAGATTGTCAATCGGCTTATTGAGAAAGATCAGGAGTTACAGGTTCAGGCGATTGTTACCAATAACCATCCGGATCAGTATTTAACATCACTGGTTTCATTGATTTTAAAAGGAGTGCGGGTGGCCAGGCAGAATATCTCCCTTCCTCCGGGAGAGCGGAAGCTTGTGGATTTCCGTTTTGTGCTGCAACAAACCGGATGGGTGGATGGTTTTGTGGAATGCGAAAGCGATATGCTGGCAGAAAATAATCGGTATTACTTCAATTTTTATGTTCCGGATAAGATTCAATTGTTGCACCTTGTACCGGCGGATACTTTTCGAAGTTTTGTCCCCATTGTTCTGAAACCGGCAATTGACAAAAATATTTTTATTTACCAGAAAGCCAATTCGTTTAATTGGGTAAAGGTAAATTTTACCCGGTTTCAGGTGGTGGTCCTGGAAGGGTTCGATCGAATTCCGGATGGCCTGGCGCTGCGTCTGGAGCAGTTTGTTCACAGCGGCGGCGGACTGTGGATTATTCCGGGGGAACATGTGATTCCATCAGAATGGAATCGTTTTCTGAAAAAAATAGGCATGGGGCAATTCCTGACCATTGTCGGACAACCGGGCGATACCCGGCAATTTCTGACTCAGGGGAAAATTCGCTGGAATCATCCCGTTTTCGAACGATTATTTGAAAAATCAGCCTCCCTGCGTCCCATCCAATTTTACGCCTATTATCAGTATAAACCATCCTCCGCGGAAGAAATACTGATTCCGCTGGAAAACGATGATCCTTTGCTAAGTGTTCGTTTCGGGAAACAGGAGAATGTTGCCCTCCTGACCGTCCCACTTCAACCAGCATGGACCAATCTGTTATACCGTGGTTTTGTTGTTCCTCTCAGCTATCGATTACTCTATTATGCGGTTGTGCATCATTACCCGGCAGCGGTGTCTATCCGTACCGGAGAGAAGTTTACCTATCAGTTCGAGCACCTCCCGGCACCTTACCAGTTTATGGTTCGCACACCGGCAAATATCACCCGGAAGATAGTACCGGTATTTCGGGGGAACCGACTGCAACTTACAGTGGAAGAAAATAACCTGCCGGGAAATTATTTTATTCTCCAGGGAAATAAAACCATCGGTGTGTATTCGGTAAATCCGGATGCTGCGGAATCGCGCCAGCAGTTTGCCACAAAGCAGGAACTTCTTTCCCTGTTCCCGGATGGGTTGTGGTTGCCACCTGGCCAGGACCTTCTGGAAAAAGTAGAGCAAACGCGCTTCGGAAAAGAATTATGGCCGTATCTGCTGGGCATGGTGTTGTTGCTGCTTTTGGCTGAAATGGTGCTGGCTTTTACCGGTTCCCGGAAAAGGGCCATTGCCATGCAGGAGGAACTTGCCCGGAGTTAGAGCATTTATTTGATGTAATCGATAATTTTTATTATTTTTAAGGAAAATGCGAATAACCCGACATTAGAATATGGTTGCTGAATTTGAATTTAAACAAGGGATGGTGCGAACAGAGATTGTTTAACAACGATACAGAGAATCAATAGGAAAAGTGAAATTCGAGGTAAAAATAGCAGAATAGGAGAGATTTGTTTACCACCACAACGATAAAATCGAGAGAGAAGGCAATTCTGGTGGGAGTGCAATTAGCCGGTCATCGGGCCGGGGAATGTGAACAGAATTTGCAGGAACTCAAGCAGTTAGCATCTACTGCCCGTCTGGAAGTTTTGACCACATTTACACAGGAGTTGCGCCGGATTCATCCCGCTCATTTCCTTGGTAGCGGGAAGGTGGAAGAGCTGGTTCATCTGGTGCAATTGAGTGGGGCGGAAGTGGTCGTATTTGATGATGACCTCACACCGGCTCAGATTCGCAATCTGGAAAAAATGCTGGGTATCAAAATCATCGATCGCAGTACCCTGATTCTGGATATCTTTGCCCGCCATGCGCGTACCCGGGAGGCCAAAACGCAGGTGGAACTGGCTCAGCTGCAGCACCTTCTGCCCCGTCTGACCAGACAGTGGACCCATCTATCGCGTCAGGTTGGGGGGATTGGTACCCGGGGACCCGGCGAAACCCAGCTGGAAACCGACCGTCGGCTCATCCGCCGACGCATCGAAAAATTGCGCCAGGAGCTGGAGCAAATCGATCGGCAGCGTTCGGTACGTCGAAAAAATCGCCGTAACATGTTCCGCGCGGCGCTCATCGGTTATACCAACGTGGGAAAATCCACCCTTATGAATCTGCTTTCCGGCTCCCAGGTACAGGTGGAAAATCAACTGTTTGCCACCCTGGATTCCACCATCCGACGGGTAAATCTGGAAGATAACTACCAGATCTTATTGAGTGATACGGTGGGATTTATTCGTAAGCTGCCCCATCAGCTTATCGCTTCTTTTAAAAGCACGTTGGACGAAGTACGGGAAGCGGACCTGCTTCTCCATGTGGTGGATGTGAGTCATCCTCAATTTCAGGAACAAATGCAAACGGTGATGAAAGTACTCGAAGAGTTAAACGTCCATCATAAACCGATGCTGGTGCTGTTTAACAAAATAGATCAATTGACGGAAATGGGCATTCTAACTGGATTGCGAAAAATGTATCCGGAATCTGTTTTTATCTCTGCCGTCCGGCAAATTGGAATCACCGCTTTACGCGAGAAATTGCTGGATATTATTAAGCGGGAATTTGTGACTGCACGGATGCAAATTCCCCTTTCCATGCAAAAATTGGTTCATTTCATCCACACCAATACCCTGGTAGATGAACAGGAATACAATCATCAATTTGTGGAAATCCAGTTTCGCTGCGGGCGGGCAGTCTATCATCAGATTTTAAAACGTTTTCAGGCAAATCGGTAAAGATAAAAAAAACAAAGGAGCGGTCCATGAAGTTTGCCACGGAATATTTATGGTTCAACACTCCCACCAAACGGGATTACATTAATATCACCGATAAGGTGGAAGAAGTGGTACAGAAAAGCGGTGTTCAGGAAGGAATGGTGCTGGTCAGTGCCATGCACATTACTGCAGGGGTGTATGTGAATGATGCCGAACCCGGTCTGATTCAGGATATTGATGAGTGGCTGGAAAAACTGGCTCCTTTTAATATAAACTATCGACATCACCGGACGGGAGAGACGAATGGGGATGCCCATTTGAAAAGTTTATTGGTACATCACGAAGTAATTGTGCCCATTACCAACGGAAGATTGGATTTAGGTCCCTGGCAACAAATTTATTACGCTGAATTTGACGGTCAACGCCGCAAGCGCTTGATTATTAAAGTGATGGGAGAATAATTCGGTACTGCTAAAATTTATCCCGATTTTTTATTATAATAAAGATAGATAAACAAAGATGGTCGGGTATGGTAGAGAGAACCGCCATATCCGTTTCCGTTTCATTGAAATTGGATGCAAAATCTTATGCGATTCACGCTGTTTATCGGTCTTCTTTTCATGCTGTGGCAACAGGTCGCAGCACAGTATATCCGCACTCAAGTGTACACTTCCGAACATCAACGCCGGATGCATTATGCACTGGACGACTGGATAAGCTATATGGAAAGCACCACCATTACTTCCATTACCGTGGGGAGCGATTATATCTATTTTGGTACGTTCGGGGGAGGAATCCTTCGATACCATCTGTACCAAAATTATTGGGATTATCCCTTTACCACCAGTAATGGACTTTCGGATAACGTGATTAAAGATGTTCGATACGACCATAAAACCGGTTATTTATGGGCGTTTACCCGTGACGATACCTGTTTGTTTAAACCAGCGGAACAGGAATGGTATTGCAGTTCCCGAGCCCATTTCTGGAACGAAGTCCCGCCACCCAGTAACCGACCCGGTCCGGGAAGTCCCATTACCTATAACATATTTTATCCGGAAGAATACCTCAATCAGCTTCCCCAATTTTTTGCCAATGGAAACTATACCATTACTAATGAATGGCGGGTCATGGATGACCATTTTGATGAGTTCCCGATTCGCGGATTCTTAAAGGATCGCTGGGAACGCATCTGGTTTGTGATCGAAGGTTTAGGCGTGGGAATTGGTAATATGTATTCTCAGCGGATGGACATTGTTCCGTTTGGTCTGTCTCATATTGCTCCTCGGGTATTACGATTCCAGCGAAACGATCTCTGGATTGGTGGAGAACCATTGCCCGGACCAGGAAGACCGGGGATTGTTCATTGGCAGGATCATGACGGGAGCTGGGAATATTTCCGTGCCCGATGGATACCGTATCTGCCCAGTGATAATGTGTTCGATATCGAAATAACCGGCGATTCCGTGTGGTTTGCCACGGATTACGGATTAAGTTTGTACGATCAGCGGGAAGATCGCTGGCGAAATTTTACCATGAAACACGGGCTTTCCAGTATTGAACTCACCGATTTGGCGCTGTGGAACAATTTTTTATTAATTGGTACCCGGAACGGACTGAATGTTCTGCTTCTGGATTCAGCCAAAATTAAACGGGTAAAATATTCCAATGTGCGTCTGGCTACTATTTATCAAATTGCTGTTCAGGGAAATACTATCTGGATAGGTACCAATCGTGGGATTTTTAAATCCACTGACCCGCTGGGAGTATGGCAGGCGGTTTCAGCCAGGACGGCTGTTCAGGATGTTCCGGTGACCGCTGTGGAAGCCTTTGGGGATGAAGTGTGGTTTGCTTCACCCGGAGGCATTTTTTATTTGAACACGCGAACCAATCAATGGGAGGGGTTCCCCCAGATTGGGTTGGAGCTCCCCGGTCCGTTCCAGGATCTGGCGGTAAACCAGAAAAGCGTATGGGTAAGCACCAGACAGGGTTTGTTAAAATACGATCGGGAACGAAAATACTGGCGTCTTTTTACCCGGGCAGATGGATTGTTGCACAACGTCTGCAATCGATTGTTGTTGGATGGCGATTACATCTGGATTGCAACTTTTCAGGGAATCTGTCAGTTTTACTGGAATTCCCCAGACCGAATCGATTAAAATATTTTTTATAATAATTCCGATTATTTTTTTTATTGAATTTTCCCCACCGCATCTTACTCACGGTTTACTTCGATATTAGCAAAAAAAAAATGAAAACATGCAAAATATTCCTTGAATTTGGTTTAAAATTTTATTATAATTTCGGAAATATCACTCTATGGTCTTTATCACATAAAACCACAAAGGAATTGGACATCAATTAATTTTAATGAATTAATTGAATTTGTCTATTGGGGGAGAACGTTTTATCGCCATTGCCATACCTTTTAATCATTTTACAGGGTATGGTAAGAACTATTTGGACTATCTCAAATTACCAAATAATTCATTAAACAAACTAATCTAAACAGGGGAGGTGTTCTATGAAACATGTTTTACTGTTTCTCATTTTATTTGTTTTCCTTGTTTTTGCCCAATGGCCCAGTGAGGTTATTATCACAGAGATTGCGGTGCATACCTGCTGTGTGGAGGACAATAACGGCGAATGGTTTGAGTTGTGGAACAGCACCGATTCGGATATTGATATTAATGGTTGGCGGATACGGGATAACGGTTCCAATCTTCATGTAATTAACAATGGTGGCCCGCTGATTATTCCGGCGAAGGGATTTCTGGTGTTGGGAAGAGAAGCTGATCCAGCGATTAATGGAGGATATACGTGCGACTATAAGTACAAAGCATTTCAGTTGCACGGAACGGATGCCATTATATTAGAGAAACCGGATGGTTCCGGTGGCTGGATTGAGGTGGATCGTGTGGAATGGGATGACCACGATCCGGCCTGGCCCAATCCCAATAATTGTGCATCCTTAACGCTAATTAACTTTACTTACGACAATAATAATCCAGCCAGCTGGACCACCGCTTCGATGCGACAACCCACTTATCCCGGGGGTTGTTCATTAGATATGGGGTCGCCTGGAACATTGGGCGCCGATCAGTCGCTACCGGTCGAAATAAGCACTTTTGAGATATGGCCAAGAGATAATCAAGCGGTGCTAAAATGGGTAACCGAGAGCGAGGTAAACAACCTGGGATTTGAAATCTGGCGTTCTCAATATCCTAACAGCGATTATGTCAAAATTGCCGATTATCAAACAGTGGATCAGTTAAAAGGGCATATTTCTTCCAATCAGCGACACGAATACAGATATGTGGACAAATTGGTGGCAAACGGGTTAACATATTGGTATAAGTTGGTGGATGTGGATTTAAATGGGCATCGCACTGAGCATGGGCCACTCTCAGTTACTCCCAATCCTCAGGGGACCACGGTGAAAAATAAAGGAATTATACCGGGATCGTTTGCCCTGTATCCTAACTATCCTAATCCGTTCAACCCCAGTACGACTCTTCGCTTCGACATTCCTTCCACACTACGGGGAATGATTCACATGGTGCTGGAGATTTATGATCCCAGTGGCAGCAAAGTGCGGACGTTGTATAATGGAGTGATTGCCCCGGGGAGCTATGAGTTAACATGGCATGGGGAAAACAGTGCGGGCAAACAGGTGAGTAGTGGTATCTATTTGGCGGTAATGCGTACGGAATTGTTTACCCGTACCGTGAAGATGATGCTGATACGGTAAAATATATTCTGATTAAAATAGTTCTATTCATACGAGATTTTGATTCAAAAATGCCTGGTTTGTAAGCACCAGGCATTTTGTATTAGAAATTTTAATTTAAAAATTACTACATTATTTGCTTAATAATAATAGGCTCATAAACTATTAAATTTTTTATATATTTAGTAGCAAATTTAAATATTCTGGTTAAATAAAATAGTACTTGAAATTTTGGAATATAACATTAAATTCTATATACAATTGATCTATTATTTTTTAGAAATTTTATCATTACAAATATTTATTAAAATAATTTAATAGGAGAAACTAAGATGAAAAAAGTTATAGTACTTTTATGTTTTTTTTATTTTAGTTTTTCTTATGGCCAATTATATATAAGTGAAGTTTCTGATGCAAATAGTTACAATAATGAATTCTTAGAGATTTATAATAATAGTGATTCTCCAATTGATTTAACAGGTTACAAGTTGATAAGAGTAGATACTGATGGATTATATGTTTTTGATTTTGGAGAAGATGAAAGTAATGGGGGTGATTTAATAATTCAAGCAAAAAATTTTTTAATAGTTGCTAGAGGAAATACAAAATCGGATTTTGAAAGTGAGTGGGGAAGTCTGCCTACAGGAGTAGCTTATAATAGTGGGAATACAAGTTTATATTTTGGAACCAGCGTTCAAAGACGCTGGAAATTACGTTCAAACGATGGAACCTCCAATAAAGATGATGGTACTTTGTTAGATGATACTTATCAGGTGGTTGGGGGCAGTGGCAAAAGACATTATAAAGAGAATATCGGTGGTGCCTGGATTGAAGAGAGTAGTTCAACAGCCACTCCTGGCTCTTTCGATAGTGATCAATCGTTACCCATTTCACTGGTTTCTTTTCGAGCAGATTTGATTAATAATGCTATTAGAATAACCTGGACCACCCAATCCGAGATGGATAATGCTGGCTTTGAGATTTTGCGTTCCACCTCCCGAGAAGGGGAGTATCGGATTATTACGAGTTATTTAAATAATCCTGCACTTCTGGGACAGGGTAATTCCAACTATGAGCATCGATATTCATTCGTCGATCGGAATGTCATTCCTGGTCAAACTTACTGGTACAAGTTGGTGGATGTGGATTTCAATGGTGATAAAATGTATCATGGACCTATTTCGGCAACTGTTCCCATGAATGGTCAGATTGTTCATGTGTCTTCGAAATTACCCAACAATTTTCGGCTCTATCCTAATTATCCTAATCCATTTAACCCCACTACGACTTTGAAATTTGACATTCCCGACCTGGATCACGGTGCCCCGGTGAAAGTGAGTCTGGTGATTTACAACAGCTTGGGTGAAGTAGTTAAGGAATTTTATAACGGTCCGTTAAGCGCCGGTACCTTCCAGGTGATCTGGGATGGTCGAAACCAGCAGGGTGTCAGCCAGCCTTCCGGAATTTATTACGCTGTATTACACGCAGATTATTTTACCAGTACAATGAAAATGATTTTACTTAAATAATTTTCATTAATTTAACTAATTGATGGAGGTATATTATGAGAAAAGCGCTATTAATGGTTCTGGGATTACTATTGATCATGTCTGTTTCAGTTTTTTCTCAAACAGACATTATTTCCAATGGTGGATTTGAAAATTGGACGGTGAACGGTGCGGGTGGTCCACCGGATGCCTGGGATTTATCGAGCTCGAGTGTCACGGCATCTCAAGAAGCTACCAATGTTCACACAGGTACATATGCTGTAAATCTCACCTGGACAACGACTTCGACGGAACGTTTTGAGCAAATTATTAATGTTACCAGTGGTCTCGATTATCAGTTCAAATTTTACGCGTTGGATAATGATCCGGGTGGAAGAGTTCGTGTAACAATACGCTGGTACGATGGAACAGGAAGTTTGATTTCTGGATATTATGGTGCTTATTCCTCCGATTCACCAGATTGGCAGCTTATTGATTCTGGTATTCAAACAGCTCCGGCTAACGCTGTTACAGCACATGTGGAAATTCGCGTTTACGATGTTTCAGGAAGTTGGTCCGGAAGTGCTACGGTTTATGTGGATGATGCCGTATTTTTAGAATATTCCACTCAGAATCTTACCATCTCCAACGTCACCCGGGAAGTTGTTGTCCCAACATCCTCCCAGGATTTAATGGTAAATTGTGATGTGACTGGCGGTACACCACCTTATACCGTTCTGCTGAAATACAGCGTTAACGGAGTTCCCCAGCCCGATGTCACAATGACAAACATTGCCGGGGATACATACAGTGGGACTATTCCTGCTCAGGTCGATGGTGCCCGGGTGGAATACTATATTGAAGCAAGTGATGCTGCCAAAACTACCACCACAAGCAGTACTTATGGACTCTTCTGGGGTACCAGTCCTATCTCCTCCGGCACAAACGGAATTAAAGAAGTGGATGCAAGTGGAGTGCTGAAATATACGGATTACTACGCACGTGTCACCGGTGTGGCCACGGTGGGCAGTGGAATATTTACTACAACCAGCCTGGATGTGTATATTCAAGATGCTTTTGGTGGTATTGATGTCTTCAAATGGGGGGCGACCTCTCCCACGATTATCGAAGGCAATAGTTATACTGTTGTGGGAAAAATAACCCAATACAACGGAAAGGCAGAAATTATTCCGGATGATGCCGATAATGATATTACCGATAACGGTGCTGTGGGAACCCCCAGTCCGCTTATCAAAACCATTGATGAATTGCTGGCCAATCCGGAAGCGTACGAAGGAATGCTGATAGGAATTATGCATTTAAATAAGGATAGTGGTTCGTGGCCCTCTTCCGGAAGCAATGGTACATTGGTGATGAACGATGGGAGCACCAATAATTTGAATATGTACATCGATAAAGATACGGACCTGGATGACAATCCCGAACCTGTCTGGCCGAAGGATGTGGTGGGAATTTTCAACCAGTACGATACCAGTTCTCCCTATGATGAGGGATATCAGATTGTTCCGCGTTCTTACAACGATATTCATAACGATGGTTCTCTTCCGGTCAGTTTAACCTCCTTTACGGCGCAAGCGGGAAATAATCAGGTGACACTGCAGTGGATCACTGAGAGTGAAGTGAACAATGTCGGTTTCGAAATTTTACGGGCTACCAGCGAAGATGGGGATTACACAGTGATTTCCAGTTATGAGAATAATCCCGCATTAAAGGGACATCTCACTTCCAACACCCGCCATGTATATCAGTTTACCGATCGCCTGGTAATGAATGGAATCACTTATTGGTATAAACTGGTGGACGTGGATCTGAATGGACGTCGTAATGTTCATGGACCACTGGCCGTCACACCCAACGAAGCTGGTTCAAACATTACCCATACCGGCAATATTCCGCAGAAGTATGCGCTGTATCCCAACTATCCCAATCCCTTCAACCCGGGAACCACACTGAAGTTTGATATTCCTGCGTCACGTACCTCCATGGTACAAGCTTCACTGGTGGTTTATAATGCACTGGGCCAGCAGGTAAAAGTGCTTTACAAAGGTCAGATTGCACCGGGAAGCTATCGTCTTTACTGGGATGGAACCAATCAGAATGGTAAACCACTCTCCAGTGGTATTTACTATGCTGTGCTGAAAACGGATCGCTTTACCAAGAGCGTAAAGATGATTCTGATGAAATAAGAACGGGTTATTTTTCGTTTTAACCGCCGATGTTTCCCTCCGGGAAGGTCGGCGGTTTTTTATTTCAATAAAAAATAATGATGAACATCGGAGTGATTTATTGTGCGAATTCAATTAGAAATCTTAAAATAAAAGGTGTAGCCCACACCATGCAGTGTAGGAGCACAGCTCATAGCACACGGTGCAGGCACACAGTGCAGGCACACAGTGCAGGCACACAGTGCAGGCACACAGTGTAAAGTATTTCCTATGGAAAAATCGGTTTTGAATCAAGGCGTTCAACTTTCATTCTCGTTGAGTGACCGGATTTAGTCCGATGGTTAAGTCCTATACATACCGGTTGACCGCTTTTTAGAGTTAATAACCCAACGGGTTGTGCTGAGGATTGAGGATGAATAAACGTCCCGCAAATCAGTAGTTTAGTTTTAACCTGGGTTTACGATAATAGGATAAAAATCACGGAGGATACATGCGGGAACTCATTGGATTTCGGCAGTACCTGAAGAGCGAACAGAGTCATCAGGATCTGAAAAATCTTATCCTGAAAAGTGTTCAGGCAGTGGAACAGGGACGCAAGGAAACAGAATTTCATATTGCCATTTGCGGGGAGGACCCCGGTGAATTTTTAAGGCAACAGGATTTGCTTAAGCATGTTCAGTTGTTTGATTATGCACGGTATCGATTTTCTCCTAACCAACTGGTAAAGCACTTTGTGGGGGATTATCCCAACGGTAGTTCAGTCAAAATTATTTACTATTCACCGTATCCGGAAGGGCTTACTTATCCCATTGATTTATTCACTCAGATTGCCGTTTTTTTGAATTTCGATCATTTAGGGGTAAGCGATTCCGATTTTCAGATTCCGTTTGATGAGATGCTGCGAGCAGCTGATTTCCATCGGGAGCATGCTGTTCCCAACGTTCCGGTGATTACTTTTCCTCGCCGCAAACGTCGCGGTCTGGATGCGGAAAATTATCCCATCAATCGCTGGGCAATGGAGGATATCGAAAATCTGTATGTTTATTTTTTAAGCAATATCCGGTTTCTGGATATGAAGCTGGATATTCAATCCGGTTTGTTTTTTACGAATCGTCGGGCTAACCTGCAACTGGATTTTAATCGGGTTGGGAAATGGGTGGGAACTTTGCATGTGGCGATTGCTTTACTTCGTGATCCCAACATTCAGGTGTTTCAGGTGGATGTGAATACCCGTATGCAGGAAGATTCCACCATTAGTTTCCAGGTACAGTGCCGAAAGATAGATGAGCTATACGATTATTACCTGATCCCGATGGAAAACATCATTCGCATTGCCATGGACAATCCCAGGAAATACTTAATGAACGATTGGAATCGCGGCTTATCTCGAAAACAGATTCAGGAAAAATTAGAACACATTTTTCAGGCCTATCTGGAATTTAAACAACATTAGCCATCTGGTTCAGCAGGCGGGCCAGATAAACAGTTATCTTTTTTCTGGATTCCGGTTTTGGAATCCGTTACATTCCTTCGACGAAAAATATTCATTTTCTATGCATACAGTTATTTCTGCCAGCAGACGTACCGATATCCCAGCGTTTTATTTACCCTGGTTTATGGAGAAAATTAAACAGGGGTACGTGGATGTTCCGAATCCTCTGAATCGCAAACAGGTGAAGCGGGTATCCCTTTCTCCCCGGGATGTTGCCTGGATTGTTTTCTGGTCCCGCAATTTCGGGCCGTTTCTAAAACATCACACTTTTTTTAATTTGTACCAGTTATATTTCCATTTTACCATTAATCCTCCCGATGCGTTACTGGAACCGCAAATGTTACCTCCCTCCATGGCTTTTAAGCAACTGGAAAAACTGGTGCAGCTGTACGGACCGGAGATGATTGTATGGCGGTACGATCCGCTGGTATTTTACCGAAAAAATGGAGAATTGCAGACCAACCATCGGATTAGCATTTTTCGGGATTATCTACGAATTGCCAGTTCGCTGGGGCTGGATCGCTGTTACATAAGCATTGCTCACATCTACCCCAAAATGATACGACGGGCACGCTCCATTCCCGATTTCGAATTTGTGGAATTGGCGCTGGAACAGAAGCTGCAAATTCTCTCCGAAATGGTGGATGTGGCTTCTATTTTTGGTGTTCAACTGTACAGTTGTTCGAACAAAAAGCTGTTGAAAGTGCCGGGGCTGAAGCCCGGAAGTTGTATCAACGGCCGATTACTGAATCGACTGGGGTTCCACCGCGTGAGTGAACGTCGGGCACCAACCCGTCCTGATTGTGGATGCACTGCTTCCATCGATGTGGGAGACTATGTCAAAACTCCGTGCAAATACCGCTGCCTTTACTGTTATGCCCGTCCCTGAATCCTGAACCTTCTAATGAATGGTCACGGCTTTCTTCTCTTTTTCCTTTTTATCTTTTATTAATCTTTGAAATGATTTTCAGCTTTTCTCATCTCTCTGTACAATCAGTTTGCATAGAGACAACTCAACTGGTTTATGAACGCAACTTTTTCCTCAAAAAGAAATTTTTATTCTTTTGCAATTTGCCGTCGGGAATATTAAATTTACCAGCTAAAAATTATTACAAAAAGTTGAAAAATATGTTAAAATATTAACCATAAGTTGATCGAAACGGTTTAAACCTTAAGGAGGATGTGAAGATGGCGAAAAAGTATGTGTATTTCTTCGGAGCCGGAAAAGCGGATGGTACCAAGGATATGAAGGACCTCCTTGGCGGAAAAGGTGCGAATCTCGCGGAAATGACCAATCTGGGCGTTCCGGTACCGGCCGGATTTACTATTTCCACAGAAGTTTGTACGTATTATTATCAGAATGGATATAAATATCCGGAAGGGCTGGAAGAGCAGGTGATGGAAGCACTGCATAAAGTGGAAGATGTGATGCAGGCAAAATTCGGAGATGCGGAAAATCCGTTGCTGGTTTCCGTGCGTTCCGGTGCGCGTGTTTCCATGCCCGGAATGATGGACACGGTTCTGAATCTGGGATTAAACGATGAAACGGTACAGGGACTGATTAAGAAAACCAATAATCCTCGCTTTGCTTACGATAGTTATCGGCGGTTTGTCGCCATGTACGGTGATGTGGTGTTAGGAATGAAACCGGAAAGTAAAGACGACATTGATCCTTTTGAAGAAATTCTGGAAAAGAAGAAACAGGAAAAAGGTGCGCAATACGATACCGATCTGGATGTGGAAGCTTTAAAAGAACTGGTAGTGGAATTTAAACAGGCGATTAAAGAGCGCACCGGTCAGGATTTTCCGGAAGACCCCATGGATCAGCTCTGGGGTGCTATTGGTGCAGTGTTCCGTTCCTGGGACAACGAACGCGCTAAAGTGTACCGAAAGTTAAATAATATTCCCGATCACTGGGGAACCGCAGTGAATGTGCAGAGCATGGTGTACGGTAACATGGGTGAGGATTCTGCTACCGGTGTGGCATTTACCCGCAATCCTGCTACCGGCGAAAAGGAACTGTACGGCGAGTTCCTGGTAAATGCTCAGGGTGAAGATGTGGTAGCCGGAATTCGTACCCCGCAAAAGATTTCCCAGCTGGCCGAAATTATGCCGGAAGTGTACAAGCAACTGGTGGAAATTGCCGAAAAATTGGAGAAACATTACCGCGATATGCAGGATATGGAATTCACCATTCAGAATGGTCGGTTGTGGATGCTACAGACCCGGGTGGGCAAACGTACCGGTTTTGCTGCTTTCCGCATTGCCGTGGATATGGTAGAAGAAGGCCTGATTACCGAGAAAGAAGCCCTGTTGCGGGTGGAACCGGATCAGTTGAACCAGCTGTTGCGTCCCATCTTCGATTTGAAGCAGAAAGAGGAAGCGGTAAAAAGTGGCAAGCTGTTAGCCAAAGGGTTGAACGCCGGACCAGGTGCCGCAAGCGGTCGAGTGGTGTTTAATGCTCCCGATGCGGCAGAATGGGCAGCACGGGGCGAGAAAGTGATCCTGGTGCGCATCGAGACCAGCCCGGAAGACATTAAGGGAATGCACGCTTCGGAAGGTATCCTGACCCAGCGCGGTGGTATGACCAGCCATGCCGCTCTGGTGGCTCGCCAGATGGGAAAAGTTTGTGTGGTTGGTGCTGGTGCACTGAACATCGATTACAAGAAACGACAGTTCGAAGTCAATGGTCGGGTGGTGAAAGAAGGGGACTGGATCTCCATCGACGGTTCTACCGGTGAGGTGATTGAAGGTAAAATCGAAACCAAACCATCCGAAGTGCTCCAGGTGCTACTGGATAAAACGCTAAAACCGGAAGAGTCGAAAACTTTCCACACCTACCAGAAGATTATGGAATGGGCGGACAAATATCGTCGTTTGGGTGTGCGCACCAATGCCGATCAACCCGATCAGGCTGCCAATGCCGTAGCATTTGGTGCAGAAGGAATCGGATTATGCCGCACCGAACACATGTTCTTCGGTGGCGATCGGATTGATGCGGTACGGGAAATGATTCTGGCCGATGACGAAGCGGGTCGCCGTGCTGCACTGCAGAAATTGCTTCCCATGCAAAAGGAAGATTTCATTGGCATCTTTAAGGTAATGGAAGATCGTCCGGTAACCATCCGCACACTGGACCCGCCTCTGCACGAATTCCTGCCTCACACAGAGAAAGAGATGAAGGAACTTGCTGAAAAAATGAACGTTCCTTTCGAAAAAGTGAAAGGTAAAGTGGAAGCGTTGCACGAATTTAATCCCATGCTGGGGCATCGGGGTTGCCGTCTGGGAATTTCGTATCCGGAGATCACTGAAATGCAGGCGCGAGCGATTCTGGAAGCGGCCTGCGAGGTGAAAAAAGAAGGTGTTGACGTAAAACCGGAAATTATGATTCCGTTGGTGGGCCACGTGAATGAATTGCGATTACAGAAAGAAGTGGTCAATCGGGTGGCCAAAGAAGTGTTTGAAAAGTATGGCATGGAAGTGGATTACAAAGTGGGAACGATGGTGGAATTACCACGTGCTGCCATCACCGCCGATCAGATTGCAGAGGAAGCGGAATTCTTCAGCTTTGGTACCAACGACCTGACCCAGACGACCTTCGGTCTTTCCCGGGACGATTCCGGTAAGTTTTTGCCTTTCTACGTGGAAAAAGGTATTCTCCCCCGCGATCCCTTCGAAGCCATCGATCGAGATGGTGTGGGACGATTAATGAAATGGGGAGTGGAGATGGGACGGAATACTCGAAAAGACCTGAAGGTGGGTATTTGCGGAGAACACGGTGGTGAGCCCAGTTCAGTGGAATTTTGCCATACGATTAATCTGGACTATGTTAGCTGTTCTCCGTTCCGGGTACCAATTGCCCGTCTGGCAGCAGCACAGGCTGCATTGAAAGAAGAAAATAAGTAATGTCAGGAAATGACCGGTCGGGGAGAATGGCCCTCCCCGACCACTTGTAAATGGTCTAAAGGGATTCATTAATCAGGAGATGAAAAATGGCTCGAAAGAAGGAACGGCAGTTTACGATCAAACAGATTATTCAGAGCGAAAAGATTTCCAACCAGGAGACGTTGCTGAAACGTCTGCGGGAACGGGGGTTTAAAACCACCCAGGCAACCCTTTCGCGCGATTTGCATGATATGGGCATCGTGCGGGTTCCCACTGCAGATGGCTACCGCTATGCCATTTCTGAGGAAGAAGGCGGACATTCTTTCCGTCGCGTGGTGGGGATGGAAATCCTGGGTGTTTATCATAACGAAAGCAATATTGTTGTCAGAACCATTACCGGCCGCGCTAAAGGGGTTGCCCTGTTTATCGATCAGATGAAACATAAAAATATTCTGGCAACCATTGCCGGGGAAAACGCCATTCTGGTGATTCCCGATACGGTGAAAAATATTCCACAGATCAAAGAAGATCTGGAAAGAATCGCTTACGAATAGGGAATCGAGACCGTCTCAATCGGAAACAAACGGGGCGATCCGAAATAGCTCCGGTCGCCCCGATATTCCTGGAGAATGACTCCAGCACGATGATGTTAATTCACCGATTCTCGATCGTAACAACGTGTACCAGAAAAAATCAGACCAGCACAGGTGGTCAAAGATTGGGTGGTAGAACCAATTTTCCATTATGCCATTTTTCCGATTGAGATATCGGGCGCGGTCATCCAACAAATGTGAAGAGAATGGGGGATAGGGTAAAAAGTATGTCAGATCGTACCGTATGTTTATAGTGTGTGTTTAATCGATAGAAAAATTTGACCAGTTTGTACCCCTCCGGGGTTGGTGCGACTTCTGACATCATCCATATCCACCGGTAAACGACTGATTACCGGAGAAGACGGTATTGTGCCTTCCCCTTTAATTCTCTTCCCCGAATTAATTGGTTTAATCTCATTAAGGGTGGTATGGAATTTTCCAGTCGGATTGAACGAGAACTGTTACCGTTTATTAATAAACCGGGACGGTTCACGGGGAACGAATATAATGTGGTTATAAAGAATCTTGATGATGTCCAGCTTCGTGTGGCACTGGCTTTTCCGGAGTTGTATGAGCTGGGGATGTCTTATGTAGGCTTCGAGATTCTTTACCATGTGTTAAACTCGCGACCGGAAATCTGGGCAGAGCGGGTGTACGCCCCCTGGTTTGATGCCGAAGAAGTGTTACGAGAAAAGAAAATTCCGCTTTTTTCTCTGGAATCACGCACGCCGTTACGGGAATTCGACTGGATTGGATTTACCCTGCAGTACGAACTCACTTACACCAATCTTTTGAACATGCTGGAACTGAGCGGAATTCCCCTATATGCACGGGATCGGAATGAAAACGACCCGTTTGTTATTGGTGGGGGACCGGCAGCCAGCAATCCCGAGCCAATTGCCGATTTCATGGACGCCATTCTCATCGGGGATGGGGAAGAGGCTGTTCTGGAAATTAGCGAGGTGATTTTACAGGCGCGGAAGGAGGGAGTAAATCGTCAGGAAACACTCCTTCGGTTATCCCGGATTCCCGGCATGTATGTTCCCGGATTTTACCGGGCGGAATACAACGAAGCCGGTGAATTTCGCAAAATTGTACCGCTTCGCGATGATGTTCCGCGCCGGATTGTGAAACGCATTCTTCCCGAATTGGATCGGAAAAATTATCCCATGCGTCCCCTGGTCCCACTCATCGAGGTGACGCATGACCGCCTTTCGGTGGAAATTATGCGGGGATGTACCGAAGGATGCCGTTTTTGTAATGCTGGCATGATTTACCGTCCCGTCCGGGAACGTCCGGTGGAAGATATCGTGGAGCAAACCCGGCGAGCGATTGCCGCCACAGGTTTTAACGAAGTGTCACTGCTTTCGCTGAATACATCGGACTACCAGCAGTTAAGCTGGTTGATGATGAAAGAGAAAATGCTGCTGGCTCAGCAAAATGTAAAATTTTCTTTCCCCTCACTGCGACTGGATGGGCTGACACCGGAGATGGTGGATTTTGTGAAAACGTTTAAAAAAACCGGTTTTACTTTTGCACCGGAAGCCGGGAGTCAGCGGTTGCGCGATGTAATCAACAAAAATATTCGGGAAGACGATCTGCTGGATTCACTGCGCCTGATTCTGGATAATGGCTGGCAGATGGTGAAGTTTTACTTCATGATCGGTTTGCCCACCGAAACCGATGCAGATGTGGAAGCCATTGCCGATCTGGTACTCAAATGCCGGGAAATCGCTTCCGGTTATCGGGATGTCCGAATTAATGTCTCCATATCCCCGTTTTCTCCCAAGGCGCATACCCCGTTCCAGTGGGAACGGCAGGACTTGCCAGTGGAAGTGGACCGGAAGATTCACCTGATTGCACACAGGTTGAACAAATCCAATATTCACCTGACCTGGCGGGACGGGCATGTCACCTCACTGGAGACTATTTTTGCCCGGGGTGGTCGGGAACTGGCCCCGGCTCTGGAACTTGCCTGGCGCCATGGCGCCCGATTCGATGGGTGGAACGAAGGCTTCAATTGGGATACCTGGCTGGCTGTGTTCGAAGAATTGGGCATTGATTGGAAAAGTTACTTACGGCCAATTTCCACCCATGTGCCGTTACCCTGGGATCATATCGATATGGGAATCACCCGTTCGTTCCTGCTCAAGGAACGGAATCGGGCGTATCAGGGACATATTACACCCGATTGCAAGGATAAGGTGTGCATTGGTTGCGGTTTGCAACGGAAAGAGTTCGAGAAATTGGTGAGCTGTTATCGCCAGACCCCGCACCAGCGTGGTGCGGAGAGGGTGAATGCACCCTCTGCACCCGCCACACCGGCGACGCATGCCCCGGCGACCATCTCTTACGGACGGGGACGCAAGCGCCGTCAGGTTGGAGTACAGATGGCACGTAAAAAAATTCGGGTGCAGTACACCAAAACAGGGCAGATGCGTTTTCTATCCCATCTGGATATTGCCCGGGTGATTGAACGAGCCGCCCGGCGAGCAAATATTGCCCTGGTTTATTCGCAGGGATTTACCCCCCGACCCAAAATATCGTTTGGACCCCCGCTGGTACTGGGTGTGGCCAGCATTGCCGAATATCTGGATGTGGAAGTAGATATTGGGCGTGAAGCGGATTTAACCGAAAAGCTGAATCTGGTACTGCCACCGGGAATGCAATTTGTGCGGCAAAAAACGGTGTTTGCCAAAGTCCCCGCTCTGGCAGCAGTCATCAACTGGTTCGAGTACGAAACGTTTCTGGAAGATTTTAATCTTCCGGATGAGTGGATTACAGAGTGGCTGGCTCGGGAAACAATTGTGGTGGAACGGGAAACCCGCAAAGGGGTCAAAACGGTGGATATCCGTCCCTTTGTGGCCGATATGAAAGTGGTGGATGACCGATTGCAAATTGCCATTCATAGTGTAGAAGGACGAATGGCCAAAATTAACGAAGTGCTGGAGTCGCTCTTTGCGGAAAAAGGTATCGATTACCGACAGTTTTTAACCCAGAGGACGGGACAGTTCGTGATGGAAGATGGTGTGAAAAAAGATCCCTTCCAGATTCTGGCGCTGGAGCTGTCCTGAACAGGAACGAGTAAGTGTGAATGTGAATACGAGAAGGTGAAGCGATGAAGAAGGAAATCATAATAAATTCAACCAATGAAGATACCCGTATAGCCATCCTGGAAAACGGAAAATTGGTGGAAATATTTGTGGAACGTCCGGATAACGAACGGATGGTGGGTGACATTTACAAAGGACGTGTTCGCCGTGTGGTAAAAGGAATGCAGGCGGCATTTATTAACATCGGTTTTGAACAGGATGCATTTTTACATTTTTCGGATATGGGGAGCGAGGTCAATCAGCTTTTTGCCGATATCGACGAGGAACTGATTGAAGAAAAAAAGGGAGGAAAGGATATTGATCCGGCCGATTTGCTGCGTAACGGTCAGGAGATTGTGGTTCAGATCATTAAAGAACCCATTAGCAGCAAAGGACCGCGGGTAACCACGGAAATTACTCTTCCCGGGCGATTCATGGTGCTGGTTCCCAATCAGGAACGGGTGGGAGTGTCCCGAAAAATTGCCAGTGTGCGGGAACGGCGTCGGTTACGTTCGGTGGCGCGTAAGATGCGTCCCAAAGGTTTTGGACTTATTATCCGCACGGTAGCCGAAGGAAAAGACGAGAAAACCCTGCAACAGGACCTGCAAAAGCTGCTGAAGACCTGGAATAAGGTTCAGGCCGAGATTAAGCGCTCTAAACCTCCCAAACTAATTTTTAAAGATCTGGGCATGGCCAGTTCGGTCATTCGGGATTTGTTTACTTCCGATGTGGATAAGGTGGTGGTGGATTCGCGCAAGATGTACCGGGAAATCACCCGCTATTTAAAGGAAGTGGGTTCCGATCTGGTGAATCGGGTGGAATATTTTAAATCCAAAGCGCCTATTTTCGACGTGTATAAGGTGGAAGAAGAACTTAAGCGGAGTCTGGAGCGCAAAGTATGGTTGAAAAACGGCGGTTACATCATCATTGAGCAAACCGAAGCGCTCACAGCAATCGATGTAAACAGCGGACGGTATTTTGGTAAAAAGGATCACGAGCGCAATTCACTGAAAATTAATCTGGAAGCCGCCCGGGAGATTGCCCGGCAGTTGCGTTTGCGCGACATTGGCGGGTTGATCGTGATCGATTTTATCGACATGGAGAAGGAAGAAAACAAGCAAAAGGTGATGAATGAGTTGCGCAAGGAGTTTGCTCACGACCGTGCCATCACCCGAATGGAAGAAATGAGCCGCTTCGGACTGGTGGAGATGACCCGTCAGCGTATTCGTCCCAGTCTGATTTACAATATCACCGAACCGTGCCCGCTGTGCAACGGCACCGGACTGATTCCCACCCACGGAACGGTGCTGGCCAGCATCGAACGCGCCATTCGCCGATATATTGCGTCGGATTACGACCGGCGGGTGATTATTCGTGCTCATCCGGACATGGTGGAGTATCTGAACAACAAACGCATCAGCCGCCGCATGCGCCTGATGTGGAAGTACTGGATTAAAATCGATACTGAAGAAGACCCCACCCTGAAGCCGTATGAATTTCGATTGCTGGTGAAAAAGACCCGGGAAGATGTAACGGAAAAGTTTTACTAAATCTCCCGAAATTGTTTCAAGTAAAAAGCGCGGGCATTACCACCCGCGCTTTTTGGTTTGCCCGGATTGACAGGCCAAAAGTAAAACTCTTTTGTGCCTTCATTTAAAATTCAACCATTGGCCATTTTCATGAATGATATTTCTGATGCAATTGCCACAATTTGCCAAAAACCTCTTCCAGCGTTTTGCCCAGTAATTCCGGCTTGTCGGTGACTTCCGGTTCGTTGTGGAACACGGCATAGGGTACCTTATACCCTTTGATTTCGATGTACTCCGGATTGCCCGCGGTCACTTCTTCCCAATCGATTTCCTTATACAGGCGTTCTAATTTTTCGTCCGGTAAACCGTGCTCCAGAATGCTGTCCGGCCTTTCCGGATTAAAACGCCTGCGATTTTTTCGCCTGGATTCTTCATACGACACGTCGATGTACATGATATCCGCTTTTTCCAGTATCTGGTCAGAAAGATGGGGAAAGGCTTCCCGGTAGCCACCGTGTTCCTTACCGCGTGAAAATTCGATGATGACTGTGTGGTCGTCGTGGTAATTGGGGTGATCGCGCAGCAGTTTCTGATATTCCAGACTGATGCGTTCGATAAGCAGGTGCCACTGGTACGGGTAAAGGAAGTACCCGTCCTTGTCCGTGTGCATACGTGGCTTGTGTAAAATCTTTTCCAGAATGGCATCCTCTTCGAACCAGGTCCACAGCATGGGAAAGTCGTCAATTTCCTTGAATTCGGCGATGTGAAAGCGCTTAATGCGTTCCTCCACCGGGGTTTTCTTCAGGTAATCGATCACTTCCGATTTCCCTGCTGCGGGGCGACCCAGCAGAATGATGATGTCGAAGTGATTTTTACTCATGAATCGATACTCCTTCCTTTTGTTCTTATTCAAGATGTTGCCAATTTTAATGGGCTGACTTTTGAGATTTGGGCATCACATTCCAGATGGAAATGTTCAGGATGAGCCCCACCAATGCAAACGGAATAAGCAGATACGCCCAGACGTTCCATCCGAATTTATCCAGCAAGAATCCCAAAAATACACCGGAGACGCCGCTACCGAGATAGACAAAACCATCGATGATGCCAGCAGCGCTGGCTGCGCCTTTGGTTCCCCCAAAATCCATGGAGGCAGTGCCGGAGAGCATCCCGTGAATTCCGATGAAGAAAAAAGCGGCAATGACGGCAAATGCTACAGCCGAACCGGCAGACCAGGCATTTCCCAGAAAGATGAGAGCCAGGATAAGAAAGCCGTAGAAAATTCCTGCCACCGGCGGACGCCGCGAGCCAAAAAGGTGGTCAGAAACGTATCCGGCGGTCAGTCCACCTAAAATTCCCGCCAGAAACAGACCCGTGCCGTACCAGGCCATTTCCGCCGCACCGGCCTCCGGGAAAATCACTTTCAGATATTTGGGAAGCCATTGCATCGTTCCGTTTCGTACCGCCCCGGTGCAAAATTCAATAATGGCAATGGTAAATACCACACGATTGGTGAAAATGTGTTTCAGAATAAACTTGAAGTCCACTTCCTCTTTTAAGCCGGAAGTGGCATCACCGGTGTCGAAATCCTGAAATCCTGCTTGCGAGGGTTTGTCCTTGATGATGAAAATGTCCAATAATACAAACCCTCCCAGTAAAATAGAGGGGATAATAAACACGTAAATTAACGGAAGGTGCACCAGAATATAACCACCTACGCCATAAGCAAGTTGATAACCTAACGAAATCAGAATTCCGAATATACCGCCAAAAACCCCCCGTTCCCGAACGTGGAACCAGGAAGAATTCACTTTTACGATAGAGACCGCCCCAAAGCTCTGGAAATACATGTCCAGCGCATAGAGCAGGGAAAAGGCAACTACGATTTTGGTGGCAAACAGCCCCATACCTATCATTAGTGCCATCAGGATGTTCATGAGGGCAGCGCCCAATCCACCTAAAATAATCGCCTTCTTCCCGCCAAAACGGTCGGTTAGCGGCCCGTTGATGATAAAGCTAAATGCGTAGGTCCAAAATCCGGCGGTGATGATGGTTCCCCATTCGGTGTTGGTCAGATGATATTTATCCATGATTTGCGGACTTGCCACGGAGATGTTGTAGCGTCCCATGTAAAAAAGGGAATAGGTTAAACCCAGCGGGAACCAATTGAGAAAACGTCGGATACGAAACGCAGTGGAATGGTGCGGTTTTTCCTGATTCATAAGAGCCTCCTGTAACTGAAATTCAATCCATTCGATCTTCAAAAAAAATATTAAGAATAAAATAAAAAAATCACTACTTTTCACCAACAGGAAAAATATTTCTTTTATGAAATCCCTTATTTTCGTGGGGGGACAGGATGAGCAGGATTGATCCGGTCTTTCATTTCACTCAGGCGATCAGGGATGTCCGATTATCCACCTAATTCATTAACACCGAGGCTTAAGCCCGGTGTAGCTGAGCAAACCGCTTGACCAAAAACCGCTTCAGCGGTTTCCCGAATAATCAGCCATTGCGCTTTGTTTTACCGTCCGAAACCCGGACGCACACCTCTGTCATTCCGAGCGAGTTACGACGAAGTCGGAACGAGTCGAGGAATCTCAAAAGGAGACCCCTCGACTCCGCTGGCGCTCCGCTCGGGGTGACAGAAGGTGTTCGTTTCAATTCGTTTGAATGCAGTCTCTCATTTCACTCAGGCGATTAAGGATCTCCGATTACCCACCTAATTCATTAACACCGTGGCTTTAGCCCGGTGGAATGAAGTAACCCGACCGACTACAAAAACGCTTCAAAGGGATTCACGAACCGCAAAGTCTGTTAAAAAGGTTACCAGTTGTATTGAATTCATAAAAAAATCCTGTACATCCTGTCAAAAATAATTCAGACAGGATGCACAGGATGATCGAGACAAAAATGGCTGAAGACTAATCTTCCTGCAAGCAAAGGTGTGCAAACACTTTGGTATCGTTCACCATATAGTCAATCACGCAGTATTCATTGGGCTGATGGCAGGTATCGTCGATGGTGGACCACACTGCTGCGTGGAGTCCCGCCCGCCGGAAAATAGCTGCCACCGTACCACCGCCAATCCCCATGGGACGCGCTTCCACATGGTACACTTCCTGAATGGCACGTTTCAGCTTTTGGACAACGGGTGCATCCACCGGAGTTGCCGGAGCGGCATCCTCCTTCTGCTGTTCCGCACCAAACTCGATGCTCACATTAAATTCTTTTTCCACCTGGTCGCAGATCTTGCGAATTTCTCCGAAAAGTTGTTCAATGCTGTATTGGGGTAGCAATCGGCAATCCATATAGAATACGTCTTCGCCGGGAATGGTATTTACATTGGGAACGTTCGCTTCCTTCTTGGTGGGTTCGAATGTGCTGATGGGTGGGGAGAACACCTCATCCCGTGCATCAAAAATGTCGTACAATTGTTCCAGCTTCACCACCAGATGGGAGGCTGCTTTAAACGCGTTAATTCCCTGCTCTGGCTGACTGGCGTGAGTCTGTTTTCCCCGGGTGACAAATTTCACCCACACAATTCCTTTCTCCGCCACTTCAATCATACTGCTGTCCGGTTCTCCGGCATCGGGTACCAGAATGATGTCTTCTTTCCGGAAAAGCTCGGGATGGTGCTCTAAAATGTACATCAGCCCATATTTGGATCCGGTTTCCTCGTCAGCAACCAGCAGGAGGGCTAAGTCATACTCCGGTTGGATGCCCAGCTCATGAAATGCCAGGGCGGTGAACACACCACTGGTCAGGCTCTGCTGATTGTCCTCTGTTCCCCGGCCATACAGTTTTCCGTCTTTCTCCACAGCTTCCCAGGGATTGGTCTCCCACATTTTCAGATCACCGGCGGGAACCACATCCATATGCGCCATAATCCAGATGGTACGATTGTGTTTTTTACCGGGAATCCGTACAATGAGATTGGGACGTTTACCGTTTTTGGCTCGCTCGTCAGGAGCATCAATCTGCTCAATGTTTGTTAAGCCGTGTTCTTCCAGAAATGCTTTGATGTACATTGCTTTGTCCCATTCGCCTTCGCCACCGCTGGAAGGGTCCAGGGCTGGTATGGCGGTAATGGCTTTCTGGAAATCAATCATTGCCTGCCGGTACGAATCAATCTTTTCGCGAATCTTTTCGAATGCTGTTTTGTCCACCATGGAGTGCTCCTTTGTTTGTTTATGAAATATCACCCGGTGGAATATAAAAATTTCGCTTTGAAAGAGATAACCAAATAAAAATTTTTTGAAGATGACATCTTGAAAGGGGAGAGGAAGAGATTGCGGTTAATGTTTTCTTCAGGTTCCATCAAAGAAAAATATTTTTTTGTCTGGATTATTCCGGGAAACTTCCGGAAATTTTATTAATTGAAGGAAAATGAATCGGGAAGCGGTTTTTATTTATGAATGGGAAATTTCATGAAATTGTTCAGATGCTTCGGGAGAAGCTGGCTGCTTATTCCCCCCAGCGCCTGCAAAAAGAAGACGCAATTCCCGCCGCAGTTATGATTTTGTTGACCGAAGTGGAAGATGAGCCTCATATTTTACTGACCCGCCGTACCGATATGGTAGAGCACCATAAAGGACAGATTTCCTTTCCCGGTGGTGTGCGCGACCGGGAAGATCGGGACTTGCTGCATACCGCTTTACGCGAAACCTATGAAGAAATTGGGGTGCCACCGGAGAAAATTGAAGTGCTGGGACAAATTGACGACTTTTACACGGTGACCAATTTTATGATTACTCCTTTTGTGGGAATCATCCGCGAACCGGTGCACTTCCGCCTAAGCCGGAACGAAGTCGCCGAAGTGCTGAAAGTTCCCCTTTCCCTGTTCCTGACCGACCGCCATTTTGAAATGAAACAGTGGGAACATGAAGGGCATCTGTACAATGTGTACTTTTACTATTTTAAAGGACATGCCATCTGGGGCGCTACTGCTTTTATTTTAAATCGTTTCATTGAACTCATGTTTCACTACAATCCCGCACCTTATTCGGTAAGCGAAGACCCCCGTAACGCCCAATATCTGGAGGAAAATCGGGTGCGGAAAAGCAGGTGAATTCCGGACGTACCCGGTATTTTACGGGGTCGATCGGGAGAGCGGAAGAACTTTCGGGTATAGCGGTCATGGATTAACCATCCCACCTTTTCATTCATCCGATCGATAGGCAACATTTGGGAAAAAGTTATTGGGGAACCTGAGTGGCCTGTCCGTTATTGGGCAACCAGTAATTCTGTGCATCCGTCGTGTTAACCGAACCATCCAGGTTCAAATCGGCATTCAGGGGATAAATGCCGCTGGTACCATTATTGGGGAACCACTCACTGTTGTAGTCGATTGCGTCCACAGCGCCATCTGCATTGGCATCTCCTGCCAGCATCCCAAACACGCCCGAAGCAAGCTGCTTGAGCGGTGCCGGACCGGTGCTATAAGCTCGCCCGACCTGGTCAGAGAAATCGTAGAATAGTTTATTGGGAACGTTGAGCGAAAGTGGTCCGGTGCTCATCACGGAGAGATGGTTCCGGTGATGCACGACCACGTAATATTCTCCTGGACTGGTTTTAAAGCTAACTGCACTCACACCGTCCAGATCGACGATTTTGCCATCTTTCCGTAAAAAGGCGGCACGCCGCACTACCCGACTGTCCGCAGCGGGGTTCTTACGCAATTCCAGGAGAACCCAATCCACCACTCCGCTGGGAATACTCTGCACGGCTTCTCCACCCGTGTAGTTCCATGGGGCAGCAGAGTAGGGTTGTTCCTGCGGAAGCAAGCCTGCATCGCGCAGGGTGGTGCGCATTTCGCCGGTTGCGCTATCGTAAGCACCTTCCAGAAAAATTTTAAGTGAAACAGCGGGCCACAGGTAGTAGCTGGAATCGGCCCACACGGAAAAGCTGCGGGGCGCTGCGTGCACAAACACCCGGTTGTCTTCGTAAATCCGGGCAATTCCGGTACGGTGACCGGTCTGGTCGCGCAGAAAACTGGCACCCACACCGTTTCCCTGCACAGTAACCCACACGCCGATGGTGTCGCTCTGGGATTTATTGAGCACCACAATACATCCACCTAAATTTCCGGTACCTGTTCCCCCTTCGCGCTGGGCGACGTACACTTTCGAAGCATAAGCGCTAAAATCCCCGGAAGCATAAGGATTGTTGCCTGGCTTGTAATCCGGTGAACCGACTTCTGTGAGTCGGTAGAAATTACCGCTCACAAAATGTTTGCGAATACGGATCAGGTTGTCAATTAACGATTTCATACCGGACATGGTAAAGGATTCGCTGGAATCCGAATTGTAGAAGGTACCGCCGAAATAATCCGGGTAAAACACGGTAGCCGTGCCTGGATGGGTGAGAATATAGGCATAAGCCAGTTCGGCGTTGTGCACAATGGGATTGTGGGCGTTAGTGTAGGGACGAAACACATCGTGATTATGCACAAACGTAGTAATGTACAGTCCGTGGTTCCATTTGGGATAGAGACCGGCGCTGTGCAAATTGCGGGCATCGTAACCATCGTCATCGCAAAAGGATTTCAGCGCGTAGAACAGGGGAAAGTCAAAAGCGGTTATTTTGTGGGAACCGGAAATAAAAGAGTTGGTGGCATCCACCCAGGCTTTAATCTCATCCGCACTGCTCCAGTGTTCGGCCACATAGTAGCGTTCGCTCATCACCGGATCGTTTATCCACTGCGCCATGTAATACGGTTCGATGCCTTTGGCCAGGTCAAAACGGTAACCGTCGAATCCCAGGGAATCGGTCAGCCACTCTCCCCACGCTTTTAGTTGGGCAAGAACAGTACTATTGGCCAGGCACAGATCGTTCCCAAAATAGGGATAGTGGTAGGTCTCGAAAATGTCATCGTGTCCACTGGTAGTGGGGTGATAATAGCTGTGGTCTTTGGGGAATTTCCCGCTGGCCGGTTGAATTCGGGTGTAGCTGTAGATTTTCAGGTTGGCAGACACATCGTAGTCATCTCCGCTCTGGGTGGTGTCCGGATCGTACCAGAGCTGGGGAATAATGAAATCCCGGGTACCGCTGTAATCGGTGGACCAGAGTTTGAATTCCAGCCATCCACCGGTATGGTCAATGTAGTATTCATCAATTTTGCCGTCGCTTTCGTTGGCATCGATTTCGCCTTCCATGATTCGCCCGGGCAAATCGATGCGAAAGGCGTCGAATGGGCCGCTGTCCCCGTCGCCAATTTGCCATTCGTACCAGTGCGGTTGTCCGTTTGCATTCTGGCCGGTGGAATTGCTGAACCATGGACGCAGGGCGTAATATCCTTCATTATCCACGTAACTGGTCTGAGTGTGGTCGTATTTGTTCCCTTTTACCTGCACATAATAACGGCCTGCTGGAGCGTTCTCATACACATAGGCATAGCGATCGTACGGATACACCGGATACCAGCTTTTGTTTTTAATGTAATCTTCCACATCGGGATTGGCTTCCAGATCGCCGCCGTACACGTGGTTCAGGACCACGTCGCATATCACCTGCATACCTGAATTGTGGTAAGCTGCAATGGCTGCCAGCAATTCCGCTTTACTTCCGAATCGGGTTTCCACGGTTCCGTTCTGGTCGAATTCTCCCGCATCATAATGGTCGTAAATGCCATAACCCATATCGTAGCCGCCACCGGCTCCTTTAAACGGGGAGGGGAACCAGATCATGTCGATACCAGCACTGTCTAGCGTGGGGGCTTTGGTGCGCAGGGTGTCCCACCATACCCCGCCCGCCGGTACGTCCCAATAGAATCCCTGAAACAGCACCGGGTCCTGACTGAAGCCAATTAGAATGAGCCACAAAAGCAACAGGAATGAGTATGGAATCGGAAGGATTATTTTTGATTTCATGGAAATGCTCTTTCCCAGATTGCACTTGTTCAAATTTTCCTGATGAGAAAATATAGAGAGAAAAAAACGGCAACGCAAAAGCTAATCCGATTTAGGAAAAACCTACCCGCCAGTCATTAAAAGAATCCTGAAGCATATTTCGGGAATAAACGGCTTTTTCTTTTAACCAATTGTAAGCAACGAAAAATTGTGAAATCATCGGATAAACCGCTTGTCCGTCTAATTGAATCGGAAAGTGTGAAATCAAAACCGATACTCGCAGGGCAAACCCACTTTAAGCGGTTTCTATTCCATTTTTAGAAGAAACTTACTGTGAGTTGCTTGCTTTCGAGACGATACCGTGTTGAAGGGGACATTGCCAGTGAGGTCAGGTTTTTTGCACAAACAACCTATTTCCTGAAAAAATAGGTATTTATTGCAAAACATTGGTTGACAAAAATGAAATTTTTCTTTATAATTGAGTTGTTTTGCACAGGGACCAGAACAATTTGATTTTGGAGGAGGCCTATGAGCTGGTATCTCTATTTAATTCTGGCATATCTGTTGGTTTTAATGGGATTCAATTTTTACCGTTCCTTCCGGGTAAAAACCCAGGACGAGATGATGGTGGCGGGACGATCGTTGAGTGTTCGGGTGATGGTATTTACTCTAATATGCACCTGGATTGGCTCAGGGACGTTCATAGCCGGTGCGGAATATGCCGCCAAAGCAGGCTGGTCCAGTTTATGGCTACCGGCTGGTGCCTGGGTGGGAATAATCATCATCTATTTTTTAGCGGGGAAAATCCGAACTTTTGGGAAATACACCATTGGCGATATTCTGGAAGTTCGTTACGGGAAGTTTGCCCGGCTGTTTGGTGCACTGGCGCTGATTATTAGCTTCACAGCAATTGTCAGTTATCAGTTTCGTGCGGGCGGTTACATTCTGAATGTCGTTAGCAAGGGCGGAATTAGTGTGGAGCTGGGACAATTCATCACCGCTCTGTTTGTGATCATATTTACCGCTGCGGCGGGAATGGTCGCTGTAGCGTACACCGACCTGCCCAATGGCATCATTATTCTGGTCGCCTCCATTCTGGCTGCACCGGCAATTTATCATATTTCCGGTGGGTGGGATGCTGCGGTGCATAACCTCCCGGCACAGCATTTTATGGTATTCAACGAAGATTTCGGTGCTCATCCGTTGCTCAAAGCGGGTAGCTATTTCCTGGCTACCATGTTTCTGTTATTGGGTGTTCAGAGCATGTACCAAAAGTTTTACAGTGCTCGCACGCCCAAAGATGCCCGTCAGGCGGTGGTTCTCTGGGTGGTGGGCACCATTGTGGTGGAAACCGTGGTAGTGGTCATTGCCATCTTTGCCGCTTCCTATTACTGGACACCCATCAAAGAGTTTGATTTGCTGACCCGATTAAAAAGTAAGCTGGAAGCTCACGAAATTAGCGAGCAACAGGTTATGCCCACCCTGCAGAATTGGATTGAAACCGAAGCACAAAAGGGAAATCTGAATCCCGAACAAAAACAGCAGATTGAACAGGACTTGCTTCGCAACGGTGATTTCAGCCAGTTACCGGTGATTGACCAATATTTGAACAAAAAAGCAGTGGACCCTGCCTCCATTGTACTGAAAGCAGCGGAAACTATTGCCGACCGAGGAGGATTGTGGCTCATTGTGGGGGTGTTGTTGTTAGCGGCTGCGGTAGCGGTGGTGATTTCTACCGGAATGAACTATCTGCTGTCGCCCACTACCAATCTGATGCGGGACATTTACCAGCGTTTTATCAATCCCGATGCCTCTCAGAAAACCATGGTGATGTTGCAAAAAGTGATGATTATTTTGTTGGGGGTAGTAGCCTACTATCTGGCCACCAATCTGGTTTCCGTGCTGGAGATGAGTTATTTTGCTTACACAATTTACGGTGTATCGATCACTCCCGCACTTCTGGCTGCGTTAGCCTGGAAGCGTGCGACTCGAGCCGGGGGACTGGCTTCCATTATTAGTGGTGCCATTGTGACCATCTTTCTTAAAGCGGCCGGATACATCTGGCCATCCATTATGGTACCGGCGGGAAATCCCAATGGAGATCCGTGGGGTATTCCCATAATTTATCCTGCGCTGGCGGTGTCCATCCTGGCACTTGTTGTGGTAAGCTATTTAACACCACCGCCTTCACCTGAAGAACTAAAGGAGTTATTTCCGGAAAAGAATCGCGCATAATTTGGAATCCGGAATTCAATTTCGTAAATTTATTCGGCTTAATACGGTTGGTCAAAAGTTATATTTGCATGTGTGGAATTGAAGAGAAGGGGTCTGCCGCCTATGAATGGCCTGGGTGCGTCTCAACTGGATGTGTTTCTGGAGTTTTCGGAGATGTTTCTGCTTATCTTTTCCTCAAAATGGAAACTGGTGGATTTGCATCCGGGGCATCGCAGTTTTTTGGGATGGGACGAGACTAACCTTTCCGCTTTTCAGATTCAACGGGATTTGCTGGAACCCAATTCCATGGACCTCTCCGCTTTGTTAGGAAGCTTTAGCGGAAAAGATCATGCCATCAAAAACTTCTTTTTCCGGAATGACCAGGGACAATTGAAAGGGCCGTATCGCACTTTTATGCGAATTAAAAAGGATGGTGGTCAGATTCGCTCACTCATGCTTTTTGTCCAGTACCGGGAAGAAGGAAAAGCAATTCAAATTCCCCCCGAAGCCAAATACAAACAGTTTATTGGTGAATTTATCCCTGGCCTTATCCATAACATCAATGGACCCCTTGGAACCATTAACGGACGGATTGAACTGCTTAATTATAAATATCCCCAGATTCACGACCTGAACGAAATCCTGAAAATGGGATTTAAGATTCAATCCATTCTGGAAAATTTAAGCTACAAACTGATTAACGAAAAATATTTTCAACCGGTAGAGATTAATCTGAATCGGCTCCTTCGGGAAGAGGTGAAATTTCTAAACAGTGACCTGTTTTTTAAACATCAGGTGGAAGTACAGGAAAATTACGGTAATAATATCCCGCAGTTTCGTATGAAGTATTTTGCCATTACCGGTGTACTGGATGAATGTTATTTGTTCTTCCGCAAATTTGTATTTGAGGATTCAGAATATTATTTCCAGATAGAAAGTGCTTACGAAAACGAAAGAGCTATTGTGAGCATGAAAATGCTGGGCGATTTTCATGCTCCTGAAGAAGTGAATCTCCGTTTTCCCGTGTTAATCAAAGGAGATACCAGCTCCATTATTCGGAATCGGGTGGAGGCCATTGACCTTCCGTTTCTATCATTCTGTTTGGAGCAAAACCAGGGAAATCTGGAAATATCGGCAAGAAAGGAAATTATGAGCATGCGACTGGAGTTCCCGGTGGAGAAATCGTTTCTGTAACCTTGGGAAAATTCAATAAGTCCCCGATGCGGACGCCGAATTACGTATTATTTAAACCCAGCCATTAAGCTTCCTCTGAGTATTTTTTATTTCCCTTGCTTCTTTTTTCTCAAATCGTCTAAATTTATTCGCTAAACAGAGAAGAGGTAGCATGCTATTTTTTATTACTTTGCTGGCATATTTTATCGGTAGTTTTCCCACTGCCTATCTGGTTGCACGGTTGGTTTATGGTACCGATGTCCGCCAGTCCGGCTCCGGAAATGTCGGTACGTTTAATTTTATCCGCACCACCCAATCTCGATTCTGGGGTGTGGTTGTACTGCTGGTGGATGTTGCCAAAGGATTTGTGGCATTGCTACTGGCTGCTCGAATTTCGGAACCTGTTATCCTTATTTTCCCCGCTGTAGCAGTGGTAGTGGGACACGTTTATCCGGTATGGTTGCGTTTCCGCGGGGGAAGGGGACTGGCGACGCTGGCAGGTGTGTTTTTGTACCTGAAACCGGTTCTGGTGCTGGTGTGGCTAATTATTTTTGCTTTTACCTATCTGGTCAGTAAAAAATATATTCTGGCTGCCGTGCTGGCATTGATCTTAACCAATGGAATCGTAGCCTTGTATTTTACATATCCTCTGTTTTTAATTTCCTCAGCCACCACGGTGATTGTGCTGATGAAATATGCCGCCCGATTAAAACAGGAAATCAATCAAGCTCAACACGCCAATAACGCGAAAGGAGAACAAAGTGGAACCTAAAAAAACCGGTTTGTACGATGTACATGTACAGTTGGGTGCGAAAATTGTGGAATTTGCCGGATTTTTAATGCCCATTCAATACACCAGTATTATCGAAGAACATAAAAAAGTTCGCACCTCGGTAGGCATGTTCGATGTCTCTCACATGGGCGAAATTGTCATCCGGGGTGAGAAAGCACTGGATTTTGTCAACTATCTTACCGTTAACGATGCCTCCCGACTGGCAGTGAACCAGGCGCAATACACTGCCATGTGTTACCCGAACGGCGGGATAGTAGATGATTTGATTTGCTACCGCCGGAAGGATCACTATCTGCTGGTGGTAAATGCCTCAAATACGGAGAAGGATTATCAGTGGATCCTGGAGAACAAAATCGACGGTGTGGAGGTGGAAAACATCAGCGATGGCATTACCCAGATTGCCGTGCAAGGGAAAAATGCCGAGGCAACTCTGCAGAAATTAACGGAGATTCCGTTATCGGAAATTAAGTTTTACTGGTTCACCGAGGGAAAATTAGCTGATGTGGAGATGATAATTTCCCGCACCGGCTACACCGGCGAACCCGGTTTTGAGCTCTATTTCGACCGAAAACATTCTGTGGAAGTGTGGAACCGCATTATGGAAGCCGGACGGGAATTTGACATAGCGCCTATTGGACTGGGTGCCCGGGACACGCTGCGTCTGGAAAAGAAATACTGTCTGTATGGAAACGATATTGACGAAACGACCACTCCGCTGGAGGCGGGTTTAGGCTGGATAACCAAACTGGACAAAGGCGATTTCATCGGTCGGGAAGCATTACGCAAACAAAAGGAAGAGGGCATTCAGCGGAAATTAATGGGATTTGTGGTGGAAGGGAAAATGATTCCACGTCATCATTATTCCATTTTGAAAGACGGTAAGGAAATCGGTCATGTGACCAGCGGTTGCTTCTCACCCATCCTGGAAAAGAATATTGGTCTGGGATATGTGAACATACAGTATGCGAAAGTGGGTGAGAAGATTGAAATTGCAGCCCGAAATCGCACCGCTCCCGCAGAAATTGTGAAAACGCCGTTTGTGTAAGATCAACGGGATTTTACCTCACACAGAAGGGAAACCTCATCCCACAACCCGTGCGTTTCCCTTCTGTTTTTTTTTGTCTCATCTTTTTTTAATCCGGGAAGATTTATTCCTGCTCCGCCAAATCAGAAGGTTTTTCAGGAGACTGTTTGGTGAGTTTCCATTTAACCCATTTCCTCTCTTTTGTCTTTTTCATTTTCTCAAAGGTTACAGAAGGAAGTTGATATAACCACCTGAATTGATTATATTTGTTGGCATTTAAAACGTCTTAAGAATGAAGTTGATTGACCAGAGAAAAAAGCGTAAAAAGAGCAAATCTTCCGGTTCCCATTCGGAATCAGCAGCCCGGGCTTCAGTGAAAAATGAAGTTTATGGTTTAATTCTGATTGCGGTTGGGATTTTGTTGGCGCTGGCACTGCTATCCTACCATCCCGGCGATCCCACCGGTTTTTTAGATGAAAACAACATCTATAAAGTCAAAAACTGGTTGGGGATTTTTGGGGCTACCATCGCTGCTCCCATCTTTCAGTGGACGCTGGGATATCCCATTTTAATATTGCCCCTGTTTATCATTCTGGCAGGGATTTATCTCCTTTTTCGGCAACCATTCAGTCAATTATGGCGTTTTGTGGTGCTGACCACCCTCTGGGCTGTTCTCATTTCCATAGCGCTGGTGCTTCCCCGAGCCATACAGACGATGGGAAACGTACACCAGTTTTATCCCGGCGGATTCATCGGAGGGATTCTGGCTGTTTATCTGGTACGTCTGTTCAGTCCTTTTGGCGCCGGATTCATCTTTTTCATTTCATTTTTGATTTTACTCATCGTTAGCTTCCGGTTACGAATTTCCACTGTTCCGGTTGCAGTGTATAGATCGTTTGGTGCGGCATTGAAAGCATTGGGCGAAACGGCGGGAAAGATCCACATCCCCAAACGCAAGAAAAGGAAGCCAAAACCGGATCGTGGGAAAAAATCCACTGGACCAGAAGAAAAATTCGTGCCCGATGAACCCGAAGAAGTGTATCAGCCGTCTTTACCTTCAGAAGCCGATTTGCCGGAAAAACCGGAACCCATTGAAATTGTTCATAATGGAATTTCGGAAGAAGTTTTAAATGAAGAACCAGAACAGGCTTCTTTAAATTCCACAGCTTCAGCGGAGGAACCACCTTCTTCCGGAGATAAAACCGGTCTGGGGTTTGAAGTTCAGGAAGTGCACAAAGAGAAAGAGTTAGACTACGATGCCCTGGTACGCGATTCCCTTTCCCGTTACCAGTTTCCCTCAACCGATTTGTTAATTGAGCGGACGGAAGAAGTTTATCATCTCACCGAAGAGGAATTGAAAAGCAATGCCCGCCTTTTAGAAAATACCCTGGCAAATTTTGGAGTCAAAGCCACTGTAACCCGGGTGGTGGAAGGTCCGGTAATTACCCTGTACGAAGTGAAACCGGCACAGGGTGTCAAGATCAGTAAAATCACAAATTTACAGGATGATCTGGCACTTAACATGCAGGCCAAGGGCATCCGAATTATTGCTCCCATACCGGGAAAAGCAGCCATCGGGATTGAAATTCCCAATCGGAATCCTTCCACGGTTTATTTTCGTTCCATTGTGCGTTCAGAAACTTTCATTAATTTTCAGGGCAATCTTCCGTTAGGGATGGGTAAAACCATCTCCGGGGAAATATTTATGGCAGACCTGACCCGGATGCCACACCTGCTCATTGCCGGTGCAACCAATTCGGGGAAGAGTGTGGGCATCAACACCATGATTGCCAGTTTGCTCTACCGCATTCCCCCCAGCGATCTGAAATTTGTATTAATTGACCCGAAAAAGCTGGAACTTTCCATCTATGCCAGATTAAAAGATCACTATCTGGCTACCTGTCCCGAACTGGACGAAATTGTCATTACCCATCCGCAAAATGCCATACTTATGCTGCGCAGTGTGGTGAACGAAATGGAAGAACGCTACGACAAACTGGCCAGTTTAGGAGTACGAGAGATCACCCATTACAATCGGAAAATCGAGGAGTACCAGCAAAAGGAAGGTGGATCAGATGAATATCGCAAGTTACCGTATCTGGTGGTGGTGATTGACGAGCTGGCGGATCTGATCCTTTCTGCCACGCGGGAGGTGGAAGAACCCATTACCCGGCTGGCACAGATGGCGCGGGCGGTGGGAATCCACTTAATTGTTGCTACACAGCGTCCTTCGGTGGATATTCTGACCGGTCTTATTAAAGCAAACTTCCCGGCACGAATCTCTTACCAGGTCGCCACCCGGCCGGACTCTAAAACCATTCTGGATATGTACGGGGCAGAAAGGTTGATCGGAAAAGGCGATATGCTCTTTTTAGGCCCGGGCAGTGTAAAGCCTATTCGCTTGCAAAATCCTTTAATTACCACCGAAGAGGTGGAACGAATTATTAAACATATTCGGCGGCAACCGAAATTTCCGCCCTATGAATTAAAATTGGTTCGTTCCCGCACTACCAACGGACCCGGATCGTTGAAAGCATTTGAGCGTGACGAGTTGTTCGAAAAAGCAAAAAAGATTGTCATCCAGTACCAGCAGGGATCTGTCTCTTTATTGCAGCGTAAATTAAAAATTGGCTATGCACGGGCTGCCCGAATCGTGGACGAACTGGAAGAGGCTGGCGTGGTGGGACCTATGAAAGAAGGTAAAGCCAGAGATGTGTTAATTTCGGATTACACCCCGGAAGAATAAATTCAAGGAGAATTTTATGAGATTCAGGATTGTATTGTTGGGACTATTAATTGGGGGAATTGCATTCGCAGGGATGAATGTAGATAAATTGATCAAGAAATTTCAAAAAAAATATCAATCCGTCAACGCGCTAAAAGTGGATTTTAAACAAATTAGTGAGTTTAAATTAACCGGAATTAAAAATGAGATTTTTGGCACATTGTATATGACGAAGGATGATAAATTCCGGCTCGAAACGGAAGATCAGGTAATTGTAAGCGATGGGAAAACCTTCTGGCGATACAACAAACTGGATAATCAGGTATTGATTGATTACGCCAAAAAATCTCAACAAGATGTTTTTTTGAACAATTTTCTTTTTCATATTTCGGACTTATATTATAGCCAGATCGTTCAAGAATATAAAGAGAACAACCACAAAATTTTTGTCGTCAAATTAACACCCAGGAATTCGGACGATAGTTTTTTTCAGTATATCAAAGTGTGGATTCAGGATAAGAGCTGGTTATTGCAAAAGGTGATGTATGTGGATTACAACGATAACGAATCGATCTATGAAATAGAAAAACTGGAAATTAATCCTCCGATTGACGATAAAATCTTTTCATTCCAGATTCCCCAGGGTGTGGAGGTGGTGGATTTAAGATAAAAATGTCTTAAGTAAACCGAAAATTTTACGAATATTAACCAACTTATGTCATTAAAAGATAAAGAGGAATATGGTGGAGCCTTTTAGAGAATTTGAACAGCCGGAAGAGGAGCAAATAAGTTTACAGGATTATCTCCGCATCCTCTACCGGGGCCGATGGATTATTGTGTTATCGTTTGTGGTGGTAGTGGTGGCGACAGCCATCTTTACTTTTACCGCCGATCCGGTGTATGAGGCCAGCGGAAAGATTATTGTAGAGAGCAAAGGCTCTATGGAAAGAGCGCTGTTCGATTTGAACTATTTTGGGAACCAGACTACGCTGATTACCAATCAGGTGGAAATTTTGCAGAGTCGGCGTTTGGCCGAAGCCGTGGTGCGTTTTCTGGAATCGGTTCCATTCCGCGATTCGCTCCAGATTTTTCAACCGGCCGATGATGGTTCGTATATGGATTTCCGGGAGCAAACCGAATGGATTATGGATCATCTGGAGGTATCGCCTAAAAAAGATGCGGATGTGATTGAAATCAAATTTCAGGCTGGCACACCGTTCGAAGCAGCCAAAATTTGCAACGTGATCATGCAAACCTACCGAAATTTGAATCGGGAGTTTAACCGCATTGAATTTAAAGAGCTGCGACAGTTTCTGGAAAAACAATTGGAGAAAAAAGCGGAAGAACTTCGGAAATCCGAAGAAGCACTGAAAGAATACCGACAACGGGAACGAGTGGTTGCTCTGGACGAGAGTACCCAGGAAACCATTACCCGGCTGGCAGAAGCTCAGGCCCTATTAAACCAGACCATCGTGGAATTGGATGGATACCTGGAGCAGAAAAAATCGCTGGAAAAACAGCTGGAAGAACGACGTTCCAGTCTGGCGCAGGATGTGGTGATTAACGCTTCGCCGGTTCTGGCTCAATTGCAGGAAGAGTATGCCCGGCTGGTGGGTGAAAAAGTGACCTACGAAACACTGTTATCTCAGGATCGAGTGGATCCTTCCGAGTACAAATTGCAGATGCAGTCCATCGAGAATCGATTGAATGCCATAAAAAAGAAACTGCAGGAAGAAGCCCAGAATATTGCTGCCACCACCATGGTCGCCGATCCCCTGCAAATTGCTCAGACCCTTACGGAAAAAATTCTGGAAGTGGAAACCCAGATTAAAGGCTTGCGGGCAAAGATTAACGCTTTGCAGGACATTGTGAATAACTACGAAGCGGAACTGGAACAGTTACCGGACAAAGCACTGGAATTAGCCCGGCTTACCCGACAAATGGAAGTGGATAAAGAAACCTACATGTTAATGACCCAGAAATTAGAGGAAACCCGAATTTCCGAAGCCGGTCAGCGGGAAAATGTAAGTATTCTGGATTGGGCCATCTTACCGCTTTATCCCATCAAACCCAAAAAGAAATTAAATCTGATGCTGGGCGCTTTAATCGGTTTGGGGCTGGGAATCGGCTTAACCTTCCTGCTGGAATATCTGGATAATTCCATTAAAAATCCGGAAGAACTGGAACGAATGGGCTTCCCGATTCTTTCTACCATACCGGAAATACATGGGGAGGAGGTGGCGAAGAAAATCCATTCCCGAAATGGAAATCAGGAGGAAATGGAGGAGATTACCAAAATCGCCACCCGGCTCATTACTCATTTCGATCCCAAATCACCGATCTCCGAAGCGTACCGAACGTTACGTACCAATATTCAATTCAAGAATAAGCATAATAAGAAGATGGTTGTTCTGATTACCAGTGCGGCCCCGAAAGAAGGTAAGTCCACCACGGTGGCCAATCTGGCTATTACCATGGCACAAATGGGGAGCAAAACAGTACTGGTGGACGCTGACCTGCGCCGACCGGTTCTCCATAGCATCTTCAATTTGAAAAAAGAAAACGGCCTGACCAACTATCTGATGGGACGGGCTATTGTCGATGATATTGTTAAACCGACATTTGTGGACAATTTGTTCATTATTACTTCCGGACCGTTACCTCCGAATCCTTCCGAATTGTTGGCATCGGATGAGATGCTCACCATGATTCAGGAGCTGAAAGAAAAATTCGATGTGATTCTGTTCGATAGTCCCCCGGTTATTGCGGTGACGGATGCCGCAGTGTTGAGTCCCAATATGGATGGAATGGTTCTGGTGATTAAAGCGCATCAAACCCACCGGGATGCGGTCAAACGCGCCAAGGTTCTTCTGGAAAATGCCAATGCCAATATCTTTGGTTGTCTGCTCAACGGAGTGAAAATTGAAAAGACATACGGAACCTACTACTATTACTATTACTACCATTACTATCAGTATTATGGCCACGATTTAAAACGGCAGAAGAAAGCGCGAGTTTAAATAAAATTAAGGATCAAACAGAAAGTTAAAATGGAGGACGTATGAAATTAGCCGTCATCGGTTCCGGTTATGTTGGACTGGTTGCAGGTGCCTGTTTTGCTGAAACAGGAAATCAGGTGATTTGCATGGATAAGGATGAGGATAAGATTAACAAGTTGAAGCAGGGGATTATTCCCATTTACGAGCCGGGATTGGATGCGATGGTGGAACGGAATGTGGAAAAAGGCCGGCTAACTTTTACCACAGATATGGAGTACACGGTTCATAACTCCGACATCTTATTTATTGCTGTGGGAACCCCTCCGGATGAAGATGGTTCGGCAGACCTTTCCCATGTGTTGGCGGTGGCAAAGGCAATTGGCCAGCACATGAACGGACCAAAAATTGTAGTGGATAAAAGTACAGTTCCGGTAGGAACCGCTAAATTGGTTAAAGAAACCATCGAAAAAGAAACCGATTACGAAGTCAATGTGGTGTCGAATCCGGAGTTCCTGAAGGAAGGTGCGGCGATCGATGATTTCATGTATCCGGATCGAGTGGTGATTGGCACCAGTAATCCGCAGGTGGCAGAGATTATGAAGGAGTTGTACGCTCCGTTCGTCCGAACGGGCAATCCCATTCTGATTATGGATGAAGTGAGTGCCGAGTTAACCAAATATGCGGCGAATTCCATCCTGGCGACCAAAATTTCGTTTATGAACGAAATTGCCAATCTGTGCGATCGGGTGGGAGCGGATGTGGAAAGTGTTCGCCGCGGAATTGGTTCCGACAAACGAATTGGTTATTCTTTCATTTTCCCGGGAGTTGGTTATGGGGGATCGTGTTTCCCGAAAGACGTAAAAGCGCTGATTCGTACAGCCAGGGATTATAATTACGAAATGCGCATTTTGCAGGCTGTGGAAGCAGTGAACGAAGAACAAAAACGTTCGCTGATCCCCAAGATTCTGGATTATTACAACGGCGATATTTCCGGAAAGACATTTACGGTGTGGGGTTTGAGCTTTAAACCCAAAACCGATGACATGCGCGAAGCACCTTCCCGCGTGATTATTGCTGAACTGCACAAATTAGGTGCGAAAATTAAAGCGCACGATCCCGTTGCAATGGATGAAGCCCGGCGGTTAAAAATTGACGAAAAGGCAACATTGTGCGATGATAATTACGAAGCACTAAAGGATAGCGACGGACTGATTCTGGTAACCGAGTGGCTGGAATACCGCGAACCGGATTTTGAGCGCATTAAATCGTTGATGCGCACACCGGTGATCTTTGACGGCCGAAACGTGTACAATCCCGAAAAAGTGAAATCGCTGGGATTCGATTATTTCGGAATCGGACGAAGATAAACACTCAATTTGGACGAAATCGGGGAACATACGATTTGTTCCCCTTTTTTATTTTGAACCAGAAACATATCGGGAGTTATGGAACAAAGCATCTTGATTACGGGGGCAGCCGGTTTTATCGGGTCCCATTTAAGCGAAGCGCTGGTTGCCCGCGGCAAGCATGTCGTCGGTGTGGATAATTTCGATCCTTACTATCCGGCTGCTATAAAACAAAACAACATTCGCAAATTAAACGAAAATCCCCTGTTTACATTTTACCAGACCTCCATTCTGGATTATCCGGCGATGGAGAGCATCTTTCAGAACCACTCCATTTCCCACGTTGTGCATCTGGCGGCAAAAGCGGGGGTTCGACCCTCCATCCAGAATCCCGCTGCTTACCAGAAGTACAATGTGGAAGGAACCACCAACATTCTGGAATTGATGAAACAGTTCCGGGTGACCAGGCTGGTGTTTGCTTCCTCCTCATCCGTGTACGGGAATAACAAAAAAGTCCCTTTTTCCGAAACAGACAATGTCGATTTTCCCATTTCTCCCTATGCGGCAACCAAAAAAGCCGGGGAATTACTCTGCTACACTTACCATCATCTTTACGGGATTGATGTGTTTGCCATGCGCTTCTTTACCGTGTACGGTCCGCGGCAACGGCCGGATATGGCTATCCATAAATTCACCCGTGCCATCGATGAAGGGAAGCCGATTCAGGTGTATGGATACGGGAAACCGGAGCGAGATTTCACTTATATCGACGATATTATTCAAGGATTACTCCGCTCCATCGAACGAGTACACGGGTACGAAATCATCAATCTGGGAGAATCGCACACCATTACTACCAACCAGCTCATTCAACTTATTGAACAGGCGCTGGGGAAAAAAGCGATTCGCCAGGACCTGCCCATGCAACCGGGTGATGTGAACCGAACCTTTGCCGATATCCGTAAAGCCCGGCAGTTGCTGGACTACCATCCTACAACGCCGGTGGAAGTGGGGATTGAACGATTTGTGGAGTGGTATCTGAAAAATAAACATAGTTTGTGATTTTTGTCTTAAATCAAATCAGATTGACAAATTGCGTTTATCTTTTCCCCCAAAAACGATGAAAATGTTAAACAAAACGAAATAGGAGTGCACATGGAGTTATTAGAGAAATTTCGTTCGCACGAAGCTAAAATCGGTGTGATTGGTATGGGCTATGTGGGGCTTCCTCTGTTGCTGGAATTTGTAGCGGAAAACTTTCCCACCATGGGATTCGACATCGACCCTGCCAAGGTAGAAGCCCTGAATGCAGGTAAATCGTATATTAAGCACATTCCTTCGGAGAAAATTCAGGCAGCCCGGGAAGCAGGCAAATTTGAGGCTACCGACGATTTCTCCCGACTGACCGAGGTGGATGCCATTCTGGTGTGTGTACCGACTCCCCTGGGCAAACATCGGGAACCAGATATTTCGTACATCGAAAATACTTCGGAAACCATCTCCAAATATATTCGCAAGGATCAGCTGGTGGTGCTGGAGAGCTCAACGTTTCCCGGAACGACCGAAGAGGTAATGCGTCCGATTATTGAGAAATCCGGTTTAAAGGCACACAAGGATTTTTATCTGGCATTTTCTCCCGAGCGGGAAGATCCCAACAATCCCAAATATTCCACCCGCACCATCCCTAAGGTGGTGGGGGCTAACGATCCCGTTTCGCTGGAGTTAGCCAAAACTTTGTACGACCAGGTGATTGTGAAAACCGTTCCGGTTTCATCCAGCCAGGCAGCGGAGGCAACCAAACTGCTGGAAAACATTTTTCGCAGCGTAAACATTGCCCTGGTAAACGAAATGAAGATGATTTTAGACCGAATGGGAATTGATGTGTGGGAAGTGATTCACGCCGCTTCGACCAAACCATTTGGGTTTATGCCGTTTTACCCGGGTCCGGGACTGGGTGGTCACTGTATTCCCATCGATCCGTTCTATTTAACCTGGAAAGCCCATGAATACGAAATGAACACGCGCTTTATTGAACTGGCCGGCGAGGTAAACACCTTTATGCCATTTTACGTGGTGAATAAACTGATGGATGGTCTGAACCAGCACAAGAAAAGCCTGAATGGGGCGAAAGTTCTGGTACTGGGATTGGCTTACAAAAAGGATATCGATGATTTACGAGAATCGCCTTCGTTGAAGCTGATGCAACTGATCACCGAGAAGGGTGGGCTGGTGGATTATCACGATCCGTATATTCCGCAGTTGCGTCCCACGCGCCATTACAATTTTAATATGGACAGTGTTCCGTTAACAGCCAAAACGTTAAAGAAATATGATGCGGTACTGATTTCCACCGACCATTCTAAATTTGATTTTAATTTCATTGTGGAAAATTCGCAACTGGTCATCGATACCCGGAATGCCACCAGGGACGTGAAGAAAGGTCGAGAGAAAATTATCAAGGCATAACGGATTACCACGGAAGGGACAATGGAAAAGCCGGGTGCGCTTACGGCATCCGGCTTTTTTTATGCCTGGAAGCCTGTCGTTTCATCCGAAGTCCCGGGGGTCAGGAACAGCGAGATATACACCGTTCGAACGGTTAACAGAATTGTTCCATTCGGCGTATTCATTTAATGAACTTCCGGCGGCAGGTTGAGCCATTGACGGAGAAGCTCCAGAATCCGGTGCTGTTCCTCCTGACTCAAATCTTCAATCCGGGTGCGGTGATTTCCTTCCTGTTTGACGAATTTGTAAGCATTGGCTTTTCCGGTAAGTTCAATCGCAGTTGCTCCCCAGGGATCCTGACCACCGTAAATGTAGATCATTCGGTCTCCATGTTCCTGAAGCCAGGGAATAACCCGTGACATGAGCTCCGGATGGAAAGTCAGAGAAACATTCGGCGGAGCAAACACCCGATAGGTGGGATTCCGCGTGGCACGAAGGTTTTGAAGCACGGTAGAATCGTTATAAGCAAAGCCGTAATAACCCAATTCGGTGAAAAACTGGTAATACGCCGGTTGGGTTGCAATCACCTCCTGTCGGGAAAAATACCCGTTAAAAGGAATGACTTTAACGAGATGGTGAAACAGTTTTTCAGCCGGGACATCGGGTAAAGGGATGGAATCGCAGGGCAATTTTTTCCATTGCCAGAAGGTAAACGGATATTCCAGAATGGCATATTCGTACGTTTCATCGTTGCGAAGATACGGAGGTTTTATCCGGTTGAGATAACGAAGGTACCAGGGAAAAATCTCCAGGCGGCGGTTTAACAGGGCAAGCTGAAATCGGGCGATCCGTTTCTGACACTCCTTACCTCCCCGGTTACGGATAAATGCGTCGATGCGCGGATCCTCCTGACTGCGGTTAAACGGCGCCACATAAGCAACTGTAGCATCCACATCCTGGGGATAAAAAAAGCGGAAAATTGCCGCCGTCTGGCCCCCTTTGCTACGACCGGTGCTGAGCCATCCGTGTGAGTAAACCCGTCGGAAAAGCTGAACTACCCGATGGAGGTCAGCTGCAGCCTGTTCGGCAGTCAAATATTGCCAGTTCAGTGAATCAGGTCGGGAATCCCCGCAAAAACGATGTTCAACTAAAATCTGATTCGCACGAAGGAGTTTGGCCGGTTCCGAAATGTTGTTTCGACTCACCTGATAGCCGGCTGTAACGATGACAGTTGGACGATTGAAATCCAGATGAGAGAGGTAAATCTTCTGATAAAAAGAATCTTTTTTCGTTTGGTGATGATCCAGGGGCTGAAGCAAGCGAATCTGGTAAGCTTCCCGATAAAATAGGGTGGGTGGTTGCACGGTAATCTGTGCTCCGGGAATTTGCCGAAGAAAACGGAGCAGGGGAGAGGCCGGTTCATCTGTCCCGAAGCCAGTCCCTGCCGAAAGCAGGAAAAATACCGATAAAACTACCGCAAACAGGGCAGGTCTTCTGGAGTTTTTCATCGTTCGACCATCTCTTTTTGATTTTTTCGGTAACTATTCCGGTCGTTCAATTATTTCAACAATATCTGTTTGGTAAAAAAAGGTTAACCTTCGGTTCATTCCGACGAGATGAGTATGATTTCCTTCTGCGGAGTAGAAAGCCATTCCGCTCCCTGGTTGGTAACCACAACCATTTCTTCGATGGTTACCACGCCGCGCCCTGGCACTGTAAGACGCGGTTCCAGCGTGAATACCATACGTTCTTCTAATGGCTGAAGCGGTTTGCTGGCATATTTCTCCCAGGTGGGTCCCAGAATAGCCGTTCCGTCGTGGGAGAAGCGTCCCACCTGGTGACCCAGCGCATGGGGAAATTCTGCATAACCCCGAGCGGTGATGTAATTCCTGGCTGCCGCATCCACAATTTGCCCTGTTACACCCGGTCGCATGGTCTGCCGTGCCCGTTCAATGGCGGTGACGATGGTTTCGAACCCCTTTTGCACTTCCGGTGGCGGTGCGGTTTCCCCCGGCTCCAGAATGTAAAATGTCCGCTGCATGTCCGAACAGTATCCGTTGTACCGAACACCAAAATCCATGTTCAACACATGTCCCGGTTCCACCGGTCGTTCCCCCGGTGCATAGTGAGCTTCGTGTTCCACCGGTCCGGTAAACACGGCCGGGCATACCGTTTCCTCCCAGGCCAGCTCCACACCACGTTCTCTCACTTTTTCCTTCATGAAAAGAGCAATTTCTCTCTCCGTCCGACCGGGACGGATGAAACCGGTAACTTCCCGAAAAATTTCTTGAGTTATTTCCACTGCTTTTTTCATGTAAGCCAGCTCCGTATCCGTTTTGCGCTGACGTAGGGCGGAGACGATCTGCTCCGCAGACATCAATCTGTCCGCCATCCCGATTTCCTGCAGAATTTGCTGGAGAGTCAGGTACATTCCGTGAGTAATGCCGTCGCAGATTTCGCTATCCACGGAATAATTGACTGCAATCTGAGTGGGATTAAGTTGCTTCAGGTAACTCTGTAACGGTTCCTTAATACCTTTCACAAACCCAACCACTTGGTCATAAGCACCGGTATCTTCCACGGTGGCACGGTCGTATTCGCCCACAATGGCGTGAGTTCGACCGTCTTTGCTGATGATGAATGCGGAATGCCAGGTGACATCCGCAGTGATGAGAAAAGGCAGAATGGGGTCGCCATTGATCTGACTTTCCCGTACAAAGGTAATCCAGCAATCGATATCGAATTCTTTTAGAATTCCTTTGGTCTGTGTAATTTTTTCCTGAATTAGCATTTGGGCTCCCTTATTCATTTCGATGAAATGAAAAGCAATTTATATTCCCGTAAAACAGATGAGTGCGCAGGGATGCATGGCAAAGCAAAGCCGGTTACTGAGCTGAAACGCATGTTTGTTCACTGGAACCGCTGAATTCCCCATTGGGAAACAAACTATCATTTCGCTTTTGTCCTCCGTATGTCAGTTCTCAGCAAACTGTTCCAGACGTTTCATGAAGAGGCGCACCAGCACAACGGAAACCATTAACAGAGCGGTGAGGATGAGAAAGTACTGGTGATGAGCAAAATCGCTGTAAAATTTACCCAATAAGCCGGAACCGTAGCTGCCCAGCGCGGTAGCGACAAACCAGCCGCCCATCATTACTCCGCGGAAGCGGGGCGGAGCCACTTTGGAAACGAACGACTGTCCCATGGGAGAAATGAGCAACTCAGCCAGGGTAACGATCAAATAGGTGGTAATGAGCCACAGTGGCGACATGATGTTCACATCCCGGTCACCCCCCAGAAGCGATGCTACAACCATCACCAGCATGGATGCACCCATTACCAGCATTCCTAAAAAAATTTTTTGCGGGGTGGATGGCTCTTTGCCTTTTTCGCGCAACCGACCGAAGAAGCCTACCAGCAGTGGGGTCAGGACAAGAATGAAAAAAGGATTGAAAAACTGGTAGGTTTCGGGTCGCAGGAAATTTAAGCGAATGGTGGAGCGTTCTGCAAAAAGGGTAAGTGCGAAGCCGTTCTGATAAAAAGCGACCCAGAAAAAGATGACAATGACGAATAGAGTGATCAGGGTGATGATGCGTTCGCGTTCTTCGCGGGGCGAAATGCGTACCGGCCCGGTGCTATTGTGGGATTCGTCAGTGTGGCGCAAATCGTAGTCCTGCAAATATTTTTTACCGCTTTGAAGAACCAGCAAACAGAACAGCAATCCTGCTGCAGCTGCCCAGAAGGAAATTCGGTAACTATGGAAGGCAATGCTAAGTGCTGTGGCGGCCAGCGGAGCAATGGCTGCCCCCAGGTTGACGCCCATGTAATAAATGTTGAACCCCGCATCTTTTAGCTCTTCCCGTTGGGAGTAAAGATTACCCACCAGTACGGACATGTTTACCTTAAAAATTCCCGTCCCAAAAGCAATCAGTGCCAGTCCCAGATAAAAGAAATACAACCGCTGGGGAGCTGAAAGGGCCAGGGAAATGTAACCGGCAATCATAATGAGCGCGCCGGTGCGGATGGAGCGAATTTGCCCTAACAGACGATCGCCAATCCAACCACCAATGAGCGGGAAAAAATACACCGCTCCTAAAAACCAACCGTAAAAATCCCCTTTTCGGGAATCCGGCCAGCCAAATTCCTGATCCATGTACAGCACCAGAACAGCCATCAGGATGTAAAACCCGAATCGTTCCCACATTTCGGTAAAGAAAATGTACCACAATCCGCGTGGATGATTTTGAAACACCAGAAGCACTCCTTTTGGTTTTAATCTGAATGATCCCGGGTTTTCGAACATAAGTTTAAGGTAGAAGGAATTCTGAAATTTCCATTGCCCGTCCCGGGGTAAGCTTTTAGGCTTCGGTAGATGTGGTGGAAGCGGAAGTTCATTTGCGGCTCAGGTGCCATCCTGATCTTCCCCCAGTAAATCGAAATATTGTCCCATTTTCTTCTGAGTGGCACGGGAAATGGCCAGACTTGCCACAGCCAGGTCCTGTACCGCATTGCCCACCGATTTAAAGAAGGTAATCTCCTTGGCCGAGGTGCGTCCCGGTTTTTTACCTAAAATAATTTCGCCTATTTCAGCATGAACCGCTTCCCAGGAAAATTGACCGTTTTGAATGGGTTTGATCAGATCACCAGCTTCCGTTCGACACGATTCCAGATGGTCCACCACCACGGTGGCTCTGGTAACAATTTCCGGTGGCACCTCCTGCATTTCCGGTTTAAACGCTCCGATTGCGTTGATATGCGTTCCCGATTTTACCGCTTCTGCGGGAAAAACCGGTTGCGTGGAGGGGGTGGCTGTGCAAATAATATCCGCCTGCTCCACCGGACGGATATCCTCCATCCGTTCAACCGGGATGCCAAGCAGCTTTTGCATCTCTGAAGCAAACCGATTGGCTTTATCGAAATCGGGATCAAAAATAAACGCCCGACGGATGGGACGCACTGCACACACCGCCATTAGCTGAGTACGACCCTGTAATCCGGCACCAAAAATTGCTACCGTTTCGGCTTTTTTACGGGCTAATAGGTCCGTTGCCACCCCGCTGGCTGCTCCTGTTCGAATGGCAGTCAGGTAAGCTGCTTCCAGCACTGCCAGCGGTTGACCGGTACGTGCATCCACCACCAGCATGATGGATTGGGAATAGGGCAGACCCTGTGCCGGATTGTTGGGACACAATGAGATGAGTTTCAGACCCACCTGACCGGTTTCCGGCAGAAATACCGGCATCAACAGTTTGGTACATCCATCGGGAATATTGAGATGCATGCGCTCCGGTACCAGTGCCTGTCCTGCAGAAAGGCGGGCAAATGCCTCTTGCACGGCTGGAATCGCCTGCTCCATTTTCACCAGTTCCCGAATATCTTGCCGGGAAAGAAATAAAATTTTATTCTTGGTCATTCTGTAACCCCTGATTTGCTTCCTGCAGTTTACATTTGCATATCGCTACTTTTTATTCGCTATTTTTCCCGATCATTTCAGAATGTTATTGGTTTATCGAAGAATAAAGCCGTGTTTCAAGGGGTCCTCCCGGTCAATTAAAAATTCGTTGCGTCCGGTAATATATGCAGTGCCTTCCACTTCGGGAATGATGGCGGGATACGGGCCGAATTGGGTGGTTTCTACAACACGTCCGATAAAACGGCTGCCGATGATGCTTTCGATAAGAATGGGTTGGTTTTTCCGGATTTCTCCCCGGGCGAAATGAATCGCCAGTCGTCCGCTAACGCCGGTACCGGTGGGACTGCGGTCCACTTCTCCTTCAGCAAAGATGCATACGTTACGACTGTGAGAATCCGGTTGTTCAGGTGGCCCGATAAAGATGGTACCGTATAGAAAATTCAGTTCACTCCGAAAGGGATGTTCCAGTCTGCGACTGTTCATCACGGCGCGTTTAATAGCCATCCCGGCTTCAATTAGTGGTCGAAAATTTTCCGGAGTAAGAGCCAGATTAACCTGTTCGGCGGAAACGTATGCATAAAATGCTCCCCCAAAGGCAAGGTCGTAGGTAATACGTCCCAGTCCCGGAACCTCCACCTGTTCATCCAGCGCCACCACAAACGATGGTACATTGCGGAAATACACACTGTTTACCTGCCCGTTTTTCACTCTGGCGTAAGCGGTAACCAATCCCGCCGGCGTATCGATTCTCACCACTGTTTCCGGTTCCTGCACGGGCAGCAAACCGGTTTCCAGCACGACCCGCGTGACAGCGATAATCCCGTGTCCGCACATGGTACTGTAACCCTCGTTATGCAAAAACAGAACGCCAAAATCTGCCTGACGGCTGACCGGTTCCGTGACGATGCAACCGTACATATCCGCATGACCCCGCGGCTCCCACATCAATGCCGTGCGCAGGTAATCATAATGCTCCCTGGCATAGCGACGCTTGTCCAATATGGTTTTTCCGGGAAGCTCCGGATATCCCTCCAGAATAACCCGGAGGGGTTCCCCTTCGGTGTGGGCATCAATGCATAAAATCCGGTGGTATTTCTCCGACGGGTTCCAGCGGCGCGGAAAAGAAAAACGTTGGTTCATAATGACGTTCCCGGTTTGATGAACATTGTTTAACTCCATCTCATCCATGAATGTAAAAAAGTAAATCTATGGGGTGAAAGAAGTAAATAAAAAAGACAAAAGACAAAAGACAAAAGACAAAAGAAAACGAACCGCCACTCTACCTATTGGGCATTCTTCATCTTATAACCTCCATTATTCCCCTTATACCCCGTATTCCCCTCAATCCCCCTCTGCCCCCTATATCCCCTATATCCCCTATTCCCCCTACACCCCCTACCCCTTCACTTGAAAAAAGATTTTCCTTTGTCAATCAATCGCTATAAATTCCATCGAAAGGGACTGACTGTGGAATGAGACGGAAACTTTTTAAAATTTTTCTGACCATCCTGATAGTTGTTTTAGTCGTGATTGCTCTCCTGGCTGTTCTTTACACTTACACACCGATTGTGGACCGCGGTCTGGAAAAAATAATCAACCGCGCGCTGGGACCAGAGGTGAATTTCCGTTACCGAAGCATCGAAGGGAATCTGGTACATGCCATTCGTTTGCGCGATGTGGAAATTGCCTTCTCCGGTGGCAGTATTCACATTCCTGAAGTCGTGTTGCGCTACAATGCGGCGGACCTCTCCCGGGGCAACATCCATTTAAATTATCTTTATTTTCTCTCCCCTACCATCAGACTGGACACTCTTACTTCCGCGGAGAAAGAGCCTCAGCAAACGGTAGAACCGGTGGATTCTTTATTCCGACCCATCGATCTGTCCGGACTACCGGAAATGCTGATTGAAAAGCTCATTGTTAAAGATGGCTGCGTGCGAATCGGGCAGGGGACCACTCCGGAAAGCTGGATCAACATCAATCTGGAACTGAATGCGCGATTGGACAGCCGGAAAGTGGAAGCCCGAATTCGTTATCTTCGCGCTCTGGATTCCTTGAGACATATCCGGCTCAAACAGGCTTCTTTTCATTTACTGGGAAATCGGAAGCGGGTTACCCTGAATCAAATGGAAGTGCTGGTGGATCAATCGCGCATTATCGGGCACGGGGAGATGGAATTGGTGCCCAATTTCCGATTTCTTTTGTTTGCCGATACCAGCGAGATTCAGGTTGCCCTGGTACGAAAACTGGTGCCGAATTTCCCTTATCAACACGGTTTTGTTCGCTTTGCCGGGAATTACATCGGGAATCCCAACTACTTTGTCGGCCAGTTTTTTGTCACCGGTCGGCTGGACAGCCTGAATTTCCGGCGCATCCATTTCCGCTATGCTTACAATCGCGGCGAGATTTTAATCAAGCAGTTGAACTTTGAGACCAATTTTGGTCAATTAAAGGGGAACGCCCGCGTATCGCCGGTAGGGAAGAATAAAGTGGACCTTCGTTTTTTAGGGATTAATTTGAAAAAGTTAGGGGTGTATCCGGCACGGACGGAAATTAACGGCACGGTGCAGCTGGATTTTAATACCTGGAATTTCCGTCGGCTCAATGGATTGGGACGCATTTTTCTATACAATATTGCGGTGGACTCCTCCCGAGTCGATACGGTACTGTTAAAAGTGCGAGTGCGTAACGGAAACTGGAAGATGCAACCAGGTTCGCGTCTGGTAGTACAAAAACAATCCCGATTTTATGTGGAAGGCACTTTTTCCCGCCAGCATCAGCTGAATGCACGCTGTTACACAGATAACAACTCCCTGGATACGCTGGCTCATCGATTGAATATTGCCGATCTGGGAGGAACAGGTAGCATGGAGGTGACCGTCCAGGGACACTACACCAATCCGACGGTAGGCGGATATTTCCTGCTGGATTCACTGCGTTATGGCAACGTTACCGGTTATGGGGTGGAAGGTCAGTTCCGATTGGAACGTGTGGTGCGGGGACGGGTGGGATATTTCAATCTGGACCTTGCTTCCGGACTGGTGGCAGGTGTGGAGCTGACTGACGGAGAGGTGCAATTAAAAATTGTTCGGGATACGGTGCAGATTGATACGCTGGCGTTTTACAATGGCGATAATCTGGTCCATGTTCGGGGACGGGTGTGGCGTTCGGGAAACCAGATTGATATGCGATTGGATGAATTTTTGACCCGCTACGAGAACTACCAGCTTACCGCACCCGATCCGCTGGAAGCAGTGCTTTCCGGTGATTCGCTGATTATCGAAAATTTTGTGTTGATCGCACCGGGAGCCGGAGAAATTGAAGCCCGTGGGATGGTGGTGTTTCAGGGAAGCAGTGAACTGGGAATTTATTTAAACAACATTCAACTGGAACCATTTAATCAATTCATCCGATGGGAGCATCATCTCAAGGGTAGTTCAGAAATATCCCTTATTTTCTACGGAAATTTTGACCAGCCGGAACTGGAAGCAGAGGTCAATCTGGATCATTTTATTCTGGATGCCGATACCGTGGGCAGTTTTTCGGCCAGGTTAACTTACGGTAATCGGCGGTTACAGGTGGAACAGCTGCGGGTGGCGCAGAGCGATTCTTCCTTCCTGAATTTCCAGGGTACACTGGCACTTCATGAATTTCCTACCGGCGAGGAAAGTTTTCAGTGGACATCCGATGATTCCCTCCGCATTCTTATGAATCTTCATCAGGTTTCGCTTCGCCGATTACCGTTGCTGAATCGCTTCAACTTTCCGTTCCGTGGATTGTTCTCCGGAAAGATTGAGCTGGAAGGACCCATCACTGCACCACTGGGCGTGTTTTCGTTAACCGGAACCGGCATTCGGTACCAGGATTACCGATTACCTTACCTTAAACTGGAAGGTCGGCTCAGCCCCCGGGATGTATTGCTGGATTTTGCCCGCATTAATTTCCAGGGCTCCATTATCACCGCTCACGGTCGAAAGCCCATTTTATGGGATCCCAATCACCCGGAGGATATTCTCAGCAATCAGGAATTTATGGTGTACTTTCGGGTGCAGGAGGACAGCCTGAATTTCCTCAACGCCCTGTCGCCGGAAGTGGACCTGCTCACCGGCGATATTCGCATCAACGGTTTGATCCGGGGGACGTTTGAACAGTATGCCTGGAAGCGTGGAGAGGTAGAAATTCATAACGGCACGCTGTATCTGTCCAAAATTGAAAATCCGCTTACCGGGCTGGAAGTAAAAGGGGAGGTGAAGGACGGGGTGCTGACGCTGAATCGGGCACGGGGTTTTTTGCGGGAGACCGAGCCGGACCGAAACTGGTTTCAGCGGTTGATGCACCGGCTATTTTCTCCGGTTCGTCGGTTGTTCCGTCCCTCCGGGAATCGGGGCGAAGTACTCATCTCCGGTACGATCGATCTGAATAATCTCTCCTGGCCGGATTTGAATTTACGTCTGCGCGCTCACAGTGCTTTTGTTAATTATTTCATCGAAAATGCCAGCGTGCAGTTTTCCACCCGAAATCTGACCGTTACCGGGCAGGATACCATTCTGGTTGCCGGGGATGTGGATGTGGAAAAAGCCCTGGTGGAACTGGACATCACTGAATCGGAAAAAAATCTACTCCTTTCGCCAACCCTTCGGGAAAAGCCCCCTTACATGCGCTACCGCATCAATCTAAGCATCCCCGGAAATTTTTACGTGCGTAGCGAAGCACCGTTTAACTCTTTCGAGATTCAACTGGCCGGAGACCTGCACATTTTCCAGGAGCCAAACAGCTTGATGGAAATGTACGGCAACCTGGAAATTCTGGGGGGCAAATACTTTCAGTTCGAAGAATTCAATGTGAGCAGCGGACGGGTGGAATTTGTCAATCCCAAAGAATTACCTCAGCTGGACCTGCGGGCCGAAAAGCGAAAGTACAACTACATTTTTCAGCTACATGTGTCCGGCAAATTGAACAATCCGGAAAAAGAAATTCGCATTTTCGATTTGAAAACCGGGGAAGATATTACCCATCTCTTCCCGGAGACCAAGGATAAAATTGCACTCCTGCTGTTTGGCGTTACATTTAATCAGCTCACCACCGGAGCGGGTGCGGTGATCATGGAAAAAGGGCAGGAGGTGATTAACCAGGCGCTCATTTCTCAGATTGAACGGGAAGCACGCCATTTCATCGGGCTGGATCAGGTACGGCTGGAGACCCAGGAAGGTCTGATTGATTTTAAAAACCGTCGTTTGAATCGTTCGCTGGAGGACGCCAGCCTTTCGCTGGGGAAATACCTGACACCCAAACTGTATTTAGAATACAAAACCCGACTGGCTTCGGCAGGGTTACCCGGACTGGGACAGATTCCCGCACCCAGACTCTCCTGGGAGGCAGGGAATCAAATCTATCTGGAATATCGCATCAACCGGAATTGGTCAGTTTCCACGTATTACGAAAAAAGTGAGAATGACAAGATTAAAATCGAAATCAACTGGCGGCACAGTTTTTAACCGATTCATCTGGCTGGTGCTGCTGCTCTGTGTTGTTCCCTTGCTGGCGGGACGCCTGAAAGTGTCCCGAATTGAATTCCAGGGAAATCAGCACTTTTCCACCTCCACCCTGAAGGAACTGCTGAAAACGCAGGAGAAGAAGCCATTCAACATCAAACTCATGAAACTGGATCGGGTGATTCTGACCAATTACTATACCCGCCGTGGTTTTCTGGATGTGTGGGTGGAGGCGGAATACCAGCGTCACGGAGATAAAGTGAAAGTGGTGTTTCGGATTCAGGAAGGGATTGAATATCGGCTGGGCTCCATTCGCTTCCGTGGCGCGCAACTGCTCACGGACCAGCAACTGCGCCGATTCTTTCCGTTAAAGGATGGTCAACCTTTTCGCCAGAGCGCTATTGAAGAAGGGTTAAATCGGCTGGAGCGTTATTATATGGATCACGGAAAACCTTACGTGGTTCTTCAGACCGAGCAGGAACGTTCCGATTCCCTGGTGCATGTACGGGTAAACATTCAGGAAAACGAAACCGTCTATATTTCCGATATCGATTACCGGGGACTGGAACACGTCAAAATATTTATCATTCGTCGGGAGCTGGAAATTCACAAGGGAGATTTGTACTCCCGCCGGAAAATTGACCAATCCCAGCGTAATATTTACAGTACCGGATTGTTCGACTATGTTGGCATGGAACTGGAACCGCTGGACAGCGCACGCACCCGGGTAAAGCTGGTTATTAACGTGGTGGAGAAGAAGCCACGCTGGGTGGGTGCCCGCTTTGGTGTGGCGTACCAGCAGAAAACCATTTACGGCGGCACATTCGATGTAACCCTGGAATTCGGTCACCGCAATCTGTTTGGAACCGCGCGGGCTATTGCTATTAGTGCAATTCCCTCTTTTTCCTACGATTTCAACAAGCACGATTTTATCAATCCCCAGAATCAGTTTACCTTTACCTATGTGGAGCCCTGGATTGGTTACACCCGTACACCGGGGGTTTTTCAACTTTCTTACTATCAGGTGCGCCCGGTGAATTCGGCGGATTTCGATTACCTTTCTTCCTCCTTTAAAGTACGCCACCAATTTTCCGATTACTGGACGGCAATTGGAGGAGTGACCTTCAGTAAAGCCACCATTCTGGAACCAGCCGATACGCTGGACGAAGCTTTTTATCGCCAGACCAGTGGTCAGGACCTGATTTATGCCCTTAATGGGGATGTGATCCATGATAAGCGGGACAATTACCTGGCTCCCCAGGAAGGTTACACGTTTGAGATTAAAACAAAACTGATTTACTCTAAATCCCGGGACCGAAGCACCAACGCGGTTACCACCAATCAGTTTGTGAAAATTGTGTCCCAGTGGTCAAGGTATCAGGCGTTTCCGCTACGGAAGAAGTGGGTTCTGGCAACCCGAATTAAAGGGGGGAGTATTGTGGAATTTGGTCAGCGCCAGCAAATTCCGCTGGTGGAGCGGTTCTTCCTGGGTGGAGCCAGCAGTGTGCGCGGATATCCGGAAATGTTACTGGGACCGACCAACATCGATGCCAGCGGAAAACCGGTGGCGGTGGGCGGAAAACTGATGGTGCTGGGCAATGTGGAACTGCGCATCCCGCTGTTCTGGCTATTCTGGGGGGAAGTCTTTACCGATGCCGGAAATGTCTGGTCCGAGAATTCCCAATTTCGGATTCTTGATATTAAACCCAGTACCGGCGCTGGTCTGGCACTGGTCACACCGCTGGGGCCGATTCGGTTCGATTATGCAGTAAAGCTTCGCCCGGAACCGGGTGAATCCCTGTCGGAATTTCATATCGGTATTTCGTTTGCCTTTTAAATGTTTTTTAGAACTGGAAAACGAACCGATTTCTCAAGCGGGTTATTGTTATCAGAGAAAGGGGAAAAATAGCGTGGATGGTTCACTAAATTTCTATAAAATGAACGGAATTTCGAAGATTCGAGGAAACGGAGTATGATCAAATGATGAATCGTATTTTTCTACGTTTTCGTGAGTTACACTGGGGATTCTGGTTGGGGTTGGTGGTGTTTTTTCTTTTCTGGCGGGGAAATCTGTTTAGCGGGTTGACTCCGGTGCAGGTGAACATGCTGGCACTGGCTACATTGATGGGCATCTGGTGGATGACCGAAGCGGTTCCGCTATTTGTCACCGCCTTGCTTCCCTTAGCCCTGTATCCGGTGTTAGGCATTATGAAAACGGGACAGGTTTCGCCTAATTACGGACACCATCTGGTGTTTTTGTTTCTGGGCGGGTTTATTATTGCCATTGCTTTGCAGGAGTGGGAACTGCACCGCCGCTTTGCCCTGAAAACCATTAGCCTGATCGGAAACAATCCGCGCCGGATCATCCTCAGCTTTATGTTTTCCACCGCAGCGCTCTCCATGTGGATTAGCAATACTGCAACCACCATCATGATGTTGCCCATTGCCCTGGCTGTGATTAAACAGATTCAGGGTGAGGGAAAAGAAAATCAACCTTCCCGCTCCATGTTTGGAACGGTGTTGCTGCTGGGAATTGCCTATAGCGCCAGCGTGGGGGGAATCGCCACCCTCATCGGCACGCCACCCAACCTGGTGCTTTCCGGTGTCTATTCCAAATATTTTCCGGATTATCCGGAGATTACCTTTGTGCGGTGGATGATAATGGCACTGCCCCTGTCTATCCTGTTATTTCTGGTCATCTGGTTGTATTTAACCCGGGTAGTGCTTCGGAAGAGCGATTTGCCGGCAATGTCCGACCGGGAATATTTCGTGCGGGAATATCGAAAGCTGGGGCGCATGAGCGGGGCGCAAAAGCGTGTGCTCATACTGTTTTTGGTCACCGCCCTGTTGTGGATTTTTCGGGCGGATCTGAAGCTGGGATTTGTAACCATTCCCGGCTGGCCGCACTGGCTGGGCATGCAGGGGAAAATCCAGGACAGCACCATTGCCGTGGGAATGGCTATTCTGTATTTTATTTTTCCCGGAGAAGGAAAGCGAGAAACTCTGCTGAACTGGAAGCAGATTCTCCAGTTACCCTGGGATATTCTGCTGCTTTTTGGAGGCGGATTTGCCCTGGCAGACGGGATTCAGAAAACCGGTCTGGGAGCTTATGTGGGACATCAGTTGCAGTTTCTGGCGCACCTGCCGGTGTGGGGAATGTTGTTTCTGTTAGCCCTGGCGGTAGCCCTGTTAACTGAATTTACCTCCAACACGGCGGTGGCAACAACCATCTTACCCATACTGGCTGCTGCTTCTATCGACATGGGCGTGCATCCGATGATAATTATGGTACCGGCTACGGTTGCCGCTTCCTGTGCGTTTATGTTACCCGTAGCTACTCCTCCTAACGCCATTGTGTTTGGCTCCCGATACATCCGGATTCAAACCATGGTGCGCATAGGAATGGCGGTGATTCTGTTTTCGGCAATCATTGTGAGCACCTATTTTTACTTTATGGGAACCAGCCTGTATTGACGGAAAAATAAACGGAGTGGTAATCGTAAGGGTTGCCGATAAGTAATTCACCGGTACGATCTTCCGGGGAAAAAAGTCCGGAAGCGAAATCGCCTGGTTTTCCACCCGATTGCTTATATAACCGGTTGATTTAACCGAAAAGTATGTATTATCTTTAAAGAAATTGGATTGTTCCAGAAAGCTTGTTCTACCAAACCATTTTTCCCTTTCATTGGAATGCTTTTTCCCCCTCCCGGTGAGGAAAGTAACTTTTTCCGGGAATTCTGTAAGGAAATTGAGAACCTTATATTTGAAGGAGGAGATGTCCGTATGATGCACCGTTCCGGAAAAACAAGGTGGTGGATGGGATTGGGAGTGCTGGTTGTTGTCATCGGGCTTATGTTGCCTGTACAGGGGTTTACTCAAAGTATGCTGGTGCGCTATCTTCAGCAGGGAAGCGATGATGCGGGCTGGGAGGCAGGTGGTTGCGGGTATGCCACCTGGTACAACGAAATTTACTTTGGGCAATGCCAGAATGGCAACGACATGGTGGGTGGGTTCCGCTTCCAGAATATTCCTTACTCCAGCCCGGATGAGATTGTCAATGCATATCTGGAATTTACTGTGGATGGCACGTACGACAATCACATCACCGTCCGCATTTATGGCGAAGCCAGCGATGATGCGCAGACGTTTTCCGATGTGAGCAAGCCATCCGACCGTCCGTTAACATCGGCCTATGTGGAATGGGACATTACTCCGGACGATGTGTGGCAGTGGAACACCACCCGCCGTTCGCCGGATATTACCCCCATCATCAAGGAAATTGTGGGAAGACCGGGCTGGAGCGCCGGGAATTCTCTGGTCATTCTGGTGACCAATGCAGGAAACTACGGAGAACACCGACGTGTGTATGCTTACGAGCGGGAAGGACAGGCAAAAGCCACACGTTTGGTGGTGAATGATTTACCGCCCAATTCCGATCCTTACGACATCTACCAGCGAATCGAGATGATTAATTTTGATCCTACCATTCCTTCCCACGCGAATCAACGAATCCACCAGGTGTGCAACTGGAATAATCCGGACACTCTGGCTAACGGTTACGAGGCGGATATGGAGGAATCCAGTCACAATTTGCTGGTGTGGGATCGGGTGCGAACCATCCACGCGAATTACTTTCCGGTAAAGGAGGATGGATTCCGTTACACCCGTGAGGACGAAAATACCCCGGGCTCCTACCTATACGCCCGGGCGAACAACTCCTGGCACAGTCCCGATGGAGTGGATTATCATGCCATTGTTCGGGATTATGACCTGGCCCGGAAGGTAGATTTTGGAGAGATCCAGGAATTCTGGATTTTTGGAGGTCCTTACTTTGGTTATTATGAGTCCCGGATGGCGGGCAAAGGTGGCTACTGGTGCAACGCTCCGGAAATGCAACAGGTGGCATCGTCGCGCATTTTTGTATTGATGGGGTTCAATTACGAGCGCGGCGTACCGGAAATGTTACATGACTACGGCCACCGTTCCGAATCCATTTTAACCCATGTGTATGGCAGCTGGAGCAACGATTCCACCCACGCCTGGAATCGTTTTACACTAATCGATAAAAACTGGCCGGGTGGCGCAGCCTGCGGAAATGTGCACTATGCCCCCAATAGTCAGAGCGATTACGATTATGCCAACAGCACCGATGTGTGGAGTACCTGTGACGACTGGCTGTACAACTATCCCAACCTGACCGGTACCAAAAAATTGGTGAATTGCAGCGAGTGGAACTGCGATATGGGTTCCTTTCATAAATGGTGGTTCAAACACATGCCCCATGTGGCGGGAACAACCACCGAGTACGGTATGGAGCGGTTGAATAATTGGTGGCCCTATCTGGCGGATTTTAATGAATATGACGAGAGTGGGAGTACCCGTGCTCCCGGCTCTTACAGCACCACTCTGTATGGCGGCGGAGTGGTCACCCTCACCGCGACGAACGATGGAAATTGGCGACCTCAGATTAACGATAGTGGTCGGGTCGTGTGGCACGGATTTGACGGGCACGATTACGAAATTTACGCCATCGACCGGGACGGAAGCAATTTTACCCAGATTACCTTTAACGATATCGACGATGAGTATCCCCGCATCAATAACATCGGACAGGTTGTATGGCAGGCATTCGATGGACTGGATTATGAAATCTTTACCGCCAACGACGATGGCACGGAACTGACGCAGATTACCAACAACGATCAGAATGATTGGCATCCGGACATCAATAATCACGGGCGAATTGTATGGGATTCGTTTGATGAGCACGATTACGAAATTTACTCCGCCAATAGCGACGGGGGAGATATGGTGCAAATTACCAACAACGATGCGGGTGGAGGTTATCCGCTGGATGATGTGTGGCCGGACATCAACGATAACGGAACCATTACCTGGATGGGCTACGATGGCAACGATTTCGAAATTTTCCGGGCGCAGCAAAATGGTACTGGGCTTCAACAAATTAGTAACAACGATTATACCGACGAATTCCCGCGCATGAATAACAACGATGTGATTGTATGGCATACCTGGCATAGCAACACCGATGCTCAGGTGCACGCTTACAATCCCGGTTCCCGAGCAGAAGTGGTAATTTCTACCGGCGTGTACGAAGATTGGTATCCGCAGATTAACGATTCCGGTTATGTTGTGTGGATGGGGCATGACGGTGTGAGCTGGAAAATATTTCGAGCTAAATATGATGGCAGCAATCTGATGACCATTAGCGACAATAATCTGGACAATCAATATCCGCAGATTTCCTCCGGTGGATTGGTGGTCTGGCAGGGATACGACGGGGAAGACTGGGAGATTTTTCTGTACCGAAACGGAAATGTGTTGCAGTTAACCGATAACAATTTCGACGATTTTGCACCGGTGGTAAACGACGACTTTGCTGCCTGGCACGGGAACAGTGGCGACCGGGAAAACGGGGAGATTTATGCCTCCGGCGGTACGCTCTCTCCCCGCGCGTTAGCGAACATTCGAGTATTTTTGCAGGGGGCGTATTCTACCTCTGGCGATACCATGCGCACCGATCTGGTTCGGCTAAACCTGCTTCCCACCTCCCAGCCGTTTGATGATGATCCCTGGAATTATCCCGGAACGGAGAGCGTTACCAGCTTCCCGGATAGTATCGTGGACTGGGTTTTATTGGAACTGCGTTCCAATCCGGATCCCGAACAGACATCCGGGCGTCGGGCGGCTTTGCTAACCAAACACGGACACGTGGTGGATGTGGATGGCCATAGCCAGGTGCGCTTTTCCGAAGCTGCACCGGGGGATTACTATGTGGTAGTTTATCATCGCAATCACCTTTCTGTAATGACTGCCAGCGCCATTACTCTGGATGCGGAAAACAGCAATTTGTACGATTTTACCGATGCCCAGAGCAAGGCTTACAGCGAAGATGATGATCCGATGGTGGCATTGGGAAATGATCGCTACGGAATGATTGCCGGCGATGGCAATTCCGATGGCTGGGTGGACGATCTGGATTATGATGATATCTGGTCGCTCCAGAACGGAGAACCGTACGAGTATTCTGATTTCGGGGATTACAATCTGGACGGTGGAGTCGATGCCATCGACCACAATCGGTATTTCATCCCCAATTACGATAAATACAGCCAGGTTCCCGGTTCCTCCCGAAAAGCGCCGGGTGTCCGACCCGGTAAAAGCCGATTTACCCGACAAATCGGAACTATTCCCGCACATATTCCCTCACGAGTAAAATAAGATTTTAAAAAGAAAACCCCGCCAGCCCGGATGACGGGGTTTTTTTGATTGATTGCCGAAAAAACTTCGATGGCGCAATATCCGTAACGATATTTTCAATAATTCCATCAATCGTCCGGCATGCATCTTACCAGTAGTAACCAGAACCTGCTATCATTCCATCTGATAACCTCCTGATCAGGAGCAGGTTTTCGCCCGCCTTTTAATGCAAGGGTTCCCGTTTTTACCCCCTGATCCGGGAGTAGAATGCTCCTTTTTTTGAGCCATTGCATGGAATGCATACGCTGTGAGTAACGATGTAATTCCGAAACGCTCTCTTTTTTCAAATTCATTTTGATTTTTTTGGCCAATTCTTTTAAAATTTTATTTGCAGGGTAAGCGAAATCATTGTGAGGAGGCCACAGGAATGGAATATCAGACCCAGATTATGTTAGTGATGTTTGCCTACCTGATCTTGTTGATTCTCTGGGGATTGTATCAGGGGCGCAAAGTTAAAACCGATGCGGATTATGCCATTGCCGGGCGAAATTTGCCGGGATGGGCAGCTGCCCTTTCCGAACGCGCCACGGGCGAATCCTCCTGGGCGTTGTTAGGGCTACCTGGCTTTGCCTATGCCTCCGGACTGATGGGCATCTGGACGGCGGTGGGATGTGTGGTGGGCATCATTACCGCCTGGGCAGCAATTGCCTGGCGCTTGCGGGACGAGGCAGAACGCTATCGGGTGAAAACCTTTACCGAATATATTGCCCGAAAACATGGCGAAACGGAAAAATGGATTCGCACCGTGGGAAGTTTAACCATCGTGTTTTTCTTCTTCTTTTATGTGGGTGCCCAGTTCCTGGGTGGCGGGAAAACCCTGTACACCATGTTTGGCCTGAATCCCCGGATCGGGATGCTAATTACGGCGGCGGTGATTGTACCTTACACCATCTACGGCGGTTTCCGCAGCGTGGTGTACACAGACGTGGTGCAGGCGCTGGTAATGATTACCACACTGGTGCTGGGTCCCATTGTGGGAATTGTCACGCTGGTTCATCGTCCTGATGTGTTTGCCCATTCCATTCCCGAAGCGCTCCATGCGGCAGGTCCGGGATATGCTTCACTCACCGGTGCTGCCAGTGGATTTGCACTGGGAGTCACCATCATGGGCGGCCTTTCCTGGTTTTTCGGATATCTGGGCGGACAGCCACAGCTTAGCATGCGCTTTATGGCTATAAAAGATGAACATCAGGCAAAAATTGGCCGGAACATCGGCATTGCGTGGACGGTAATTGCCTACATCGGGGCGCTTTCCATTGGCTGGATTGGTCTGGCACTGTTTGGCCCGGAAGGGCTGAGCGATCCGGAGTATGTCATGCCCCGGGTGATGCTGGAACTGTTCCCGCCTGCCATTGCCGCGGTGCTCATTACCGGTGCCATTGCGGCAATGATTTCCACCGCCGATTCGCTGCTCATTCTCTCCTCCACAGAATTGTCCGAGAATTTGCTCAAAAATAGCGGTGAAAATGAAAAACGTGCATTAATTCGTTCACGCATCGTTACCGCAGCACTGGCAGCCATTGCTTTAATGATTGCCTATGTTTCCCCCTCCAACCTTATCTATACTCTGGTTGGCTATGTTTGGGCGGGAATTGGAGGGACGTTCTCCATCGTTATTTTATTCACTCTGTTCTGGAAGCGTTACCATGGCCGTGCGGTACTTACCACCATTGTTGTCGGTATGGTGTTTACCATTGTCTGGATCAGCAGTGGGATGGAACAGGTAATCACTGCGCGCATTATGACGTTTGTGGTGGCGGGAATGACCGGTATTCTGGCGACCGTTTTCCTGAAAAAGCCGGTGTAAACCCCGGAAATGGGCAATTCAAAGTAGAAGCGGCATTCCGCAGGCTTTTAACCAGTTTCTGAAATCCGACTCTGGCGGATAATACGCTGCGCATTTTGCTGAAAGCGTCTGGCAAAAGAATCGTTTGTGCGGAGCCTGGCTTCCAGGATGTCCAGGACCCGGTAGTACAGCTCCCATCCTTTCTGTTCGGTGAGGTATTGCCTGGTCAGGGCACCGGGGCTACCCTGAGTAAAATCCAGTGCTTTGTTGATTCGCCGGACGCCCTGTTTTAAAAATTCTTTACCATTTGCCTGTTCTCCCCGCGCGAAATAATTCGCCACCGTTAATGCAAACCGGAGGAATACCACCGTTCGGGAAATGGGAGTAATGAAACAACCGGTAAACGGGTCCACCAGATGTTTGATTTGCTCAATATCCGATGAAAGTGTTCGGGCGTACTCAGAGAAATAAAGGATACGGATGTAGTCGCCGATTTGCTTACCGATGGCTGCTGCGCGTATGGCTTCTCCGGCAAAGGCTTCTTTGTCGTGCCGCATGATGAGTCCCGCCTGGTGTAGATAAGCCAGCCGGTTACCCGGACGATGAATCACAGAAAGGATATAGGCCTGGTCTTCCGCCCGGCCGATGAATGTAGGGGTAAATGGCCGAAAATGTCGTAAGGCGGAAATGAGAATTCCGGTGGTTCCCCCGGTGACGTGAATGCGTTGCAGGCAACGTGTTTTTCCGTCCAGATCGGATGATTCGTAACGGGTCATCATCTCTGCGCGTGTGGAAACCGCCTGGGGAAGGGCACTGAAAAAAATGTACTGATCTGGCGATAGGTCCTCTTCAGGATAGGGCACATCCGGGGTGAACAACGAATGCCGGATGTCCTGTTCGTTTACTAATGCTCCGGCAACCATTCCCAGATGGACGGGATGTCCGTCCGCATCGTATCCGGTAGCTCCCCACAGGGAAGTGGTCAGGTGCTCCAGTGCACTTTTACCGGTTTCCTTTACCAGCGCTTGCTGGTCGAAAACCTGGTCCAGATCAATCTTAAACGTTGCCCGCACATGGGGATCTATAAAAACCTGCCACAGGGCAGCAATGGCTTTCAAAAAACTGAAATGTCGTCCGTATTCGCCATCCACCCCGAAAATTGTTTCCAGGGGGCTGGCATCCGCTTCCGGTATATAGTGTTTGATAGCGGGAAGTAACACTTCCTGCAGCAATGCCCGGGTTTCGTTCTCAGAAAACAGAAAGACCTGAAGATTGGGAAATCCGCCTGCCTTGCGGAATTCTTCCTTCAAGTACTCAGTAGCAATGGCATGGAGCCCCTGGTGAGTCACCGAAACGGAAAGCAGACAGACCAGTTTTTCTCCGGTAGTAAAATTGCCCCGCTTTTTCTCAAATTCCATGGCCTGGTCCAGTGCGCGTAACCCGTAAATCACTTCGTTATTTTCCGGCGGAATGCCCAGAGGGATGGGATGATCGTACCAGTAAAGCTGGGATTCCTGCATCACAGCGCGGAGTTGCTGGCGCAGTTCCTGCGCAAGAGGCAATGCATCCGAATCTTGTACCGGAACGGTAAGCAATACGTTCGCAGTAAACAAAATTTCCCGCGCAGGGTGTCGGATTGGTTCAGTATTGTGAGTAGCAATGCTTACTGTTCGCTGACGCCGCAGTTGTTCCTCGGCAAGTTTCCGGTTTGCCAGAATGCCACACGCTTCCGGAAAGAAAAAGCTCCACACTTTTTCGCGGAATTCCGGTGATTCCACAGTAGTGGCCGGGTCCTCTAAAAATCGGGCTAATTCTTTTAACCGCCGGATGCGGGCGGCATCTCGTTGTTGAAGCTGGTGAATTTCCCATTCCATTTCAGCAATTCCGCGCAGGTAAAATTGCGCCTGTTCTCCCCATTCCGGATGGTTGCGGTGGTTGTCCAGCAACTGGCGGGCACGAGCCGAATCGGGATGATATTTCCCCTGCAATGCAATTAAAAATGCTGCGTTTAAGCTCACAGGTAGTTCTGCCTCGGCAGTGGATGCCCGAAATTGCTGCTCCGGTTCAAAAATTGATGTGGATGAATCCGATGAAAACAACCGATTGAGCACATTTTGCAGTGTGTGAATCATGGAGTACCCCGATTATTTTGCAGAATATACACCGGGTTTTTCGGGGAGAAAAATGGAAATGGTAAATTAAGACAAAAGACAAAAGACAAAAGACAAAAATGGGGGAGGTAAGGGGGTGGATTTTGGGGGTGCGAAAAGTAAAGGAAGGGAAATTTTAATGCCTATGGACAGATTTGTGTGGTGTGAGAGAAAGCACCGCTTCAGAAACCATTGAAATTAAAAATTGCAACTTTTCGTTCCATTTGCTACATTTACCCCAATTTTAGATGAATGAAACAGAGAAAGACAGAATCATGAGCAGCGAACAGTCACGAATTACCTTGCGAAAGTACGATGCCAGTACCACAGTGGAACAGGTGGCGCTGGAAAATTCCCCGTTTGAACTGTTGTATTCCCCCACGGAAAAAATTGGGGTGATTGTGGTGGAGAATTTCCCCCTGCTGGGTAAACTTACCGCTCTGCGTTTTTTGGAATGGGTCCTGAAAAACCCCGATGGCGTGATTTCTTTGCCCACCGGTAAAACCCCGGAATATTTTATCAAATGGGTAATGTATTACCTGCAGAACTGGGAAAAAACGCATGTCCGCAAAGAATTGGCGCGCTGGGGCATTGAACAAAAAAATCCCCCTTCCATGGAAGGGTTAACTTTCGTTCAAATAGATGAATTTTATCCCATTGAACCCCAGCAGCATAACAGTTTTTATTATTATGTGAATCGGTTCTATTTAAAGGGATTTGGAATTCCCAGAGAGAATGCCTTGCTCATTGACCCCTCCCGGGTGGGTATTCCCGAAGGAAAAACCATGCGGGATGTGTTCCCGGATTACAAGGTGGATCTGTCTCTGCGTTTTCGGCAGCCGAAAACGCGTCAGGAACGGTTGCAGAAATCGGTTATTCAGGCAGTGGATGAGTTTTGCAATCGTTACGAAACCCGTATTCGCGAGATGGGGGGGATTGGTTTCTTCCTGGGCGGCATCGGGCCGGACGGACACATTGCTTTCAATGTGCAGGGATCCGATTTGTATTCCACTACCCGGTTAACCCCCACCAATTACGAAACACAAGCCGCTGCTGCTACCGACCTGGGTGGAATTGAGGTGGCACGAAATCGCCATGTAATCACAATCGGGCTCAGTACCATTGTGTACAATCCCACCGCCACGGCCATTGTCATTGCTGCCGGAGAAGCCAAAGCGCGGGTGGTGGCTGATGCGATTCAAAGGGAAAAAAGCATTCTGTATCCGGCAACTATTTTGCAGGATTTAGATGCATCGCGCTTTTTTATTACCCGGGGAGCAGCAAAGCTTCTGGAAGCACGTCAGTGTGAGGAGTTAAAGCGGAAGAAAAAGCTAACATTGCCGGAAATCGAAAAACTGTTTGTGGATTATGCCCATCAACATGGGAAGCAGCTCAACCAAATCACCGAAGAGGAGGTTCAGCAGGATGTTCGGATTCGTCTGGCGCTGGAACGATACGACAAACCGGTACCCGAAATTGTGAAGGCCGTGGAAGCTGATCTGCATAAAAAAATCCAGCGGGGTCTGGCACCGGTGGAAGGTGAAGTATTCCTGCATACCGGACCACATCACGATGATATCATGCTGGGCTATTTGCCTTATGTGTACCATCTGGTGCGCACGCCCAAAAATATTCACCATTTTGCCATCTTAACCAGCGGATTTACCGCAGTAACCAATCATTACTGCTTGAAATTGCTGGAGAACTTGATGCGCTTTATCGATTCCCGGGAATTTCAGGAACTGATGGAAGAGGATTACTTTAATCCCCGTAACCAGCTGGCGTACAATCGCGATGTGTATCAGTACCTGGATGGCATTTCGGCGCACAGCCGCAGCATGAAAAATGAAGCCGAAGCCCGCCGATTGCTGCGAATTTTAATCACCATTTTCGAAGAAAACAATATTCCTAATCTGAAAGACCGCATCCGGGAATTGATGAATTATTTCCAGACTCAGTATCCGGGGAAAAAAGACCTGCCTTACATTCAACAGCTTAAAGGGATGATTCGTGAGTGGGAAGAAGACCTTATCTGGGCATATTTTGGGTTTAACAGCAGTTCCGTACATCATCTGCGACTGGGATTTTACACCGGGGATGTGTTCACCGAAATCCCCAGGAAAGAACGGGATATTCAGCCGATCTATGAATTAATTAAACAAATCCGACCCACCATCATCACCGTTGCGCTGGACCCCGAAGGGAGTGGTCCGGATACCCATTACAAAGTATTGCAAGCAATTACCGAGGCGGTAAAACTGTATGTAAAAGAATTCCCTGATGCAAAACTGCGCATCTGGGGTTATCGGAACGTATGGTACCGCTTTCATCCTTCCGAAGCGAATATCTTTGTACCGGTTTCGCTGAATTCCATGGCAATTATGGAAAATGCGTTTTTAAACTGCTACGGTTCCCAGCGGGATGCTTCTTTCCCCAGTTACGAACTGGACGGACCATTCAGCCGTCTGGCGCAGAAAATTATGGCCGAACAGTATTTAACCCTGAAAACATGCCTGGGACGGCAATATTTTTACGAGAATGAACATCCTCGCCTGCGGGCTACCCACGGATTGAACTTTTTGCGGGAGATGAGTTTGAAGGAATTCTTCCGCCACTCCGAAACATTAAAAGCATATATGGAAGCGCAGGT
>CAZBWV010000038.1:0-83091 GCA_964495805.1 uncultured Calditrichaceae bacterium
TTCCTTGTTTCTTGTTTTTGTTTTTTGACAGGATGAACAAGATTTCCTGGATGATTCAATGATTTTTGATTTTGGCTCATTTTTTATTGAGATTTTTAACTCCTGTTTTCTTGTCTTAAATCCAAAATTTTTTAAACCCCAGAATTTTTGAATTTGTATTTTAATCCTCTCTCATCCTGTCCATCCTGTCTGAAATTCTTTTTTTGACAGGATTGACAGGATTATCAGGATGATTGACGAATTCAGAATTTTGATTCATTTTAATTGTGCCTTTTTTCTAATCCCCTGTCTCTTTGTTTTGAATTCCAAATCTTATTTCTAAACTCTAAAATTTTTGAATTTATATCTTAATCCTGTTTCATCCTGTTCATCCTGTCTGAAATTCTTTTTTTTGACAAGATTAACAGGATTTTCGGGATTGTTCAAATTTTTGACTCGATTTAATCAAAATTCTTTTTTAATTCTTTGTCTCCCATTTTTGAAATCAAAGCTTTAAAATACCCCTCACAAAAAATCTTTATCTTTAAATTTTATCCTGTCTTATCCTGTTCATCCTGTCCAAAATTCTTTTTTTGGCTTTAGAAATCCTGAACTTTTGTAGATTTATTTTTTTGATTTAGAACTCTTACTTTTCGTTTTACCTCCACTTTTTTCTCGCCGAAATTAATGAGAAGACCTACGTCCTTCTTTGTTGCAGTAAGATAATTGACCAACTGTATTTCATGAGCAATTGTAAGCTTGCTAACTGATTTTAGTTCAACAATGATTTTATCTTCCACCAGAATGTCCGTAATAAATTCTCCTACAATTTGATCCTCATAATACACGATAACAGGTTTTTGCGCTTCTGCATTAAGGCCTATTTTTTGTAGTTCAATCATCATACACTTTTCATAAACCGATTCTAAAAAACCAAATCCCATTTTATTATAAACCGTATAAGCACATCCAATGATTTTCTCCGTTAGCTCCTGGTACTGTAACATTGAATCTCGTAAAGTTTTAATTTTATCTCACAAGATTCACTAACAAATTCTTTTTTTAAACCATAATCTATTGGACCTTAAAACCCTGCCTGAAATTCTTTTTGGACAGGATTAACAAGATTTTTAGGACGATTTAAAATTTAACTCACTTTAGCCCAAATTCTTTTTTTAGGTTTTGTCTCCCATTTTTAAAATCAAAGCCTTAGGAATACTCATTATAAAAAATCTTTTTCTTTAAATTTTATCCTGTCTTATCCTGTATATCCTGTCCGAAAATTCTTTTTTTGACAGGATTAACAGGATTTTCAGGATGATTTAAAATTTTAATTCAATTCAACCATTATTCTTTCTTTAATCTTTGTCTCCTATTTTAGGATCAAAGTTTTAGAATTCTCCAAATCAAGAAGTCTTCATCTCTAAAACCAATCCTGTCTCATCCTGTATATCCTGTCCAAAATTCTTTTGACAGGATTGACAGGATTATCAGGATGATTGATTAATTTAGAATTTTGATTCATTTTTAATTATGCTTTCTTTTTATTCCTTTCTCTTTGTCTTAAGTCCAAGATTTTATTTTTAAACCCCAGAATTTTTGAACTTGTATTTTAATCCTGTCTCATCCTGTTCATCCTGTCTGAAATTCTTTTTTTTGACAGGATTAACAGGATTTTCGGGATTGTTTAAATTTTTGACTCGATTTAACCCTTGCTATTTTTTTTATTCATGTATTTTATTTTAGAAATCAAGATTTTAGAATTTAACTAAATCAAAAAATCTTTATTTTTAAAATCAATCCTGTTTCATCCTGTTCATCCTGTCTAAAATTCTCTTTTATCCCTTGTCCCCCATTTTTGAAATCAAAGCTTTAGAGTTCTCCGCAATCAAAAAGTTTTCATCTTTAAAATCAATTCCTGTTCATCCTGTCCGTAAATTTTTTTGCCCGTTTATCCTGTCTAAAAATTCTTTTCCTTCCTGACAAAGAATTAAAATGAGTACATCAGCACGGCGATGATGCCGATAATTGTCGGGACTTTCAGGAAGAAGCGCACCGACTGTTCCACCCGGAAGCGGGGAAAGCCCACTTCCACGAATACGCACACCATCCAGATGAGAAAGGTTTTCACCACCATCTCCGGAATGGAAGTGGCACCGCCGAAGAACAGATTCATGAACAGCACCAGTTTGGCGGAAGCAAAAAATGGTCGGTTAGCCTGCAGCATGGCCAGGAAGCTGCTGTTGTATTCCGTGGGCGGCCCGATGGGAATTTCCTGCGGTGCCATGTGCACATTGAACGGGGAGTGCATCATCATACCCAGGTAAGCCAGCATTCCCGCAATGGTGGCAATGGGGTTGGTCACCATGTTCCAGTGGGCGATGCCCCCCTGCTGAGCGGCAACAATGTCTGCAATGGACAGAGTATGGTGCTGCGCCGCCAGGGCAATCACCGCCAGAGCAAACGGCACTTCCGAAGCGGTGACCTGCGACAGCCCACGCATGATACCCATCGCTGAGTAGGGATGCCCGCTCTCCCCGGCTCCCAGCGCCATGCCCAGCATCCCGAAGAAGATGAAGTACATGACCAGAATCAAATCGCCGCTGAAGCTGAAATTACGCAGCCACACCGACCCGTACACGGCCGGAATGAACAGATAGAGTCCCACCCCGCCGGAGATGCGAAACACCGGTCCCAGGTAATACATGATGCCGTGGGAAATGGCCGTCCGCATGGAGAGGCTTTTCGCCAGATTGATATACGGCTGGTAAAACGGTGGCCCGATGCGGCCGTGCGCTTTAGCGACTATCTTCATGGTTACACCAATCAGCAGCATGCCGTAGTTGAATATGAGGAACAGGGACGCCAGGGCATATCCGATTTTTATGAGGATCTCTTCCATTAGTGCACTCCTGTTGACACAAAGTATAGGATCAATGCGGTGATGAAAATAAACAGCGCGTAGGTTTGCCCATTTCCGGTGTAGATTTGCCGGACTACCGCTGCGCTGGTATGTGTCCATTCGCTAACCGTTGCCCAGAAGCGTTTGACCAGCGGTTTGAGAATGGGCGCCATGGCGCGGGTGTAGGGAGTGAAAAACTGCCAGGCGTAATGGGTGGTTTCCGGACGCTCCGGTTTTTCCGCAGCGTACACAATGTTAAACGGTTTCACCTTTTGCGGCTTCGGCACGATGAACATCATGTAAATCAGTAACACAACAAAGATGGCGCCGATTACAATCATGGTCATGGTGCCATCCCAGTAACCCAGACCGTTGTACACCGTCAGATTGTCCCAGCGCAGGGTGGGAGCAAACACCGGTGCAATGATGGCGGAAATCGGTTTCAACAGCTTATCCGGGCGGATGGAGTAAATCATGATGAACGCAATGAGGATATACTGGGGCACCAGAAACCAGGCCGGTGCTTCTTTGATGTGCAAATATTTCGGTTTGGGTACGCCCAGGAAGATGGCATGAATCAGCCGATAGCAGTACAGAAACGCCACTGTGCTGGCGAAAAACGCCACCCCGGTTTGCAGATACCAGCCTTTCTCAATCAGTGCTTCGTAAAGCAGCCACTTGCCACCAAAACCGGTGAGGGGCGGTACCCCGGAAAGGGCGATGATGCCCATCATCACGCTGACGAAGGAAAGAGGCATTCGTTTTATCAGACCACCCATCTCATACATGTTGCGTGTGCCGGTGCGGTAAATCACCCCCGCCACCGCCAAAAAAAGCAAACCTTTGAAAAGCATGTGGTTCAGGGTGTGCCACAATGCTGCCGCCCAGCCCAGGTGACTCATCGCTGCCAGTCCCAGCACAATGTAGCCCACCTGTCCCACACTGGAATAAGCCAGCAGCTTTTTGGCATCCTCCTGAAAGATGGCAAACAGGGTAGCAAACAGAGCCGTCAGCACACCAATCCAGCCCAGAATGGTGTTTAATGAGATGGTACCCAGGGAAGGAATTCCCATGTACACGAACAGCACCACGAATCCCAGAATGCCCGCTTTGGAGAGAATGCCGGAAATCATCGGAGTCACATCGTCTTCTGCTTCGCCGTAGGCGCCCGGTGCCCAGATGTGCAAGCCGATAGCTGCCACTTTAGCCAGAAATCCCAAGGAAATGAGAATGTACACTGCCGGAGCCAGGTCGCCCACATTGCGCAGGATTTCCATCCCCATTCCCACCGGTTGCGAAGCGTGTGCCAGAGCAAAGCCGGTGAGCAGAGCGTAAGCGCCACCCAGGCTGAACAGCACATAGCTCAGTGCTGCGGTTTGCGCCCGCTTCCCCCGAATAATTAACAGGTAGGAAGCAACTGTCATCAGTTCCCAGGCGAAGAAGAATTGCAGCAGGTTGGTAGCTAACACCAGATTGGACAGGGCGCCAAGCATCAGCACCATCAACGGATAAAAACCAACAGAGCGGTCGGTACGGTGCAGGGTGGCAATCAGCAGCACCGACCCACCTCCCAGAAAGATAATGTTAAAATAGTAGGCAAATCCCTGCAATTCCGGAAGAATCCGGGCAGCATACAGGGCAACTATTAGAATCGTCAGTGCACCTTTCAGCCGGGCGGGGAGCCAGTCCAGAACAAACAGCACCGCAGCCGCCAGAAACGGCAGGAAAAACAACGTGCTGTGCGGCATCAGCGGACGGGAAGCCAGATACCCGGCAACCAGCGCCAGCACGGCAAATACTCCCAGCACCAGACTGCGTTCGGGAGCGCGTTCCGCCAACTCCGTCGATTCTGCCTCACCGCGAATGGCGTAACCAAACCAGCGTAACAGGTAAACCGCTTCCAGCAAAGAACCGATTAACAACACTGCAATCCAGCCAAACATGCCGTGTTCCGCCAGCGCCATCACCAGGCTCCATTTTCCCCAGAAACCTGCAAACGGCGGAAAAGCCAGCAAGCTGAGCACAAACAGTCCCATTAAAAACTGGTACAGCATTTTACCACGCAGCACACCCCATTCTTTTATGGAATCCCGACCAACCACCCCGGCCAGCCAGTAAAGGCCCGCTTTGGCAAAAAAATGGTTGAAAAACAGTGCCGCAATGATGAAACGGAACTGATTCAAACCGGAATTTTCCAGATAGAACCCAAGTCCAAGCGTGGCCAGCAGCAAGCCCATCTGTCCCACGGAGGAGTAACCTAACATGCGGGTGGTATGTTGCTGCTTCAGGCCCATCAGGTTGCTTACCACAAAGGTGGTCATTCCCGCACCGGCAGCAATTAAAAACCAGGTGGTACCACCCAGGGGTAAAATTTTCGATAAGGCAAAGAAAATGGCACCCGAACTGCCGGCAGAGATCATGGCAGCAATACCGGGATGCGCGCCCTGATACACATCCAGTGCCCAGCCGTTGGCCGGGAATTGCTTCATCTCAATGAAAAAGGAAAACAGCAGCATAAATAACGCCACACCAATGAGCGGAGCACCGGTTTTCAGGACAGCGCTGTGCAACATCCCGTCGATGTTCAGGGTACCGCTGACGCTGTACAGAAAGATGATCCCTAACAGCAGAAAAATAGAGGCAATGCTGCCTGCAATCATGTATTTGAATCCCGCGGAAAGGGCATTCAGTCGCAAGTCCATGCCAATCAGGGCGTATCCCGCAATGGAGGTGATTTCCATGAACACAAACAGGTTAAAGATGTCGCGGGTCATCACCAGGCCGTTCATACCCAGAGTGAAAAGCAGAAAGAGAACCTGCGAACGAATTCCGATGCCGTTCAGAGTGCGGATCAGGTACAGAGCACCGACCAGCGCCAGCAGGTTGATGCCGGTCAGGAAGAGTGCTTCCTGGAGACCCATCTGCAGGTTAATGGAAAGAGGTGGTTTTACCCCGGCGGTGAATATTTGTACCGCTTGAATGTTGTGGGAGGTAAATGCTACCAGCCATTGGGCGGAAACGAAAGTGAGAAACAGGGTGGTGCTAAGAAAAATTACATTCACCACCGTTTTGCCCAGACGATCGAACAACGGCAGCAGGAAGGCAACGCCCAGTGCCGCCGCGACAATGTAAATCGGATTTACCATTTCAGTTCCCTGTAATCGCTAATGTCCAGTGATTGTTTTTGTTGAAACAACCGAATAATGAAAGTCAACATCAAAGCATTGACTGCCACACCGATGACGATGGCGGTGAGTACCAGCGCCTGCGGCACCGGGTCCACCACCCGCTGTACCGCCTGCTGAAGGGGAACGGCGGCATCCAGGATGGGCGCGGTGCCCCCTTTAATATAGCCGATGGCAATCATGACCAGCTGCAGACCGGTTTCCGCAATGGCAATGCTGATGACCATCTTAATCATATTCCGGCGGGTCACCAGTCCCCAGAAGCCGATGACCATTAAAATGAAACCGATTCCAATTACCAGAAGCATTTATTCCGTCCTTTATTCGTTTCAAATAACAAAAAGGGTTTAATCTCTTTTTCACCGCTAAAACACAAAAAATTGTCTCTTTTGCCTACCGTTTCGCACCGCTGCGGTTAAAGACTTAAATGGCTTACTCTTTCAGGTTCTCCAGTATTCCGGCCAGTTCTGTTCCCACTTTGAGTCCGATAAACGTGTAAATAATAGGAATAGCGCCGGCGCTGAGAATCTTGCCGTATTCACCCAGCGGCAGAATGCGGTTATCCAGAAATCCACCGGCCAGGATGATGCCTAAAATTCCCACCAGTACGTATCCGGCACCGGAGACCGATTCCAGCGCATTCAGCACGTTGTGTTTCAACCGGTAATCCGGATAGGCCAGGAAGAGCAACAGTACGGCGGAGGCAATCACCGCACCGCCCTGGAACCCGCCGCCTGGGGAGAGATGTCCGTTAATAAAAATGTACGCCCCGAACATGACGATGAACGGCGTGAGCAACGCGGTACCGGTGGTCAGAATTTCGCTGGCAGCGCGGTAGTCTCGCCGGGCCCGTTTCTTCTCCCGACGACGCAGCAGCACCGCCACACCGGTGGCTGCCAGAAACAGCACACTCACCTCACCCAATGTATCCAGTCCGCGATAGGTCACCACAATGGCAGTGACCACATTCACCGCCCCCAGTTCCTGCGGTTCGCGCTGCACATAGTCCCGTGCCACACCACTTAATGCACTATTGGGTTGCCAGTCCGCATATAGCTGATACAGAACGTATCCCATCAACAGCACCACGATCAGCGAAATGACCCGTTTAATCATCTTCCACCTCCCGACCGCGCGTTTTTTTCACCGCATACAGAAAAATTACTGTGGAGAGTCCGGCGCCGATGGCCGCTTCGGTCATGGCGACGTCCGGTGCAGCAAGCAGCAGGTACATCACACTGGCAAACAGGCTAACCAGCCCCGCTGCCACCACCGCCGCGGCAAGATTTTTCAGATGCACAGCCACCAATGCTGCCACAATCATGGCAATGCCCAACAAAACAGCTAATAGCGTCATCATGGCGCTACCTCCTCTCTGCGGACTTCCCGTTCCTGCTGTTCCGCCTCGGCCAGCTTATCTTCCACCGTTTTGTCTGTTAAGGGAATACCCACCCAGTGGGCAGCCCGTGCCAGAGAATGGGAAGAAATGGGATTGGTGGTGACGGCAAAGGCAATCAGAATAAGCATCTGCCAGAACCATTCCGTGTGGTACAGACCGATACCGAATAGTGTCAGGATGCTCCCCAGAGTCGTGGATTTGGTTCCCGCCTGCATTCGGTTGTACAGGTCGGGCATGCGCAACACACCCAGGGCACCTAAAAACAGAAAAACAGAGCCGATGAGGGCCAGCACCGCACCGATGAGATGAATCGCTTCCATTACAGCCCTCCTTCTAAATAACGTGCCACTGCAACCACACCTAAAAAGCTCAGAATGCCGTACACCAGTGCCACGTCCAGATAGATCACCCGACCGGTGTACAGGGCGATGAACACAATCAGCGAAATGGAGATGATGGTCAGCGTGTCCAGCGCCACGGTGCGGTCCGCTGCGGTGGGGCCCAGCACAAAGCGAATGCTGGCGACGATGACCCCTAACATGGCAATGACGCTGGCGATGTGAATCAGTAAATCAGCCAAAGATGACCTCCAGATATTTTTCGAACCCTGCAACGATTTTCTCTGTTGCCCCTTCTTCTTCCATATCGGTTACATCAATCCAGTGAATGTAGTAGTGGTCACCTTTCACGTCCACGGAAAGGGTACCTGGCGTCAGCGTAATGGAATTGGCCAGAATCATTCGGCCGATGGGCGATTTCAGACGTGTTTTGACCACCACAATGCCGGGATTGATGGGGATTTTCGGTTGAATCACCCGGCGGGCAACATCCAGATTGGACTTAACAATGGCGACAAACAGGTAGCCGATGTACGCGATGCTGTAAGCAATCTTTTTCAGCGTGATGCGGGGAAACTTCCCGGTACGAACAAATAGCGCGGAAACAATCAGTGCCATCCCGCCAATCACCACCAGATTTCCCGCATCGGTCACATGCGTCCAGGCAATGTAAAACAGCACCAGCACCACCGCTACCAGAACAACCGTAATGAGTTTTTCCAGAGAGAATGCGGCTTTTTCCACCATACAATGATTCCCCTATTCCAGCAAGTTAATCAAATTCACTTTCGTGTACTTCAATCCATTTATCGATGGCGTCAATCAGTTTGGAAATGGCTTCCACCACTGGCTCCCGAAAGGTTGGTTCAATTTGCTCTAAAATCCGACGGTGCAATTCCAGTGAGGTTTGCCAGATCTGTTTGACCATTTCTTTCCCCTTGTCAGTGAGAAACACATCCACACTTCGTCGGTCTTCCGGAGAAATTTTGCGAACCACCAGGCCTTTATCTTCCAGGGAGGTGACAATGCGTGTGACGCCACCAGGTGTAATATCCAATCTTTCCGCCAGTTCTTTTACCCCAAGCGACTGGGAGTTAAAAAACTGGAGTAAAGCATTAAATTCGGCAATGGAAATTCCTAATGATTTTACCAGGAACAGGTCTTTGATGGCACACTTCTGGCGAAGGGTAAAAATCAGTTCCGACATCCGCTGTGGCAAATCGCTTGTGACATTCATCCCTTAACATCCTAAAAATTTGACGGGCTAAAGTATTACTTCACCCCAAAATTGTCAAGAGAAAAATATTTTTTTAGGAATCAAGAAATTATAGAGTCTTTTAATCGGGTATGATTTGAAACATGAACCGCTGCTGATTCAGTTTTGGTTGTTGGAATAAAGGAATTTTCTAATGAACATTTTTGCTTAAAGAAAAATTTCATTATATTGAATCCACAAGTTGATTAAAATAAGGAGAAACCTATGAATAAAGAGCAATTACAGGAGATAATTGAATTTGCCATCCAGCGCGAACAGGATGCAGCGGATTTTTATCGGGACCTGGCCGGACGGGTAAACAATAAAACCATTGCTGAGGAATTGCTGAAATTCTCAGAAATTGAATTGGGACATAAGCGCAAATTGCAGAATCTGGACCTGGACAAAGTGGTGGGCCGTGAACCCCAAAAAGTAGCTAACCTGAAAATTGTCGATTACATGGTCAAACAGGAACCAAAACCGAACATGGATTGGCACGATGTGATCGCCATTGCCATGCAACGGGAAATTAAATCCATGGAACTTTACCGCGATCTGGCTCAGCAGGTGGAGGACCCTCAGGTGAAAAATCTGCTGGAGAACCTCTCTGCCGAAGAAGCTGAGCACAAATTGTACTTCGAACGCCTGTGGGACGAAGAAGTGCTGCTGGAGAATTAAGGAATAGGGAGAGAGGGGGAATAGGGGATATAGGGGATATAAATGGATATAGGGGAATAGGAGTTGAGGGAGGGGGGAATCCAGATCGGGTGGTGGTGGGTTTTTCCCATTTCGGGAGGTGGTTTCAATGGAATTTGCCTTCCATCTTTTCCCTATTGAAAAATGCGTTAAAAAACGAAATTGTTGCCTGAATCAAACCAACCAGCAAAATTTTTGACTAATTTTCCCCGAAGTAGCCGGAGGCGGAAGGGTCTTATTTGAGGGTTAGCGATTTGTAAATATGGGATATCTGTTGAATTGGCTAACTCATTGTATTAACTTTATTTTTTGAGAAAACGAACATCAGGGAAAAATGGACAGACGGGATTTTTTAAGGAACCTGCCCCTGCTGGGGGTGCTGGCATTTCGATTCAGCAATGCACTGGGAACGGCTGTTCCGCGTTTGTTCATTCCCCTGAACGATGCTGTCGGGCTTTCCACCGTCACCATCCAGAAAGAAGGACTGAGTCCGCTAAAACTGCCCGTCTGGTGGAATCATCAAGTGGCATACATTTCGGCATTTAAATTTGCCGGTGGGTTCAATTTCCACACTTATTTCAACGATACCAAACGAAAAATTGTCCTGTACCTGCCGAACCACCAGGTTGTGGTAACCGCTAACAATGCCTTCGTCATTGTGGACAAAGAGGCATATCAGATGCCTCTACCTGCCCTCTGGCAAAACGGGGAGATTTTTTTACCCCTGGAATACTTCATCGGTATTTTAAACCGCCACACTTCTCTACACTTTCGTTACGATTCTGCCACCGGCGAACTGAGCATGGCTCAGGGAAATTACAACATCACCGGAGTCAGCATTTCGGAGAAAAAGAACGGCACGGTTATCCGCGTTAAAACCACCAAACGGTTTAAGAAGGGCGAAATTACCACCGATATGCGTTACGGGTGGTTGCATGTGGACTTTTACGGTGGTAAAGCAGATGCTCATTTGCTGGATTCGGTGCGTCCGGCGGGGTTGGTTCGCAAAACCAAAATGTTTCAGTTCGACCAGCTGTTGAGCCTGGCTTTTTTGTTGCGCGAAGAACCGCTCTCCCGGGAAGTCATTTCCAAACCGGAGAACAACGAAGTGTTGATCGTTCTGCGCACCAAAGAGAATATTTCCGATGAGGAACTGGCTGATTTACGGGAAGAAACCCCGGAAGCACCCACAGAGGAAATTCAAAAACAACTGGAAGCAGAGCGCCGGAAATGGTTGATTGACGTGGTGGTGATTGATGCCGGACACGGCGGGAAAGACCCCGGTGCAATTGGTGCGGGGAAATTGTATGAAAAGAATGTGGTGCTGCCCATCGCCAAAAAGTTAGGCAAAATCATCAAAAAAGAAATGCCTGAGGTGAAGGTGGTGTACACACGCACCAGCGATAAGTTCATTCCCCTGCGCCGCCGTACTCAGATTGCCAACGAAAATAATGGCAAGGTATTCATCAGCATTCATGCCAACAGTAATACGAAAAAACGAATCAGCGGATTTGAGACCTATATTCTGGGTCCCGAAAAAGGCGACCGTGCCCGGGACGTGGTATTGAAGGAAAATTCGGTTATCCACTTCGAAGATGCCAGCACCCGTAAAAAGTACCAGGGAATTAACCAGATTCTGGCCACCATGGCACAGAATGCCTTCTCCCGACAGAGTGAGTATCTGGCTTCGCTGGTGCAACAGGAACTGGACAAGCAATTACATTCCCTGCGTCTGCCCAATCGGGGAGTCAAACAGGGTCCCTTCTGGGTGATGGTGGGCGCCACTATGCCCAATATTCTTGTGGAAACCGGCTTCATCTCCAATCCCTACGACGCCAAAATTTTACGTACCGCTGCCTATCAATACAAAATTGCCCGGGGTATTTTTGAGGGGCTGCGACGCTTCAAGCGGGATTACGAAAATGCCATTTAACCCCTCTGCTCTATTCTACCCTGCGCATCCGGAACCGGTGCCAGATACAGGAAAAAAACCGGGAACTTACGAACAATTGCAATGGGAAGCAGATGAGCGCATCTTCCTCCAGAGCCACTACCAATCTGCACGATCCCCGGCCCATCGGGGTTTTTGATTCCGGTGTGGGCGGACTGACTGTGGTCAAACAGCTTATGAAAACCCTTCCATCCGAAAGCATCGTGTATTTCGGAGATACCGCACGCATTCCGTACGGCACCAAGTCGGAAAAAACCGTGCGCCGCTTTGCTTTGGAGGATTCGTTTTTTCTGCTGGACAAAAATGTGAAAATGATTGTGGTGGCCTGTAATACCGCCTCTTCCATTGCCCTGGGTATGCTTCGGGAGGTTCTGGACATTCCGGTGGTTGGAGTCATTTCACCTGGAGCAGAAGCTGCGGTACAGGCAACGCAGAATGGCAAAATCGGCGTGATTGGCACCGCTGCTACCATCCGCAGCGGAAGCTACCGGAAAGCGATCCTGCAACAACAACCGGACATCCAGGTGCTGGAACAGGCCTGCCCCTTGTTTGTTCCCCTGGTGGAAGAGGGCTGGATTGAGGATGAAGCTACTTACCTGATTGCCCGGCGGTATCTGCGCCATTTAACGGACAACCACATCGACACACTCATCCTGGGGTGTACCCACTATCCTCTACTCAAAAATGTACTGCAAAAAATTGTGGGGCCGCAGGTGCAACTGATCGATTCCGGTGTGGAAACCGCCCGCACCGTGAAGCAGATTCTAAACCGCGAACAGATGCTGGCTCCCTCCGGCACGATTCCGGAACACCGCTTTTACCTGAGCGATCTGCCATACAAATTTCAGGAGATCGCCGAACGATTTCTGGAGCAAAGCATTCCCCATGTTCACACGGTGAATCTGGAGGATTTCTTCCTGCACAAAGAAGAGGAATTCCGTAAAAAGTACCGTGATATTCTGGAAAAAATTTTTTAATATACCCATTGAATGAAAAACCGGGGTATGGAATGAAAAAACGTCTTGTTTCCATCATATTGGGGGTTTTGTGGTTCAACGCATTGCTGTATGCCCAGGGGGGCGGCAACACCGGATTCGAATTCCTGCGTAATCAATACAGCCCCAGGGGAGCAGCTATGGCAGGAAACCTGTTTGCGGTGAAAAACGATCTGCATGCGGTGTTTTATAATCCCGCTGCCCTTTCCGGTAGTTCCAATCATCAATGGACAATTAATTACGTCGATCATCTGTTAGATTTCCAGGGGGGATTACTGGGTTATGCCCAACCGATTTCCCGTGTGGGTACGGTGCACGCCAATCTGATTTATTTTAATTACGGGGAATTTCAGGAAACCGACGAATTTGGTATCCGGACCGGCCGCTCTTTCGGCGCATCGGAGTTTGCCCTTTCGGTGGGAATGAGTCATACGCTGGGCGAAGGATTCGATTACGGAGTAACCATGCGTTACATTTTTTCCTCGCTGGATACTTACAATGCTTCGGCCATTGCTCTGGATGCGGGACTGATTTACACGGCCGGTTTTATGAAGGACTTAACTTTTGGCCTTTCTCTACTCAATTTAGGAGCCACCCTGGATAACTACACCGATGTGAAGGAGAAATTGCCGGTGACGTTGAATATTGGTTTTGCCAAACGGTTGGCTCACCTGCCTTTACTGCTCACCGGCAGTCTGGTGGATGTAGCTGCCAGCGACGACTCCTTTACCGACCGCATGAAGCGCTTTTCCATTGGCGGGGAATTTGATCTGAGCTCCATGATTCAATTTCGGCTGGGTTACCAGAACGAAGTTAATCGGGCGGTTAAACCACTGGGACGCACCGTGCTGGGCGGCGTGTCACTGGGGCTGGGCATCCACTGGCGACAATTCCGATTCGATTATGCTTTCTCCAACTACGGTGATCTGGGAAACCAGAACCGAATTGGCATTACCGGAACGTTCTAAACAAAAGGGGGCAAAAGCCCCCCCTTTTTTTATATGCGTTCGGCGAACAGCGTTTTCCGGATTCATCATCTCCCAGCAGTGACTCACCAAAAAACCTGCAATCAGCAACCACCTTTATCCCGGTTGCTATTGAACCACTTTTAGCTCCTTCAGCAGATATTCCACATGGTCAAATTTATCTAAAATAAACATGACGTAACGGATGTCCACACTGATGGTTCGGGTAAGCTGAATGTTGTACTGGTAGTCGCTGGTCATAGCTTCGTAGTTTCCGTCGAAAGCGACACCGATAAGCTCGCCTTTTCCGTTCAGCACCGGACTTCCGGAATTTCCGCCGGTAATATCCGTGGTGTGCAGAAAATCCACCGCAATATCATTCAGCTCGTTATCCATCCATGGTCCGTAATCTTTATTATTGTACAACTCCACCAGTTTTTCAGGAGCATTGAACGGCGGTTCGCCGGTATTTTTTTCGATCACTCCTTTCAGGCTGGTTTTGGGCAAATAAATTACCGCATCACGGGGCATATACCCTTTAACATCGCCGTAAGTAAACCGTAGTGTCCGGTTGGCATCCGGGTACAGCAGGCCACCTTTCCATTCGTAAATGGCACGGATGTACTGGGGGCGCAGCATGGAGATGGCACCGGCGAATTCCTTATTTTTCGTCTCTATGGGCATCATCACCTCGGCATATTTCCGGGCATACTCAATCATGGGATCATGCATCGCTTCCAGTTCCTTGCGTGATTTGTCGAACAGCGGAATGACCGAATTCAAGTCCTTGAACTGCGATTTCTCGTACAGCTCATCCACCCAGGCATCGATGGCTGCTTCGGCTTCGGCTCCGGTTTTCCCCTGCACAATTTCATCCACAAACGCCAGCCGCTGCCCTTCCGGCAATTCCAGCGCTTTTTTCAGGAATACTTTCATCAACGCCTTGTCTGCATCCCGCACAAACATGGCATTCCGGTTTTTCAGATGTTCGATGGTGCGCTCGATGTTCTTTTCGGAAAACGCCGGATCACGCTCGGATTCTTTTTTCTCCTTTTCGATGGCGTAGCGGTAAGCCTGATACACCGTGGCGGGAAGACTGGCAAAGGAGAGTGCCCGCAGCACATTTCGGCGCTGAGCGTAGGTCATCAGGTTATCATAAAGCTTGCCGATATCCTGCAACACATGGCCGTACTTTTTCTTCATTTCCGGATGGGAATCGATGTACGCTTGCAGTTCCTGCTCCATCTTGCGTTTCTTTTCCAGCAAATGCAATTTCCGGAAGCCATCCAGCATTCCCTGATTGTTCTTCAACCCATTGTTCAAACCTTTGATGAATCCGCTCACTTTAATGGCGACTTCGGGATTCTTCTTCGCTTCCTGCTCCAGGGTATGGATGGCAGTCTGAAACAGATCAATCTGGAAAGGATAATTCACATTCTGATGGTAAGCGATGGAATAGGAAGAACGGTACCGATAGGTACGTCCCGGATAACCCATGATAAAGGTAAAATCGCCTTCACGGACTCCTGCACGAGAAATGGGGAAATAAACATCTGTTTTCAGTGGCACGTTCTCTTTGGAATAATCGGCAGGATTTCCTTTTTTATCCGCATACACACGGAAGAAGGAAAAGTCGCCGGTGTGGCGTGGCCACATCCAGTTGTCGATGTCGCCTCCGTAATTTCCGATAGATTGGGGTGGTGCGTACACCAGCCGCACATCTTTGTACCGCCTGTACAGGAAAAGGTAGTACTTCATACCGCTGAACATTTCCACCACTTCCGCTTCCAGATGTTTTTTCTTGTTCTCGTATTTGTCTTCTATCTCTTTTTGCCTGTGCGCCAGTGCTTCGTAGCGTTCCAGGGGTGTCATCCCTTCGTGCACTGCTTTGAGCACCTCGTCTGTGACATCCTTAAAATCCACCGTAAAGACCACCTCGTATCCGGGGATGGGAATTTCTTCTTCCCGGGAGCGGGCAATAAACCCTTTCTGGATGTAGTTTTGCTCCGGTGTGGAAGCCCGCTGGATGGCACCAAACGCCACATGGTGATTGGTGAGAATCAGTCCGTTGGGCGATACCACCTCCCCCGTGCCTCCGTCAATTATCACCACAGCATCTTTGAGGTGGTACACCTGCTCCGGGGAGAGCTGCAATCCCCGTTGCTGCATCTGCTTCCAGGGTAAATCCTTCAGCTGGTCCAGCAGCCACATGCCTTCGTCGGCAAAGGCAAAATTCATCAATAAAAACAAAGCCACAAAAAACACAACCAGGCGTCTCATAGAAGTCCTCCAGATTAAATGGTATGTACAAACGTTTCCTTCTTTTCCCGGGCAATGAGATGGTTCACTCTCCGATCGGTTGCCCGGCTTCCCCGAATCCCGATGATGAGTCCCATACTCAGACCCGCCAGCACATCGGTAAAGTAGTGATACTGTCCGTAAACAGTAGCAAGAGAAAGGCAGATGAGCATGGGTAAAATGACCAGATAAGCGATTCTGGGGCGAAATTTACGGACGAACAGAAAAATAACCGTGGCGACACCAACGTGAGAGCTGGGAAATGCCCCACCGCGGAATCCAACCCCGCTCATGAACTGACGCAGCCAGTTGCCCAGTGTGTAAGTATGGTAGGAAGCATGAATCTGCTCAGCCAGATAAAAGCGAGGTCCGGCGACCGGAAACAGGATGAAAATGAAATAGGAAAGGAAAAACGTCAACGTGACATAGTGAACTAACTTTTCGAACAAATAGTACTTCCGGGAAAGGTAAAAAATAAATCCTCCCAGGGGAATGGTAAGCCAGTAAATGCTATATGAAATTTGCATGACTTCGGTCAACAAAGGCGAAACCCACTGCTGTACCCACAGGTTGGGTAATACGCCAAAAAGGGCTTTATCCACCCCTAATATCCAGGGATCAAATTCGCGGGGTGTGATCATGTGAATCAGCGGTCCGACTTCCATATACAGAAACGGGAAGCTCATAACCACATACCAGTACCGGAAAAAGTGTACCACGGGATGCCGAAAGCCATCCAGGTAGGGCATCAGGAAAACAATGGCAACGCTCAGAACCAGATGAGCCACCAGATACAGTCCCCAGTGCGGTACGTTATTATGAAATACCCCAATAAGGACCGTGAGGAAAAACCAGTACACAATCAGGTTTTTATCGAACAATTTTAACGAATGCCAGCGGTTAATCAAATATTTCCATTCCATATTATTGTCCGAAAGTGGATTACGCAGGTTTTGCTGAAAAGTTACCGGGCTTTATTATTCCACATACAGCAGAATCATGGTCACGTCATCACTTAGCTCTTTTCGGGCACTGAACCGCCGAATAGCTTCCAGAATCAGCTCCTTAAGCTGATGGGGTGGTGTTCCGTAATGTTTCTTAATCAAATTCACCAATCGCTGTTCACCGAATTCCTGATCGCGCTTATTTTTCACTTCGGTCACCCCGTCGGTGTACAGGATGAGATAATCGCCGGATTTCAGTTCCACGGTTTCCTGACGATATTGCTGATCGGGCAGAAATCCCAGCACGATGCCACCGGTATCCAGCTGGCGGACGGACAGGTCTTTGCGCACCAGCAGAGGCGGATTGTGCCCTGCATTGGTAAAAGTAAATCGGCGGGTATGCCGATCGATGACGCCAAAGAAGAAGGTCGCATAATACCCTTCTGCGGTGGTTTCGGTGAGCAGGTTGTTCAACCTGGCTACAATTTCCACCACCGGATAAATTTCCTTGAGCAGGCTCTTGAACCCCGCATAAAGCATCGCCATCAAAATGGAAGCAGGTGCTCCTTTGCCGGACACGTCGCCAATGGCCAGCCCCAGCATATTCTGTGAAGTACGGAACACATCGAAAAAATCCCCCCCGACAATACGTGCGGGAATGTTTACCGTGCTAATCTGGAACCCTTCGAAACGGGGTGGGCGCTCCGGTAACAGCGCCTTCTGAACACGGGAGGCAATAAGCAATTCGCTCTCCAGCCGTTTTTTCATAACCGCTTCTTCAAACAGCTGAGCGTTTGCAATGGCTATGACCGCCTGGCTGGCAAACGTCTCCAGCAGTTCCAGGTCTGCGGGGGTAAAATGGTTCAGCAAATCGCTTTCCACGGCAATCACCCCCATCACCTGGTTGCCATACAATAGCGGCACGGTAAGCTGAGAACGAGTGGATGGCCGCACTGAACAATATTCCGGTGAGCGGGAGACATCATTGATGATGCTTGGCTTTTTGGTGGCAATCACTTTGCCGTAGATTCCTTTGTTCAACTTCAGGTGGATTTTGTCCAGCAGTTTCGGGTCGTATCCCCGGGTGACCACCCGACGTAACTCTTTGCGATGACGATCGATGAGAAAAATCCCCCCGGCATCGAAACTTACCAGCTGACTGATGGAATCCATAATGGCGTTGAGCACCTCATCCAGTTTCAGACTGGCGGAAATTTTCTTCCCCACCTCCAGCAGCAGCCTATCCTGCAACGACTTCCGCTTAACTTCCGAATACAGCTGGGCGTTTTCCATAATGTCCGATGTCTTCTGAAATACGCGAATAAACAATTCCCGAATACTGTGGAAATAAATGTATCGATTCAAAGAACTATCGAACAGCAGAAAACCGATATGGCCTTTAAAACTAATCATGGGGAAAAAATAATAGAACCGGCCTTCCGGGAGGGTACTAAGCAATTCGTCAATCAGGGGATGTTGCCCGCGCAATTTATGCAGCGGATAAAAATTTACATTCTCTTTGAACAGATTGAGAAATCCTTTTTTATTTTCTACCTTAATCAAACTGGGCAGGGGTAAATCCGCGGGATGGTAAGCCATCAGCTCATAGTCGCGTCCCCAGCAAAGATAAAACGCCCAGGCATGGTCGGAAAAATTTTCCTGAAGGAATTTTTTAAATTTCTGAATCAGCACCGGGTATTCCAGAGTGGCATTCAGTTCCCGATTAAATTGCTGGAAAGAAGTGGAGATGCGATACAACTCCTGATAAAAATTTCGATCCACAAAATTCCGAATAAAACGGGTGATCTCTTCATAGTAATACAATCCGGGGATCAGGACCAGAAAGAATGCCAACAGCGAGGAATGAACTCCCAACCAGGAGAGAAAAACGGAAACAAGCACAAACCAAAGGGCGAACAGTGCACTGGTTAGCAGAATGCGTAATGTTTTTTTAAAAAAGGGGCTTTGCTTCACCGAAAATCACTCCAAATCAGAAATTAAATATACCAGTTGGACGCTCTTGAAATCAAGATATTGAAAATTTAACCCTGTAGTGGGGAGGAAGTTTCCGGAAAAAAAATCGAATTAAACAGGAAGGGAACACGAAATCATCCGCCAGTAAATTACCAGATACAACTTTCTTTCCACCTCCCGGGAAGTCAATTATTCCGAACAGAATATCAGGAGAGGTGGAAGGATGCAGGGAATTCCGACAATGCAAGAAATTTTTCTTTTTTTTCAAAAAAATAAAAATTGCGGAACTTTGTGGCAAAATACGGGTTTGTTTAATCTAATTTATGTGAAGTTAAACTAAACCGGAACGTATCATGAATTTATTCAAGCAAGTTGAAAATTGGAAGGACGTGCTGGATCGTCTTTCCGCCATCCGGGAACAAGAGGACTATACCCCCGAGAACGTGGAATACATTCGGGAGAGTCTGCAATCTCCCGACGAAAAAATTCGGGGTGGTGCAGCACTGGCGGCAGAAGGTTGCCTGCTGGAGCCGCACATTCTGGACCTGCTCATCCATCTGGCAGAAAACGATAGCAGTAACGCCATTCGCAAAGCCGCTCTGCAATCGCTGGGAGGCATTATTTACGAAGGTGTGATGCAGGATTTTGAATCGTCCACCGGGCCGGACACCGCCCTGGACGAATCTGAGGAGTGGGACGAAATTCAACTGGAAAGCTTGCGCGAGGATTACCTGCGCACCAAGAATCTGCTTTTCTCCATTCTGCAAAACGAAGAAGAAGATCTAGAAATACGCGAAGCGGCTCTGATGTCCCTGAGCAATTTAGGATTTCTGGAAGAGGTTCGCGAATGGATTTCCGATTTCATTCATATGCCGGAAGAATCCGCGCGACTGGTGGCATTACATGCCATGGGTAAATTCCCGCTCTATTGGATCCAGACTCTCAGCAAATTTCTGGAACCGGGACAACCCAAACCTCTTCTGTTAGAAGCCATCAGCTCCAGTTATGCTTCGGATTCGGAACTACTGGCACGGAAGATCGAACAGCTCCTCTCCTCCGACGATCCGGATATTCTTTCGTACGCCCTGTTAACGCTGGCCAATCTGAACAAAACGGAAAATTTAGGCGAAATTTTACAGAACTTCAGCCTGCATCAGGATGAGCGGGTACGCAAAGCAGCACGAGAAGGGATTGAACACTTCACCCGACTCAATTTCGAACGCTACATCAAAGACGAATTTGGTTTTCAGGAATAGCGATTCGGGAAAGTTTAACCGGATGTTTCATTTCAAGGAAGAAAACACCTGAATACCGGCAGTTATTCTGCATGAAATAACTGCCGGAACAGGTACATTATTTATTTTTCGGTTACCTTCAGCGTGTTCAACAGATGGTACACAATAAGCAGCTGAGTTAATGCCAGCGGATAGCTGATTTTTGTTACTTCACCATCCTGATATTCTCCGATGGTGGTGTTTCGCAACTCTTCAAATCCCGGTAAATGCCGCCAGATGGTCTCTTCCATTTCCTGAGCCTTTTCCGGCGGCGTGTCGCCGGTAATATGCAAAAAGTCCACCGGACGCCCCTCGTCGCGCCCAAGCGTGACTGAGATGCATTTGTTCCGCGCATTGGGTGTATCGTCGATGAAGTCGGAAAAATCGGGATGCGGAATGGTGGGACGCAGCACCAGATTCACATTCAGATGCCCACCGGTTTCTTCCTTTTTCCCCTCCGGCCGATAGAAATTTACCACAATATCTGCATAGGAGCGCTGGGGACGGATGTAGGTTTTGGAATCGTGCTCCCTGGCTTTGATGGCTTTAAGCACTTCTTCTTCGGTGTAACCACGTTTGGTGGTATCCCGCTTTATTTTCCATTTAATGCGCAATTCTTCTTCCGGGTCCAGATACACTTTGACATCAAACACATCGCGCATCCGACGGGTGTAAAAAGGGAGCAATCCCTCAATAATCACAAAATCGCGTGGTTTCACGTACTCCGGCGGATCGAAATCGCCGGTGGAGTGGTTGTACACCGGTTTCAGGATCGGTTTGCCCTCCCGAAGCAGGCGGATGTGCTGCTCCATGATGTCGATGTAGTTACAGTCCGGATGCAGGGCGGTAATACCCAATTCTTTACGCTGTTTCCGATTGTACTTGTGGTAATCATCCGCACAGATGTTGGTCACCCGGTCGGGTCCCAGAATTTTCTCAATCCCCTTGGAAATTGTCGTCTTACCAGCGGCACTATCCCCCACAATTCCCAGCATGATAGGTCCTTTTGGTCGCATGACGTTTTCTCCTTCCTTTTTTATATTCCTGTGAAAAAAACACTCCTTTTCTGTCTTTACCCGAATATGGGCAAAGACTCTCTTTCCTTGTCCGGAAACTGACCGGCGAAGGCCCATGTTTCAGGTTATTTCTGCACTACTCTGCGAAACAGGTTCAAAGATTGAGCGTGTATGGTTTCCAGCAAGTTCAGATTGAATCCGGAAGCGCCCGGTGCCACTAAAATGGCATGGGCAAATGAGCTCCCGAAGGTGTAATCGTTATAAAACACCACCGTAGGAATTCCCGCTGCCACAGCCGCGCGAAGTCCTTCTTCGGAATCTTCCACTGCCAGGGTTTCTTCGGCAGCGTATCCGGTTTGCTCCAGACACATCGGATACAGTTTTCCTTCCGGGCCGGTCTTGGGACCACTTTCTTTTCCCAGTATTACCCGGAAATGGGTGGCAAATTCGCTCAGCTGGTTCTGGAGCAGAGCCCGGATTTGCGTCTCGTAGGAGGTGGAGACAATCGCCAGTTCCATGCCACGCTGGACCGCTTCGGCAATCAGTTCCCGGATACCCTCACGCAGGCGAAGCGTCGGTAAATATTTCTCGATGTAAATGCGCTGCTTTAACGGAGCAAACTTACTCACAATCTCTTCAATTTCCCCGGCGGGAAGACCCTGATCGGTCAGGGTCTTCCGCAACCGATTCACATTGCCCGGAATAGGGAGCAGCTCCAGAAACTCCTCCCACGACCAGCGAATCGACAGTCCCAGCTGTTCCATGGCGTCGTTGCTGGCCGGGAGGTGACCGTACCGTTCACTATCCACCAATGTTCCATCGACATCGAAAATCAGTAACTTCAATTCAGGCAACGCTTCACTCCTGCTTGATAAATGGGTCTCTGTTATGCGTCAAAACGTATGGTTTATTCCAGAAAATCTTTCAGTTTTTCCCGCCATCCGGGATACAGGCGATCGGCGTCGTGCGGGAAGGAAACAAAAGCCCGGGCAAACGCGCGGTGTTCTTTGGCAAACTCAAACACATCCGCCCCTTCGCGCCACATCTGTTCGGCCTGGCGCATGGATTTGGCTCCTTCTGCCGGTCCGTCCACATGTCCGTAACAGCCACCGCCAGCGGTCATAATCACGTTGGAGTGCCCCAGATTCTCGAAGAAACCGGGTGCGCGCAGGGCGTTCATTCCGCCGGAAATAATCGGCGTGGTGGGTTTCATACCCAGCCAATCCTGATGGTACATGGGTCCATCCGCCGCATCGGCTGTAATCATTTCGGCAATCATCTTGTCGTCCTTGTAACCTTCCATCTTCCCAAATCCCATGGTTCCCACATGGATTCCGGAGGCACCCTGCAACCGTGCCATTTTCGCCAGTACAAATGCCGAATAACCGCGGTTGGTGCGGGGAGAGGTCACCATTCCGTGACCGGCCCGGTGGTAATGCAGGAATTGATTGGGGAAGTGCCGTCGGGCAGTGGTAATCGCAGCGGGTCCACCGACAAATCCATCCACCAGAAAAGCCACGTGATGGGCAAATTCCCCGAACTGTTCCAGAATGTACTCTCCACGGGCAATCATTTCGAACGGATCATCTGCGGTAATGTTGGCAGAAAAGAGTTTGGCCTTGCCGGTCTTGTCCTGAGCGCGCTTCATGGCATCCACCACCAGGGGAATCACCTTCTTCATCGGAGCAAAAACCTGATTGCCCTGCGGTTCGTCATTCTTAATAAAATCGCCTTCCAGCCAGAACTCATAGGCTGCTTTGGCAAATGGCTCGGGTCGCAAACCCAGCTTGGGTTTAATGATGGTTCCCACAATAAAACCACCGTTCACCACCGGACGTCCCAGCACGCGCCACAAATCGGCAATTCCCTTGGAGGGTCCATCGAACAGCTGCAAATAGCGCGGCGGGAAATAAAAATCGTACATCTTGGCATATTCAATATCTGCCATTCCCTGGTTATTCCCAATGGCCAGAGTCAGAAACGACACAATCATTGCCCGTCCATCGATGATGTTGCGATCGAACAGTTCCACCGGATAAGCGATTTTCATTTCTTCCTTTTCCGGGTCGATAAAATAAACCGTCGCATCGATTTTACGGGTGAAATCGTCAGTCGTTTTCACCTCCACATTGGTGCCGGTGGAAGATTCCGCAGCAAAGTGCGCCGCCGCCCGTAAATAATCCCCGGGGGATTTCGGATCGGGATAGTGTTTGGGATTGGGTTTCATCTTGTAGTAAGCCAGCACAAAATCCCCGCTGCGGATTAAATCCTCTTCTTTGAGATTCAGATTGGTGTACCGGAGAGATTGATCCATGATTAAACTCCTTTATGTTTTATAACTCCGTTATTTTTAAAATAAGACATGTGATATTTTTCTTTTTTTGAATATTCTATTCCAATATGGCAAACGTTTAATCGTATTGAATGGAACTGATGCGCATGAGTTTTTCGAAGGAATGATGCGATTCAATGTAGCGAATGGTACCGGTTTTTCCCCGCATGACCATGGAGTGAGTCACGGCTCCGCGACCGGTGTACCGCACTCCTTTCAGGAAAGTGCCTCCGGAGATACCGGTGGCAGCAAAGAAGATGTCGTCGCTGGTAATCAGCTCATCAACATTCAGTATGCGGTTGATGTCGTATCCCGCAGCCAGCACGTTCTCTTTTTCTTTTTCAGATTGAGGGTCCAACCGGGCTAATATTTCGCCACCCAGAATTTTAATCGCTGTGGCAGCCAGCACACCCTCCGGTGTTCCGCCGGTTCCCATCATCACATCCACATCGGAATCCGGAGAAACCGCCATCAGCGCCCCGGCCACATCGCCATCGGTATGTAACTGAATGCGTGCACCCGCCTTGCGAATGTCCGCAATCAGTTGCTGATGCCGGGGTTTGTCCAGTACAAATACCACCAGATCGTCCACATCCTTACCTAATGCTTTGGCAATGTTTTTCAGATTATCTTCCACAGGTGCTTCCAGATCGATGACATTTCGGGCTTCCGGACCTACCACCAATTTTTTCATATAAAAAGCTGGTCCGGGATTAAACATGGTGCCCCGCGGGGCAATGGAAATGACCGAAATCGCATTGGGGCGTCCAAAAGCCAGCAAACGCGTCCCCTCCACCGGATCTACCGCCACATCCATTTTGGGACCCTTACCGGTACCGACCCGTTCTCCGTTGTAGAGCATGGGTGCCTGATCTTTCTCTCCTTCTCCGATCACCACAATGCCATCGATGTCGATCACGTTAAAGCTCATCCGCATGGCATCCACAGCGGCGCCGTCTCCGGCTTCCTTATCCCCCTTGCCCAGCCAGCGGGCAGCAGCCAGGGCGGCTGCTTCGGTTACCCGAACCAGGTCCAAAGCCAGATTTCGTTGAGGTGCTTCTTTCGCCATGATTCTTTCTCCATATATTTATTTTGATTTCACCCGTGGTCTGCTTCGCATAGCTTCCCGAAACCGGGAACTGAGCAGACCCCACAGGTTTGGTTTTTTAGCCACTGAATTGGAACAAACCGTACCGATTTACACAGCTACTTCGCCAGAAATGGCACGATTGGCGGACTGGCGGATGTCATTCATTGCCTGGACAATATCCGGAGCACGGAAGATGGCACTTCCGGCTACCAGCACATTGGCTCCACTGCGCGCCACCTCCGCTGCCGTCTCGGGATTCACCCCACCGTCCACTTCCAGATAAATGTCTCGACCCACTTCCTGAATCATCCGGCGGGCGCGTGCAATTTTATTCAGCCCCTGCCGAATGAATTTCTGTCCCCCAAAACCGGGATTCACGGTCATAATTAACAGCAGGTCCATGTCCTCCAATACGTCCTCGATGGTGCTCAGGGAAGTAGCGGGATTCAGGGAAACGCCGGCTTTAATCCCGTGCTGATGAATGTTCTGGATGGTACGGTGCAAATGGGTACAGGCCTCCTGATGCACGGTCAGGATGTCGGCGCCCGCTTCCACATAATCGTCGATGTACAAATCGGGATTGGAAATCATCAGGTGCACGTCCAGCGGAATATCTACAATCCGTTTGATGGTTTTCACCATATTGGGACCAAAGGTCAAATTGGGAACAAAATGCCCGTCCATTACATCGATGTGAATAAAATCGGCGCCGTTTTCCGCCACCCGGCGAACCTGCTCTTCCAGCTTCAGTAAATCTGCCGATAGAATTGAGGGTGCGATGAGAACCATAATTGCCTCTTTTTCTGGTTAAGTGATCTGGTTGCGTGCCAGGAAACCAACCCGATGGAATCGGGAACCCTGACAATTCCCGATTCCACCATCGGGAGGTTATTATGCTTTGTTGGAACTTCCCAGCACATTGCGAATCTTGTGTTGTACCATTGCTTTCACCGCATCGCGGGCGGGTCCCAGATACTTACGCGGATCGAAATTTTCCGGATGTTCCCACAGTTCCTTCCGCACCGTAGCGGTAATTGCCAGACGAATATCCGTATCGATATTAATTTTGCACACGCCGTATTTGGCCGCCTCGCGGAGCATCTCTTCCGGCACACCGCGGGCACCACCAATCTTACCACCGTACTTGTTCGCCATCTCCACAAATTCCTGCGGAACCGAAGAGGCGCCGTGCAACACCAGCGGATATCCCGGCAGCAGTTCGGTAATCTTTTTCAGTCGCTCAAAATCCAGCTTCGGTTCACCGGAAAACTTGTACGCACCATGACTGGTACCAATGGCAATCGCCAGCGAATCACATCCGGTTCGCTGAACAAATTCCACGGCCTGATCGGGATCGGTAAATACACTCTTCTCCGCCACGACGTGTTCCTCGATTCCGGCTAATTGTCCCAGCTCCGCTTCGACCCATACACCTCGTTCGTGGGCATAATCCACCACTTTTTTGGTAATGGCAATATTTTCCTCGTAGGGCAAATGTGAACCGTCAATCATCACCGAAGTAAATCCACCGTCAATCACTTCCTTACAGATTTCGAAATTGGCGCCGTGGTCCAGATGCAGTACAACCGGTACGTTGCTCTCTTCCACCGCTGCTTCCACCATTTTAATAATGTAGTTATGGCCGGCATATTTACGGGCACCGGCGGAAATCTGCAGAATCACCGGCGAACGCTCTTCCTCAGCTGCCCACATAATTCCCTGCAAAATCTCCATGTTGTTCACGTTAAAGGCGCCAATGGCATACTTCCCTTCGTACGCTTTGGGAAAAATCTCTTTGGGTGTAGTTAATGGCATGTTCAGCAACCTCCTTCTTTCTAATTTTTTGATATCATTATTGATTAAGAATTATTTCGTCAAATTTTCACCCATTCTGTCCTCAGGCTTTTTGTTCCTTATACTGCTGGTACTTTTCCCGAATCAACGGGACCAGATGCTGGGGGGTGAATCCGTACGCTTCTTCCAGCTTCTGATAGGGTGCGGAATTGCCGAACCGGTTCAGACCGTACACAAAACCGTGGCACCCGGTGTATTTTTCCCACCCAAAAGTCACCCCTGCTTCGATGGCCACACGAAATTCCACCTCCCCGGGGAGTACTTTCTCCCGGTATTCCCGGGGTTGCTCGTCAAACAGTTCGGTGGAGGGCAGGCTTACCACACGTACTTTGAACTCCTGTTCCAGTTCGCGGGCAATCTTCAGAGCCAGATGGACTTCCGAACCGGTAGCGATGAGAATCATATCCGGTGTTTCCTGCTCGTTACCGTAAATAATGTACCCACCGCGTCGCACTCCTTCAGCGGAAGCAAGACGGGAACGATCCAGAACGGGAAGTTTTTGCCGGGTCAGGATGAGTGCAGTGGGACGCTTCGTCTCTTCCATCGCCATTTGCATGGCGACTGCGGTTTCCGTGGCGTCTGCGGGACGCATTACAATGAAGTTGGGAATTGCCCGCAAAGATGCCAAATGTTCCACGGGCTGGTGTGTGGGACCATCCTCACCCACATAGAAGGAATCGTGTGTGAACACATGCAAAACCGGGACATGCTGCATGGCACTTAACCGCAAAGCAGGACGCTCGTAATCGGCAAACACCAGGAAGGTGGCACCAAACGGGCGCAATCCGCCGTGTAGTGCCATTCCGTTCAGTAACGCACCCATGGGGAACTCCCGCACACCAAAAGCAAAGTTACGTCCGGCGGGATTGTCAGGGGAGAAGTCACCCACTTTTTCCATAAAGGCACGGGTGGCGTTGGACGGTTCCAGGTCGGCTGAGCCACCCACCAGATGCGGTAACTGATCGGCCAGCGCTGCCAGCACTTTACCGAACGCCGCACGGGTAGCGATGGAATCGCCAGCGTTGAATTCGGGCAGGTCAAACTTTTCCGGTAATTTGCCCTCTCCCACAAATTCCCACAATTTTTGAAACTGTGTATCGCCTTTTAATTTTTCCTGTAAACGCTTATTCCATTCCGCTTCTGCCTGGCGAAGTTGATCGAAGCGGGAACGGAAGTAATCCACCACATCATCCGGTAAATAAAACGTTTTGTCGGGAGGTAATCCTAATTTCTCTTTGGTTGCGGCAATTTCTTCCGGTGGAAGGGGGGCACCATGGGTTTCGTGGTCACCTTCGCGGGTAGCCGCACCCTTGGCCATTACCGTATCCCCGATAATCAGACTGGGTTTATCGGTAACCTGTTGGGCGGCCAGAATGGCGGCACGAATTTGTTCGTGATTGTGCCCGTCAATTTCCTGCACATGCCACTGGAATCCACGAAACACTTCGGCAATGTCGGTACTGTCCGCCCGTGTGGTGGGACCGGATATCTGAATTCGATTTCGATCGTAAAACATAATCATTTTCCCGATTTTCAGATGTCCCAGGATTGCCGAAGCGCCCAATGCCACCGGTTCCTGCAAATCGCCATCCCCGGCCAGCACATACGTGTAATGATTCATGATGTCTTCGCCCAGCATGGTGCGCAGCAGCACCTCGGCAATGGCCATACCGCCACCCATACCCACACCCTGCCCCAGCGGACCGGAAGTGGCTTCCACCCCGGGGGTCAAATCCGCTTCCGGATGACCGGGGGTTAAGCTGCCAAACTGACGAAATTCTTTTAAATCGTCTAACTTTAAATAACCGATCAGGGTGAGCAGGGAATAAAGTAGCATGGACTCGTGACCGGCAGAAAGCACAAAACGATCGCGATTAAACCAATCCGGATTCTCCGGGCTAAAACGAAGAAATTCCTTGAATACCACATACGCCATATCAGCAGAGGACATGGCTCCACCAGGATGCCCTGAATTCGCTTTGCGGGTGGCATCCAGAATAAGTCCCTTGATAACCGCAACAACTTTCTGATCCATGGAAGCATTGGATTGTGTACTCATGTTCGAACCTTTTGTTTTGGGTTTAACAAATGATGCTTTATTTGATACAACCTTTATGCCAGATAGACATGGGAACGATAAAAACACCGTTAAGCCGTATAGAAACAAATGGATGACGGTAATTTGCAGCGATCGGAAGAATCACACAGCTTGTGCCACACATGGCACACCTGTGCCATGTATTTTTCTCCCCCTATAAAATCTGTCAAACCCTTCAAGGAGGAATTGTGTGAAGCGGCGATACTCGAAATGAATTAAATTTTTGCCCGAATATATGGTAGTTGTGTATAGTGGTCACGCTCAAAACAAGATTTTAATTTAATAATTGTTACATTGACAAAAAATAGATTGCATTTGGCCGACTTTCATAAAATTAGATTTGACCCAGGAAACTTAGAAAAAACAAAAAGGTCATCATTAGAAATCAAAATATTAGATTGAATTCGTGTACCGGTCAAGTGGATTTTAGAGAAAACGAAATTCATCAAAAAGTTAAAATATGTACAAATGTGCGAACTCCATTTGCCCACGGTAAGGCGCCTTTGAGATTCAGCAATCCGTTAAACTTCTGAATGTCTTTCCGACCGAAGGAAGGTCACGTCCAGCGTTTTGTTCTCCACCGTGGCGTTGTCCCACATAGCTTCCGATGATGATGTGCCGGACACACGGGTCAACGGAATCATCCGCCATGCGATCTCAGGTGTCCTGATTGTAGCGAAAATTTTACATTTCCTTGCTTCGTGGATAGCTTATTGTGGCAAATCCAGTGTTTGTTTGTACAAATCAAAATACCATTGTTTCCGGTCAATTACATTTCACCACCTAACAATCCTGAGGATATATGCCATCATCGGGTATGGCTTTCCATTTTTTCCAGTTCTGCCCGGGTGTGTTTTTTGCAATCAGGTTTTTCTGCAAAAGGATTCAGTGGGTTAAAGCGGTTACAAGCCGTATTTTTTCATCAACCGATAGAAGGTTCGGCGGGGAATCCCGGAAATCCGGGACGCTTCGCTGATGTTCCCACCCGCCCGGTGAATGTACTCGATCAGCGCCTGTTTTTCGTATTTTTCCATTAACCGGGAACGCTGACGCCGAAAGTCTCCGTCCGCTCGTACGTCCGGTTCCAGAGGGGCAAAAGTAATGGAAAGGTGTTCCGGTAAAATGGTGTCGCCCGTGCACAAAATGACCGCCCGTTCAATTACGTTTTCCAGTTCTCGCACGTTGCCGGGCCAGTGGTAATTTTTCAGAATCTCCAGCGCCTGATCGGAAATCTTTTCCACCCGTTTGTTGAGCTTTTCCTCCGCGCGGGTCAAAAAGTGATAGGCCAGATAGGGAATATCCACCTTCCGTTCGCGTAGCGGGGGTAAAAAAATGGTAAACGTGTTAAACCGGTAAAACAGGTCTTTGCGAAACTGCCCCTGTTCAATGGCTTCTTCCAGATTTCGGTTGGTGGCAGCGATGATGCGTACCTTCACATATTTCACTTCCGAAGAACCGACCGGCCGAATCTCTCCGGTTTGCAAGAACCGCAGGAGCTTCGCCTGTAAACTTAACTCCATGTCTCCGATTTCGTCCAAAAAGATGGTGCCTCCGTGGGCTTCTTCCAACAACCCTTTGCGGTCCTGTTCGGCACCGGTAAAAGCGCCCTTTTTGTACCCAAACAGTTCGCTTTCCATCAGCGAAGCGGTTAAAGCGGTGCAGTTCAGGGAAATGAATGGTTTGTCCCGCAAATGGCTGGCCTGATGGATAGCCCGGGCAACCATCTCCTTTCCGGTACCGGTCTCACCCCGCAGCAGAACTGTGGTGGGAGTCGGTGCGACACGCTTTACCAGTTCCATCACACTCTGCATCTGAGGCGACTTGGCTACCATCCAGCGTGCATCGGGTAAATGCTGCTCCAGTTCCCGCTGAACGGTTAAATACCGCTCCCGGTACTCCTCCTTCTGCTTGCATTTTTCCACCAGCGCCCACATAAAATGCGCGCTCTTCCCGTCGATGATTTCACACTGTTCCGATTTACACCGGTGTAACTGACGGGTTACTTCCCGGTCGCCGGTTACATTGACTGCAATATCCAGCCGGGGGTCGGCACAATAGGGTGCCCAGTGCCGTGCTACCGGAATATCGTGCTCCTGCGCAAAGCGAATGCCCGGTGCCTTCAGATTCTTATCCACCACCGCCAGAATTTCCACTTCGGGCAGTTCTTGCAACAATTCCAGCAAATGCAAGCCGCCTTTCCCGGCTCCGACAACCAGTATGGTAATTGAGGACATAAGCTTCGTTCTTCTAAGAATTTATCCAAACAAATTTAACGAATTTTCTGACAAAAGCCAACTCAACGAAGGGAAAAGGGGGAAGAAACTCAATCCGGGTTGTTCTAACGCCCTTCCCCGGTTTTAATTAATGAATAACGGAAAAGTACCGGTCCGACAATTTGATTCATCGCCACCGAAGCAATCACCAGCGTGCGGATGCTGGTTCCCACCACTCCGGGGAAGGTGGTACTGACCAGGCTCACCAGTCCCAGGGTAAGGCCCGCCTGCCCCACAAACCCCATCCAGCCAAGCTTCTGCACCTCCGCTGTGGAGCCGGTGAGCCGCCCTCCCACATAGGTTCCGGCAAAGGTGGTGACCATGCGCAATACCACTATGGTAATCGCCAGAGATAAATTTCCGTAGAACACAGGCAAATCCAGCGATGCACCGGCGATAGCAAAGAAGGTTACGTAGATGGGTAGCGAACCTTTCTCGATGGCTTCAATCAGCTGATGCCCCTCGTCGCTGAAATTCTGTACCAGAAAGCCTGCCACCATAAACATCAGCACCAATTCCACGTGCAGCATCACCGACACATCGATACCGAACAGAACGAACCCCAACAAAAATAGCGCAGTTTGCGTGCGCACATATTTCAAATAGAGCAGAATCAGCGCACCCGCCGCCGCCCCTACCACCATGGAGAGGAACAGTTCCCACAATACTTCCAGGATGTAATGAAAATGCAGCATTTCGCCGGGCACGATCAGCGGCCGGGCAACGGAAAGTGCCACGGAAAAGAGCAACACTACCACAATATCTTTAAAGATGGTGACTCCCAGCACAAAATCAGTGAAATTGCCCCGGGCATTGGTTTCGGTGATAATGGCAATGGTGGTTGCCGGAGAGGTTGCCACAGCCAGCGAACCGATAATCAGTGCAATTCCCAGCAAAATGGAAGTGGACGAATGCTCCAGAAATGAGACCTGCCCCCCCAGAAAAACAAAGAAAAGAATAAATCCGGGCAGCACAAATAGTATCTGAAACAGGATAACGAAATTAATGGTTTTAAATTGCCGTCGCATGGTGCGGTACCGAAATTCACCACCTGCAGTCAGAGCAATGAGTCCCAGCGCAATTTTATCGATGAGCTGAAGATTCAAGACACTTTGTTCGGAGATGGTGCCCAGTACAAACGGTCCGAACACAATACCGGCCAGCAAATATCCGGTGATTTGCGGCAGATTAAACCGAAGGGCGATTTTACCGAAAAGGAAAGCCACCAGCAGCACGAAGCCAAGTGCCAGCATACTCTCGGGCATGGTGTTGTTTCGCTCCGCCAGCGGTAAATGCAGCAATCCCCACATCAGCACCGAGAACAATCCCAGAAAAACGAGAATCCGTTTCATGAAACCTCCCCGGCATTTTTCAGTATCCGCAAAGTGCTGAAAACCGCCAGCTCATCAAACACAAACAGCCCTACAATGGTCGCACTCAGTACAAAATTCCCGGTATGGCCCCCGTAAAACAGGTGGAAGTTAAAGGCAATCGCCAGAGACACTCCACCGAAGGAAAGCAGTGCTTTGCCAATATCTCCGGGAAGGTCCAGATCGCACTCCAGCCGTTTCAGACAAAACTGTCCACCCAGATATTTCCCCATGTACCGAAATACCAGAAAAGCCAGGATCAGTAAAATCTCTTCCCAGAAGCGGTAATTCCAGGTTGCGCCGGCAAAAATAAGCAGGAACAGATAGGTTTGCTTTTCCATTCGCGCCAGCACGCGCATCACCTTGTCCGCACTGCGCGGGAACTGCGCCAGGGTGATTCCTACCACCATAGTCAGAAAAATAGGTGAGATTTTCAGGTAAAATCCCACCCCGCTCACAAAAATAACCAGCCCCAGCACCAGCAGCAGCAAATCCTCGCCGGTAAAATGCAAATGAATTAAATAATAGAACAGCAGCCCAATGACCACCCCCAGCAGCACCGTTAGCAAAAGCCACACCCCGCCGTTCATAAAACCGGGTGCAATGGGATGAAACAGCGCCATTACCACCCCGGAGAGCACAATTCCCCAGAAGGAATCCAGGCTGGAGACAAACTGAATGAAGTGAGTGAGGCTACCGCGTGCTTTGCGCTCAATCACCAGGCGGGAAATCATCAGCGGGGCGGTAATGCTACCCAGGGCTGCCAGTACCAGAACCGCTTCCACTTTGTTTTTAAAAGCGGAAGGTGCCAGCACCAGCAAGCACACCCCCAGACCAGCAAAAATCACCAGCAAAGAGGTTAAACTCTGCAAACTGGTAAAAAGGAGATAATTCACCGGGAATTTGCGCAAATTACGCCAGCGGAGTTGTAGGCCAAACAGTAGTCCCACCCAGCCCAACGCCATGCTGATGAGCGGTTTTAAACTGCTGATGATATGAACATTCAGAAAATTAAAAAACTGGGGACCCAGAAAAACTCCCATTAAAATGTAAGGAATTCCGCTGACGATGAATCCGGAAAATAGCGGGGTCCGCATGAGCGTACTGCGACCAAAAAAGCGCGCCCCGACAAAGGTAAACAATAAAATTATCAGCAAACCTATTATGGGAGTCATGTCGATACGGTCCCGGTTTCAAAAGATGGGAAGGTACACCGGAAAAGGAAATCTGTTTGCACGGTTGCAAAGATGCTCCTTCCCGCTGAGTGCATTTCCGATTGGTTTCTCCTCTAAACAGAAAACTGCGGAGAAGCCTCCAATCCGCTATCCGCCAATCCCATCTAATTACTTTTGTCTTTTTTCTTTTGTCTTTTGTCTTTTTCTACACCTTCACTCTCTAACATTCCCACAGCTTATTCAAACACCTTTTCCACAGGAAGAATCTGGACATTTTCCGGTTTGACGTGGAGCGGATAGGAAGCAATCTCTTTGTCCTCTGCCAGCACATCCGGTGGCTTGGGAGTACTGTAAGAGATGGGCGAAGGCGTATTGTTCACCAGCATTTCCTTAAGCTGCCGGGCATTGCTGGTTACAAATACCACCTTCATGTTCTGGTACTGCAAATATTTTTTAATGGCTGCGTTGACGTCCTCCAGAGTGAGCTCATCCATCATTCGCCGAAAGATATCCAGATGATGTCCCCGGATTCCATAGAACTGGTCATCCAGCCAGTACCCCAATTTCATCATGGTAGTGGGGGCATAATGAAGGATGTAGTTTTTCAGGAACTGGCGGGTGGTCTGGAATTGCTCGGGAGTCATGCCGTGGTCCACCAATTTTTGCAGTTCCCGCACCGCAGCACGGAAGGCAAACAGCCTGGCTTCGTTAGGAACGGGACGAATCCATACCTGAAAAATCTGCTGACGTCGGGCTACATTGGGTGGGGGAAATTGTCGGGAACCACCATGGGGAAAATGTTCGATATAGGAATAGTCCCCGTAATTCAGTCCACGAGTTTCCCGAATAACCTGATAAAGATGGGAGGAGGAGTTGCGGTGCTCCCCGAACCAGGAGTTGGCAATGGCCAGGGCATAATAATCGCGGCTACCGCGCAACACAGAAATGGGAAAACCAAAACTGATGGCGGTTGCATTGGCATCTTTTTCCACAATCAACACTTCCATGCCTTGGATGGGTTTTACCTGTGGAGGTGCGGGATGCTCCGGCCGACCGGCGGGGAGTTGCTGCAGGTCCCGTTCCACCTGCCGGGCAAATTCCGCGGAATAACCGCCGCCCAGCCCCATCACCACATTGTCCCGGGTGTAAAACTGGCGATAAAAGGCTTTCACATCGTCCAGAGTAATGGATTTTAAACTGCTAACGTGACCTTCTTCAATATGTTCGTAGGGAGTCCCCTGAAAAATGAACTCGCTTAACACTTCTTTACCCAATTCCTCATCATCAGCGTAGCGCAGGGTTTTCTCCAGATAGTTGATCATATTCGTTTTTACCCGCTGAAAATCTTCTTCCCGGAATGCCGGTTGCATGACCACTTCTTTAAAAATTGCGTAGTAAGAATTCAGATTATCCCGATGGGTGCGACCGTAGATCACGGTCATCTCTTTATCCACCTGACTGGAGATACCCGCTGCCATGGGGTACAGCATATCCAGAATTTCCTCGTAGGAATGAGCCTGGGTGGCACCCTGGGTGATCAGGGCAGCCGTTAGCGCAGCCAGTCCTTCCTTACCTGCCGGATCGTCCTGGGAACCGGCTTTTACCCACAACCGGAACGAGATGGTGGGATCTTCCTTCACCGGTAACAGCACCATATCTTTTGTCCCTTTCTCTCCACAACCATTTGTTATCGCCAAAAGGAATAATATCATCAAGAACAGAGCAGATGTTCGTTTCATCATTTTTCCCCTTTCAAAATAATCACCGTGCGATGCTTTTTAACAAAATACTTTTGCGCAGCAGCCTGAATGTCCGCCGGTGTGACCGCCTGCAAATTATTGTAGAAAGTATCGATTTCCTCAATACCGCCGGTTAGCGCCACAAAACGGGCCAGATTACCGGCTATGTGATCCGGCGTGTCCAGCGCCATCAAAAAGCCATAGCGCACCCGTTTCTTAATCTTCTCCAGCTGCTCCGCCGATACAGGTTCCTTCTGAAACTGAACGATGGTTTGTTCAATTTTCTGTTCCACATAAGGGATGTCCTGTTCCTGTTTCACGATGGCATAAACGGAAAACAGGTTAGGATCGCGGCTAAAGGGGAAATAGCCACCCACCGTTTGCACTTTTTGTTCGCGCAGCACCAGCTGTTTGTACAGCTCGCTATTTTCGCCAAACGCCAGATCGGCCAATAAATCCGCTGCCGCAATCAACCGGTTGTGCGGATCAAATGCATCGCTCTTGTACGCCATCCATAAAATGGGAAGGGTTCGCCCGGGGTAATGAACCACTTTTCGGCGCTCCTTTGTCTGCTCCGGTTCCGGCGTAATTTTGGGCGGTACATATCCCGGCTGCCAGTTGCCATAATATTTCTGAATGAGTTGCTTGGCCTGCTCAGGATCGAAATCGCCCACAATGAGCAACACCACATTTTCCGGCCGGTAGTAACGTTTGAAAAAATTCAAACTATACTGGTAAAGATTGGGCATGTTTTTGATATCGCGTTCGAACCCAATGGTGGTATGCTTATACGTATGCACATCGAAAGCCAGATTTTGCAACTCCTCAAAAAGCACCGAATAGGGATTAACCCGTCCCTTGCGGTACTCTCCGTAAACGGCGCCCGCTTCGGTTTTGAAAGCCGTCTCGTCGTAGGAAAGATTTTGAAACCGATCCGACTCCAGTTCCATCACTTTTTCCAGTGCTTCGGTGGGGAAGGTAAGATGGAAGCAGGTATAGTCATCGGTGGTGTACGCATTGGCATCGGCACCCATTTTGGTAATCAGTTTATCGTACATGGAACCGGGATACTTCCTGGTACCGCGAAACATCATGTGCTCAAAAAAATGAGCAAAACCGGAGCGCCCCGGTTCCCATTCGTCCCGGCTGCCGGTGCGTACTATACTGTAATAGGCCACCAATCCGCTGCCGTGAACCGGAATCAGATAAGCCTTCAGCCCGTTATCCAGTTTATATAACTGGTACGAATACGGAAAAAACGATTCCGTTGAATGCCCCATTATCATGCCTCCCAATAGAAGAAAAACAAACACAACTCGTGCATATGGTTTCATTCCGCACCTCTATTCTTTTTCTAAACGGTTCGCGTTTAAACGTCGAAAAATAGTTACTCCAATTTTTCATTCTCCGGGAAGAAACAATGGACATCCCGCACTTATTTTCATTAAAACAAGCATGAACCATCAGGCGAATTCATTTTTGCCCGATTCCATCGAATAATTCGGTTTCCAGTAAATCGCACAAAATGTGTATGAGCACTCCGTGGACTTCCTGAATCCGGGCGGTCTCACGGGAATCGACAATCAGTGGTAAATCCACCATTTTTTTTAAGGCACCACCATCCCCACCCAGGATGCCAATAACTCGAACACCTTTTTGACGGGCTAAGCGGGTGGCTTCCACAACGTTGGGGGAATTTCCGCTGGTGCTGAAAACTACCAGCACGTCACCTTCCCTGCCCAGTGCTTCCACCTGACGTGCAAACACGTTCTTGAAGCCGTAATCATTTGCGCCAGCCGTCAGGATGGAGGTATCGGTGGTTAGAGCCAGGGCAGGGATTGCCGGACGATTGAAACCGCTACGCAGTCGCACGACTAATTCTGCCACAAAGTGCTGGGCATCCGCAGCGCTGCCTCCATTCCCGCAGGCTAAGATTTTTCCGCCCTGACGTATGGCGCTCACCAGCATTTCCGTTGCCTGCAGCAATGATTCTTGCAGTTGCTCCTGCGTCCGGGCAAGCGTTTCGATGCTTCGGTGAAATGCTGCCTGGACTCGCTCTCTCTTCCTGTCTATGTTCATTCGATTCACTCGTTTTTATGATGAATTACATTTGATGGATTGCCCGGGCAAACTCCTGCAGGTAGTTCAAATTTCCCTGGGTTTCGAAAAAGTTTCCCACCACCACGAATCGGGCACCCGCATCAACTTTGCGGGCTGCTTCTTCCGGAGTCCGGATTCCCCCACCGACGATCACCGGAATGGACACCACCTGCGAAACCGCCTGAATCATCTCCTCCGGCACGGTCAGTCGCGCTCCGCTGCCGGCTTCCAGATAAATCATTTTGAACCCCAGAAATTCGGCAGCCAGAGCATGAGCCAGTGCCAGGTCCGGTTTGTCCCGGGGAATCGGTTTGGTGTTGCTCATAAACTCCGCGCTGGTGATACCACCCGATTCAATTAGCATGTAAGCACAGGAAATGGGTTCGATGCCCAGGCGCCAGATTATTGGCGCTGCCTGCACCTGGGTGTCGATTAAATGGGTGGGATTGCGACCGCTAATCAGGGACAGGTACAGAATGGCATCGGCGTGGGCGGAAATCTGGCGTAAACTACCCGGAAAAATCACCACTGGCATCCCATCGGATGCCTGTTTGACCCGGGCGACAAACTCATCAAAATTTTCCTGAAGCATCAGGGAACCCCCAATAAACAGCACGTCCACACCCTGTGCCTTCATTTCCGAAACCGCTTCCTCCACCTGTTCCAGGGCAAGTTTATCCGGATCCAGCAACAATACAAACCCTGCCCCTTTTTCCCGTTGAATGGTCTGAAGTCGTTCGAACGTATCTGTTCTCATGTGCCTTTCCGATGCCAGTTTATGGCAAAAATAACACCCATCCCATAGGAAAGCAAGATATTTGGGAGCCAGTTCCTTTTGCGTCTGACGGAATCATTCGGTGAAGGTGAAATTGTGGAGTGACCCAAAATTTTTACCTGATCGAAAGATTTTTCTTTCACCGGCCCGGATTTTTCACTATATTGTTTTCGAAATAATATTAATAACCATTACTAATTTAAGGAGGCAATTATGCACAAGATGACGGAAAAATTTTTACACGATGCGTTTGCCGGTGAATCCATGGCGCATATGAAATACATGGCATTTAGCGAAATTGCCGAAAAGGAGGGTTTCCCCAAAGTGGCAAAACTGTTTCGTGCCATAGCCTATGCAGAAATGGTGCACGCTGTGAACCATGCCCGGAATCTGGGACTTCTGGGAAAAACCGCTGAAAATCTTCAATCCGGTATCGACGGAGAGAATTTTGAGATCACCGAAATGTACCCGGCTTACAAAGCGGTTGCAGAGCTACAGGAAGAGAAGAAAGCTGTCCGTTCGATGAATTTTGCTCTGGAAGCTGAGAAAATTCACGAAGAACTGTACAAACTGGCTCTTCAGCAGGTACGGGAGGGGAAAGATATGGATATTGAAGATGTGTACATCTGTCCGGTGTGCGGCCACACGCACATTGGCAAACCCACGGAAAAATGCCCCATCTGCGGATTGCCACCGGAAAAATACAAAAAGTTCTAATATAAGGAGAAATTTACCATGCACGAAAAAAGCATTGAATTGCTGAACAAAGCGGTTGCCGATGAACTTTCGGCAGTTCATCAGTACATGTATTTTCATTTTCATTGCGACGATCAGGGTTACGACTTGCTGGCCGGATTATTCAAGCGCACTGCCATCGAAGAAATGTTGCACATTGAGCGCCTGGCCGAACGGATTCTATTTTTAAAAGGCGAAGTGGAAATGAAAGCCTCTGCGGAGGTGCAAAAGATTCAAGATGTCAAAGAAATGCTGAAACTGGTGTCTCAGATGGAAGAGAATGCCATTCTGGATTACAACCGCTGGGCTAACGAATGTTCGGCCAACGCAGATTCGGTATCGAAAAAGCTGTTTGAGGACCTGGTAGCGGATGAGGAACGGCACTACGACCAGTTTGACACCGAACTGGAGAATCTGGCCAAATTTGGCGATGGTTACCTGGCGTTGCAATCCATCGAACGCAGCAAAAACGTCGCCGCCGGTACTACGCCTGAATAGAAACATTTGAATCACAAAACCCGGGAATCGATTCCCGGGTTTTTTATTTCGTCTTCCACACAGAGCTCACGTGTAACACAGATTGCCTGGAGTTAAGAGTACGATTCTACCGCACAGTCATTTTTTCACCGAAGCTCCGGGCCACAAACCATCTTTCTACTGCCCTTACGCTCCTAATTTTAATTGAATAAACCCTGGCTTTAATTTTACGGTTCGCTCGGGGAATTGCACCACCACATTCCCACTCTCGGTAATTTCCATTACCACTCCTTCCCCCAGCGTGGGATGCACCACCCGATTCCCCACAAAACTGCGGCGCCGGAATTCCTCCTCGGGTAAAATATGCAACAGCAATAAAATGGCTTTTTCCTGTTCCTCGCGATGGTTGTGGGGAGCCTTCAGCACCTCTTCCACTCCCGATAGTTTCCCTTTGCGGAGCACTTTGCGAATGGCATCCCGGAAATCCTGGAGGGGCACCGACCACACGTTTTTATTCGGGCGTTTAATTCGAATTTTAAAATTGGTTTTACCGGAGAATTCGACCACTTCATCCTTTAGCTGAGGGATGGTAACCGTTCGTTTTTCCATCAGATTGGCAATTATGACGTGTTCCAGTTCTTCCACAAACTGATTTTCCAGTTGCTGGAAATTTTCCGAAAAGCTGGAAGAAGTAAATAAATTTGGATCAATCATACATCCCCCTTTCAGGGCAATATGGATGCATCCACAGAAATAGGAAAAAAATCCCAAAATCAAATTTATGGCAGGAAACATTAAAAATCAACCGAACGGTCGTTAAAAATGAAAATTTTTATCGGAGAAAATGAAAATCGAAAAAATTTTATTCTTGCAAAAAATTCAACTTTTCACAAAATTCCCGGCTCAAGTCATATAAATGGAGAGGCTCGATGAAAACCTACGCATTAACCAACCCTCTGATTCAATTTCTGGATAAACCCAACACCGATTTCACCCGGGAGGATTTACTCAAAATAGTGGAAGAGAAACAGATTGAACGAATTACGTTTCACTATACCGGACTGGACGGGAAACTGAAAGAGTTAAAAATCCCGGTAAGCAACCGTCGTCAGGCGGAACGCATTCTGGCCGATGGAGAGCGGGTGGATGGTTCTTCCCTGTTCAAAGGTATGGTGGATGCTTCCCTGTCTGACCTGTACGTGGTGCCGGTGTACAAAACCGCTTTTCTCAACCCATTCGACCAGGGGAGTCTGGATTTCATTTGCCGCTACCTTACCAGCGACGGAGAACGGGCGCCGTTTGCGCTGGATAATATTTTACATAATGCCTGCGTGCAGTTCAAAAAAAGCACTGGTCTGGAATTTTACGCACTGGGAGAACTGGAATTCTTTCTGCTTAGCGATCCCACGGTCAAAATCTTCCCCGCACAAAAACAACGGAGCTACCAGGCTTCGGCACCATTCATTAAAAGTGGTGAAATTCTGAACGAAATGGTGCGCTACATTGCCCAGATTACCGGGGCGGTAAAGTATGCCCATAGTGAGGTGGGGTATGTGGAAAGCGTACGCAGCGATATTGACGAAATTCGTGGCAAGCGTGCCGAACAGTTAGAGATTGAGTTTTTGCCCACCCCCATTGAAGACACCGGCGACAACCTGGTGCTGGGACGCTGGCTCATCCGCAACGTGGCGTTCCGACACGGATGCGTGGCCACTTTTACCCCCAAAATCGAAGAAGGCATTGCCGGCAACGGACTGCACATTCATACCGAAATCCGTAAAAACGGGAAAAACATTATGGTGGAAGAGGATGGCAACCTCTCGCGGGAAGCCCGACAGTTAATTGGTGGATTGTGCCATTACGCGGATACCCTCACCGCTTTTGGCAATACGGTATCCTCCGCATATTTGCGTCTGGTACCGGATCAGGAAGCACCGACCCGTATTTCCTGGAGCGATTTAAACCGCAGCGCCATGATTCGTGTCCCGCTGGGATGGTCGAAAGTCTCCAATCTGGCGCGGCTGCTAAATCCCCAGCAGAAGACCGCTTTTCAGGAGCCGGAAGGTCGCCAGACGGTGGAACTGCGCAGCCCCGACGGAAGCGCCATCGTACACCTGTTGCTGGCGGGAATGACCATGGCAGCTGAGTGGGGACTCACCCATACCGAATCGCTGGAACTGGCCGAACAACTTTATGTCACCGGAAATATTTTCAAAAACAAAAAGCTGCTGCGCAAACTTCCCGCTCTTCCCGGCAGTTGCGTGGAATCTGCCAGGTTGCTGCGTAAAAAACGCCAGCTTTACCAGCGAAACGGAATTTTCCCGGAGAGCATTATTAATTACGTGGCCGATCTGCTGGAAGCGGAAAACGATGCGCACATGAACGATCGTCTGATCGACCTGCCCGCCGATGATCGTCTGCACGAAACCCGAAAAATCATGCACAAGGATATTCACCGCCACTAAAAGCCGGAACGAACCGCATCCCAAACTTTTATCCATTCGGGAACCTGATCGACAGTCAGGTTCCCTCCCCTTCCTCCCTTCTCTTTACTATATATTCTTTTCTCTTTCCCGGCGCCGGAACAACTCTCTTCTTTTTTCATTGAATATAGACCTGTTTCCCCTGCGGAATGGGAAAACAGCAAAATTTAATCCTATTGAAATACCAGCGGAGTTTATGTATATTCATTCTTTAAAATTAGGGACTTATGATTGCTTCAAATTTTGCTGCAGGATATAGAATGGTCGCGAATCGATTGCGAATCATTGGACTGATTTTTCTACTGATTGTGGGTTTAAGTTCCTGTACCGAAAATCCGGTGGATCTGGAGCGACCTTTGTACGATTCCAAGATACTGGGAGCTTTGCAGGATACCATTCTCTATCCCCTTCGGGATACCACCTACGTGCTGGGAACCCGCTACAACACGCAATTTGGCACTCAATTGTTGTTGGGAAAATATAACGGGCTGGAAGCACGTCCCATCATTCGGTTTACCAATTTACCCCAAAATGCGCAATTCAGTCAGATTACGGTACGATTTGTCACCAAAGGGGTGATGAAGGACGATACCGCTCAGCCATTTACTGTTACCGCCTATCCCATCTTAAATGCCTGGGAAAATAACCTGGATTCGGTCTGGGACGATTACACTCAGAACTTCGATGCCACACGACCGTTTGGGGAAATGGAAGTAACCACTTCGGGCTCCGATACGTTGTTCATGCAGTTAAATGATTCGGCACTGGTTCAGTTTACCGCCTGGGCAGATTCCGCCGCCCTGCAGGAGAATGTTAATCACGGTATCATTCTGGATTTTTCCGAAGCCAATTTCCTGAAAGCATTTCAGAGCATTAACATCGGAAACGATCCGGCTATTCTGTGCACCTATCAGGTTCGCGGAGACACCACCGTCCAGCAGGATACCATCTCTGCCACGTTCGATGCATTTCTGTACCGGGGAGAAGGTCCACCGGTGGAAAACGACAACATGGTGAGTTCGCTTATTGCCTACGTGTCCTTGCTTCAGTTCGACATCAAAGGATTCTACCGGAAATATCCCGACGGTGTAATTTTCGTCTCCGCCAATCTGGAAATACCTTTTATTCAGGAGAAAACCCAGCTGGATCATTCCTTTGGCAACACCCTTCGGATTAATCGGGTGCTCAGTGAATTCGATAGCAGTCACGTGAAGCTGGATTCCTCTTACAACGCCTCGGTCAACTTTACTCATCTCACCGAGGATAGCTCTTACCGACAGGTCCGCCCCGGGGACGACCGACGCATCTTCGCCTCGTCCATATTGCAAAAAGAGTTAGAAGACTCCCAGGCTCAGAACACGCTGGCCATTGTATTTGGCAATCTGGTAAATCATTACTCCTTTTTCAGTTTTCATAAACGGCAGGTGGGAAACCCCGCTTTTCTGCCACGTTTACGCATTATTTACTGGATTCCGCCGGGCTCACGGTTTAATTAAGCTGGAATCGATATGAAAAAAATGGTTTACATTGCATTGTTCCTTCTGCTGCTGGGTTCTCAGGCCATGGCTGCCTCTTTCTTTTCCAGCACCAACAATAGTCTGGGACTGAGAACCTATATGACCACCGTGCGAGGCATGGGAATGGGGAATACCGGGTTGGCTTCGCTCGATCCGTTTTCGGTCAACCCTTACAACACCTCCACATGGCTGGGTATCAACGAAACCCGGGTCAGCATCCTGATGAAGTACAATGTAAACCAGATCGACTTTGGCTGGCAAACAGTTTTAACCCATACAGCCAACTTTAGCGGACTCCAACTGGCCATCCCACTGCAACGCCATAAATGGGTATTTGGATTCGGACTCACCCCGTACACTATGGTCAATTTTAGCTACACTCAGAAAATCGACACCGACTCCCGAACGTTAAATGAATACATCTACAACAAAGGGAATATCAGTCGTGCTCAGTTTTCTCTTTCTTATTCACCCGAGAAAAGAGTTGGCCTGGGATTTAATTTTTATTACTTTTTTGGAACGATAAATGACGATTACAACTTGAGTTTTGACGACAACGAATTTTACGATGCATTTTACGAACTGGAATATCGCTTTCATGGACCTTCGGTCGGATTTAATGCTTTTTTGAATCCGGTGGATTCCCTGACACTGGGTGGTTTTCTGGACTTAAAACCCCGATTGCGGTTCAGTGTGGTGTACCGCTCGCAGCTAACCGAAGCTCAGGAGAAGTACTCCACCCATAGCACTATTCCCGTGCAATGGGGTGTGGGAGCCAGTTACACCATGGCCAAACAATGGACCATCAGTGCCGATTACTCTTTCCAGCAATGGTCAGAGGGTTTTGAAATTACGGATGAAAAGTTAAAATTTTTAGAGGACTGGTTTAACGTGGGATTGGGCGTGGAACATTCTCATGCTCCAAGAAAAAGCAAAAGTATTTTTCAGAAAATTGACCTGCGAGCAGGCGTTTCGTACACCCAGATTGGTTACCAGTTCAATCAAAATTCAGTGAAGGAATATGGGATTCATGCCGGAGTGGGAATCCCGTTCGCTCACCGCACCGGGCGAGTGGATGTGGCTTTTGTTGTGGGTAGAAGAGGGGAAGGAACCTCAACCGTTGCTCAGGAAACGTTTTTCCGTACACTCATTTCGGTATCGGCGGGTGAACTTTGGTTTCAGAAATTACGTTAAAGATTAAACATAATGATTAATTCCTCAACGGGAGAAAAGAAAAGGAGGAATGCTGTGAAAACCAAACGGTCGAATTTCGGATTGCTAATGGTCCTGATACTGGGATTGCTGCTTACGGTTCAGCTGAATAGTTATGCTCAGATGGACGAGCTGGAAGATCTGGAAGTAGCCCAGGATTCCGTGAAATGCCAACCGGACAGTTTTACCACCGTGTACGACAAATTCAAATCGGATTCTCTGGATCCGCAACAGCTGGGAATATGGTACAGTCTGGCACGCGAAGAGTACAAATATAAAAACTACAAACGCGCCATTCCTTATTTCTGGAAGATTCTGGTCAACGATACCACGGGCAAATTTAAAGTGGTGTACTCCAAATTAGCCGATTGCTACTACAACCTGAACTTCCCGGACAGTGTGTTACTGGTGGCATACCGGGGTCTGGCCAAATATCCCAACAACACCCGACTCCACTATTGGGCCGGATATGTACACGACCGCCTGGGACAGATTGCCTGTGCGGTGCCGCACTACGAAGCACTGGTGAAAGCGGTCCCCAACCAGAAATCCTACTGGGTGAAACTGGCGTACCTGTACTATCAACTGGAGGACCCCAAAGCCATTGAAGCCCAGCAAAAAGTGGTGGAGCTGGATCCCCAGGATGTGGATGCTTCCCGGCTGCTGGCGGAAATTATGTCCCACTTTGGGGAAGACCCCATTCAGGCGCTGAAATCGACATTCGAAAAAGATACCACTATTGTGGATAATGCCATGCGCTACGGGAAGGCAGCTTACGAAGCGGGACTTTACCAGGATGCCATCCGACCTTTTTTGGCCGTGCTAAAAAAGGAGCCCAAAAACACCGTGGCGCTGGAATATGTGGGACGCTGCTACGAGGGGCTAAACAAACTGACCACCGCACTGAAATACTACAAAAAAATTCTGGAAATTGAACCGAAGAATGTCAAGGTGATGTGCCTGATCGCCTCTGTGTACGGACGTTTAAACGACTTTGTCACCGCACGCCGGTACGTGCGCAAAGCTCAGCGCATCGATCCCGGAAACGGTTTACCCCATCTGATTATGGCTGAAATTTACGAAAACGCTATTCAATACTGCTCGGACAAACGGGGGAACAACAAATTGACCTACGACGATAAGCTGGTTTATCTGATGGAACAAAAGGAATTAAAGAAAGCCAGCAAAGATCCCAATTATGCATCCGACGCCAAACGTCGAATCAAACAATTGGAAACTCTGGTTCCTACCAAAGAAGACTTATTTATGCATAAAAATCGACTGACCCCGAAAGAAAAATGTTACCAGTGGATCAACCAATAAATTGGGGATCATGGTGAAATTCCGAGAACAACCAATGCACTCACTTGAATTGAAATTGCCGCGGGTTTTCCAATCTGCGGCAATTTTTATTTAACCACCAAATACCCGGACAACTAATTTTATCTAAACGGAGGAATTATGCTGGAATACATTAAACAAACCGATCCCGAAATTTTCGAAGCCATTAAGGGCGAGGTAAATCGGGAGAACAACACCCTGGAACTGATTGCCTCGGAGAATTTTGTGAGCAAAGCGGTTCTGCAAACCGCCGGCAGCGTGATGACCAACAAATACGCCGAAGGATATCCTGGCAAGCGCTATTATGGCGGATGCGAATGGGTAGATGTGGCGGAGAATCTGGCTCGCGAACGTGCCAAACAGCTGTTCGGCGCCGAATATGCCAATGTCCAGCCGCATTCCGGTACCCAGGCAAATATGGCCGTTTATTTCACGTTTTGCAAACCGGGCGATACGGTCATGGGAATGAATCTGGCGCACGGGGGACATCTCTCTCACGGTAGTCCGGTAAACTTCTCCGGTAAAATGTACAACATTGTCTCCTATGGCGTGAAGCGGGAAACCGGTTACATCGATATTGACGATGCCTGGAAAAAAGCTCGCGAACACAAACCGCGCATGATTATTGTAGGTGCCAGCGCGTACAGCCGATTCTATCCGTTTGAGGAATTCCGGGAAATTGCCAACGAGGTGGGTGCTATTCTGATGGCTGATATTGCCCATCCTGCGGGTCTGGTGGCAGCAGGCATCCATCCCAGTCCCATACCTATTTGTGATGTAGTGACCACCACCACTCACAAGACCCTGCGCGGACCGCGCGGAGGTATGATTCTAATTGGTAAGGACCGGGAAAACGACATGGGCATTGTGGCACCCAAATCCGGTCGGGTGAAAATGATTTCGGAAATCATCGACAGCAATGTAATGCCCGGTATGCAGGGCGGACCGCTCATGCACATTATTGCCGCTAAAGCGGTGGCTTTCAAAGAAGCACTGCAACCGGATTTCAAACTGTATGCCGAGCAGATTGTTAAAAACGCCAAAGCGCTGGCCAATGAACTCATTGAACTGGGCTACGATATTGTCAGCGGTGGTACGGACAACCACGTCATGTTAGTGGATCTGACACGCACCGGAATAACCGGACGGGATGCCGAGAACGCCCTGCACGAAGCGGGTATTACGGTTAATAAAAACATGGTACCTTTTGATGAGCGCAGCCCGTTTGTCACCAGTGGTATTCGGCTGGGTACCCCCGCACTGACTACCCGTGGTTTCAAAGAAGATGAAATGAAACGAGTTGCTCATCTCATCGACCGGGTGCTGAAAAACATGGGCAACGAAGAAATCTACCGGCAGGTTCGCAGCGAAGTGCAGGAGATGTGTGACGCTTTTCCGTTGTACGATTTCGGGAAAGAGCTGGAATAATTTTAAGGACATACCATTTAAAAAACGCACGGCGGCCATCTCGGCTCACCGTGCGTTTATTCACCCCAGGTAAATTTTATCTATCTTAAAAGATAGTGGACAAATGAACCTTCTTTTTCAATGGTCCCACCGAAATTTCGGCGATATCATCGCAATCACCATTTTCCGGATAGAAATCCACTTTGGCGGTGTAATCGGTCCCAGCAATTTCGATGACACCCCGTACAGGATACTGGCATCCGGCATAGAACAGTAACGGATCGGTAATCTGAAAGCTGTATTTCGAACCATCCGGAGTGACCACGGTACCCTGCCCGGTTACCGTGTAAGAATCATCGGTAGGATCGCCGGGCGTGCCATTCATATCCACCGTAATTTTCAGATTAGCATTGACCGTTACAGTGGAGTCGCCGCAGGTTATGGTGCCATTGGTGATAGCCACTTCGGCATACTGCATGGTCATCACATAGGTCATGCTCCCGCCAATGGTGCAGTTTACAGTGGTAAAGTTATTGAAGGTAACAGCAAACTGTAACGTCTGATTATTCAGGCTGCCATTCATTACAATGCTACCGCTATGGTTAATACCAGCCGGTCCGGTGCAGCCTTCTCCATAATCGATGGTCAATTGTTTCTGCAGCATATTCCAGATAATCGCCGGGCAGCCATCATACAGGGTGGTATCGCCAATTCCCAGTGCTTTGGCAAAACTCCCGCCGGTGTTAGCTGCCATGGTAGCCGCAGAAGCAGTGGAGGTGGCCGTTTCCATATACACGACTGAATATTCCGCAGCCGCAGCCGCTTCCTGGACGTACTGCTCATTTAAATCCGGTTCACTGCTGGTGGAATCCTTGGAACAGGAGAACAAAGCAACCAGTGACATCACAACCAAAACCAGAACAACATTACGGAACTTAAACCAATTCATCGAAAAACCTCCTTAAATTAATTTGTTAAGTGATTAATGAATTAAAATAGTTTTAAACCTCAGCGAAGAGTTGCTGCCACCATCCCTGCGACGTTCATGTTGAATGATTGGCTCAAGGGAGAGGGGCGGGCAACTTTGACCTCCGATTTTTTAGACCAACACGTACCTTGCCGTGCTCGGGGGATAATATAAAAAATCCCGAAAGTCCAAGTGTTGCGAAAGTGTTGCGATTTCTTAACGATATTCTGGATTTGAAAAAAGGAGTACGCAAGTTTGCGAAAAAATATTTATTTTGTAAACGAAGGGTCGATGAACAGTAAAGGTAACCCGTTGTTTTATCAGAAGAAAGGAGCAGAATCAAGGGGATGAATTCACAAAGATCCACAGATGAAAAACAAAAAATTATTCTGTTAGTAGAGGATGAGGTGGGGATTGCTCAGACCATTTCCGTACAGCTTCAGTTAGTGGGTTACCGGGTGTACCACGTTCTGGACGGACATTCGGCTTTGAATTCCCCTTATTTAACCAGTTGCGATGTGATTATTCTGGATTGGATGCTTCCGGATAGTGAAGGTCCGGAACTGATTCCACAACTTCGTCGCCACACCATGGCACCTATCCTGATCCTCACGGCTCGCTCCGAAATTGTGGATAAACTCACTGGCTTTGAATCCGGCGCAGACGATTACCTGACCAAACCATTTGAAATGATGGAACTGATTGCCCGCATCAAAGCGCTGATTCGGCGAAAAGAAATGCATCGGCTTGCTGGCAACGATTCTCAGAACATTATTGAATACGGCGACATTTCATTTAATCCGGAGACCCGTCAGGTGCGTGTGCGAGGCAATCCCATCAAACTTACTCCCACGGAATTCCGGTTGCTGGAAATTTTAATTCAATCCCCCGGCCGGGTTTTTTCCCGCGATGAATTGATTGAGCTGGTGCTGGGCTACGAATACGAGGGATACGGCCGCACACTGGATTCCCATATCGCCCGACTGCGGGCAAAAATTGAAAACGATCCCGGTTCACCCCAATACATTAAAACCATTTTCGGAGTCGGTTACAAGTTGGGGGATTCGGAATGATTATTCGCTCCTTCTACACTAAAGTTATCCTGACACTGAGTGGCGTTTTCCTTACTCTGTTCTTGGTGCAAGGATTATCGATCTCATTGATCTTTCGCGGAACAGTGGTAGATGTATTAAAACATGCCGAAGAAGGACGTTTTATCAGCATATTAAACGAAATCAATCGCATCGAATTTCGTACGCATTCCCGTAAGAAGATTCAGGAGTTCATTCACCATCTGTATCTGGAGGGTCAGATTGATGTGTACGATTCCACGGGCGTCTGGAGCATCGGCAACCAGCTATTTTTTCCGCCGGAACCCACTCTCTCCGGGGCAATTGATGCCGCCAACCAGCAATTCACCGGATTTTCCACGGTGTATTACTCTACCCTTCCTCATCCGGTTTTTCCGGCCATTCGAGTGACCTGGCGCTCACAGAAAAAACCCGTATTCTGGCAAGCCATTCTGGTACTGGCTGTCTCCGGTTTAATTACCCTATTAGTTACCTTTGCTGTGGGATACAAGCTTTCTTCTTCTCTGAATTTGCGGTTGATTCAACTGGAAAAAGGGGTAGCGCAGGTTGCCCGGGGAAACTTTCAGGTGGAACTGGAACTGCCCGGCAACGACGAAATCGCCGAATTGGGACGAAATTTCAACCGGATGGCCCGGCAAATCCGTGACCTGATCGATCAGTTAGAGGAAAGCAACGAAGCTCGCCAGCGACTGATTGCCCATGCTTCCCACGAAATCAAATCGCCGCTCACCTCCATCCAGGGGTTTGTGGATATTATCGAATACATGCAGCTGATTCCCGAGCAAGGGGAGCAATCCCGCACGGTACCTACCCGGGAGCTTCTGAACACCGTACGGAAGGATATCAAACGGGTTATTAAAATTGCCGACGACTTAATTCAACTGGCCCGTTTGCAGGAAGCCAATTTCCATATCGAAAAAAAAGAGGTTTCGTTACGATCGGTACTGAAGGAGGAACACCGTTACTTTGTGCACAAAGCCAGAGAACACAACGCCACTGCTCTGCTCAAATTCTCCGGGCGTACACGTTATCGGATCGAAACGGACCCCATCCGGCTGGCGCAAATTCTGGACAATCTGTGGAGTAACGCTTTGAAGTACGGAGATCTCTCTCACCCCATTGTCACACGGGTGCACGAAGAAAACGGCTGGATTTCCATTACCGTAAGCAATTACCTGATCTATCCCTTAGAGGTGTCTCCTCACCAGTTGTTCGAACCATTTTACCGCGATCCGAAATTCTCCGAACATGTGAAGGGCTCGGGATTAGGGCTGGCTATTGTCCAGGAACTGGTAAACCGAATGGGGGGAAGAATTAAAAGTTGGACGGAAGAAAAGCAATTATTTATAGCTATTTACTTTCCCAAGCAGGTTAGCATAGAAAACGGATAATTAATATTCGCCCCCCGTCGGTCGTATGATTTTCTCAAGCTACCATATTAATAGGGGGGAGATAAATTAACATCACCACTCCTGTGTACTCTCCTTTGATGCACCAGATACTTTCCCAATTCTTTGTCGTCATCCATGATATGATTCAAAATCCATTGCACCAGTTTGTTTTGAATTTTTAACAGAACATCCATTCGAAAATTTTCTTTTTCCACTTTATCCAATAATTCGTCCAATTCTTTTTTAAAATACTTATGTTCGTTATAATGTTTTCGGAACATCGGATATTTATACTTCACCATAAATGCATCCTCTACACCAAAATGGAAATAGGTATAGGTGCGGATAAATTTCAACGATTCTTCCAGTTCTTTATGATTTTTAGAACGAATTGCTCTGGATAATTTGTTAAAGCTATCCACCAGGTTACGATGCTGCTCATCGATCTGTTCAATTCCGATTTCCATCGATTCATCCCAATAAATAGACATTTTACCTCCCTATCATTTTATGCCTTGGTATTATGTAATCATCGCAAATATTTTGCAAAAGATTAATTCCTTGCAGGGAAAAACGTTATACTGCCGAGAATTTAATTCTCGTCAATGTGCCATTATCTGCCAGAGAGGGAAAACGATGGATAGATTTAAAATTTTACACCAAGATGGAAATAAGTTAGAAAATTATGCACTTCACTACCGGCAACTGTAATCTCCAACGGTCCCAGAATAGTATCCATCCCATAGGTAAATCCATATCCCACAATAAACCCCTTATCCAGAACGTTATCCACCCAACTATCGAATACATTTCCCGCATTGACCGCTCCGATCAGGAAGCTTTTTGGAGAAAGCGCATATTGAATATAAAATTTACCAGCATGCACATTGGAACCAAATAACTCTTTCAGATTCAATCCGTAAAATGAAAATAAAGAACGATTACGCACCGTTTGAAGCACCGGTACATCAATACCTCCCAGGAAGAACGCACCGTTGATGGGGACCTCTCCTCTGCGAACAGAACCAGACACCAGGTGAGCGCCCAAAACCACACCGGGATACACCTCTTTTGCCCCACTGGCGTTGAAAAAGACTCGATCGAAAGAAATCTGTTCTCCCATTTTTCCCATGTAATTAATGCCATGATCATAACGAGCATAAATGGAATAACCATTTCGGGGGAAGTAATAGCGGTCGTATTTATCCATCCAGATGACGGTCATTAAAGTAAGAATTTTTTCCTCAAATTTAGGAAGTCCCACCTGTCCGATGTTGGGAGAAGCTCGAACGTATTCGGCCCGGAGACCCATATCCAGATCGAATATTCGAGCAAACAGGGAACCAAATCGCACCTCTCCGGCATAGTTCCGAAAGCCGTATTGCGCAAGCACTTCTTTCTGGTAGTATAGATCCAGATTATCCTCAGCGTAATTCAGCCTTAAATTCAATCCCACTCCGGGCAAAATTCCCATCAAAGTGTAATATTGAGCATCGATTTCAAGTCGATTTCCCAGTAAAAAATCCAGATTAATGTAAGAGCTTTCTCGCATGAGATTCCGAATTAGAAAATTGATGATAAAAGAGGTGTTTCGCACATTATCGTACCGAAATCCCAGGCGGAATTTATTAAGTTTTTTTTCAATAATATTCAGCACCAGGATGTTTTTTCCATTTTCCCGGTGGATACGATAATCCACCCGGTTAAAAAATTGAAGGCTGTAAATATTCTCCACTGCTTGCTGGATGTCATCCACCGAATATCGGCCTGGTAGGCGCAAATTTAATTCTGAGATGATGGTTTTCCAGGAGACCTGTCGGAGTCCTTTAATCTGCACTGCATCCAGGTCCAGGGAATCGGGAATTGACACCACAGGATGTTTGGGCAAAGGTTGATATTGCCGAAGTGAATCTGCCAGGGCTTTCAATTGCGGCATCACTTTTCGCGCAGCCCGTTCCCCCCGATCCACAATATCCTGAACATTGTCAAATGACAAAGGCGACAAACCGGAGATATCTGGCCGTATCACAATATCGGCCAGCTTCAATTGCGCCTCGTTCGTAGCAACCGAACTGTACATGTTGCTCTGGTTTAACACATTGAGCAGGGACTGCAATTCTTCTTTTTTAAACAAAACGGCAGAGACATCCACCGCAATAATGATATCGGGATGATATTTCTCAATCATATCAATTACCGGGATGTTGCGTACCCGATCCCCGTCAATCAGGTAACGGCCGTCAATTTCCATGGGGACAAAGACGGAGGGAATGGACATGCTAGCCCGGATGGCATAAGGTAAAAAGCCATGATCCAAGCGCACCCCGTTTCCATTCTGCATATCGGTTGCAAGTGCCAGGAAAGGAACTGGCAATTTGGAGAAGTCCGAAACATCGTGCACAGGTATGGTAAAACGCGAAAGCACCTCCAGTACAAACTGACCGGCAATGATCCCGCTGGGTAAATAGATCTTGGCTTTGCGCATGGGAAGTTTCAACGCATATCGGCCATCCCAGTTTTTCTGATCCATACGCAATTTACGCCGACCGACAACATCGTATAAAATATCGTTCCAGTCCGTGCCCACAGCCACCTGTTCCAGCTCATCAATGGAAAGTCCGGCCGCGTACAAACCACCTACCACACTGCCCATGCTGGTTCCTGCGATGTAATCAATGGGAATATTCAATTCTTCCAGTACTTTAATGACCCCAATATGAGCAAAGCCTTTGGCTCCCCCACCGCTCAAAACCAGTCCCACCCTGGGTCGATCCCCCCTGGCGAAGACGATTAGCGGAACCAAGAATATCAGCACCATGTATTTGTAGAAAGAGAACTTCATCCCATTACCCTCATTTTTTCCCAATATTCCAAGGAATTAAACATAATTCGAATTGGCATCCTCCGTTTTTCCGCGCATTTAATGTCGGTCTAAATAGCTCAGTTTGCGATGAACATCCAGGAGCTGTTCCTGAATGTATTGATAATACACCTGAGCGAACTCTTTAAATCGGGCATCATTCGTTTCGCTGAGGACTTTATTTTTCCGGGATAAAATCTTCTGGTAACGTTGCCGGAAATAAGTCAGATTGGCGCGAATTTCGGTGAATTCCGGATGAGAAATCATCTTTTTAACTTTCCGGGTTTTCTGCTTAATCAGCGGCCATTCCATGACGAACAGCTTAAATTGGGGCTCATACACCTCATTTTCCTGCCGGACCGAAATGGTGCGCCATAAAGCCCCGTGATGAACTGGCAGCCAATGATACTGCATCAGTGTATTTCGCAGCACTTCGTCCTGATAAATTTTACGAATATCTTCGATGGGATAATTGTTGGCTCGATCGAACAGGTTCACAAATTCGTTAGCGGGTACAGAAAGATTGAATAGCTGTTTCAGTTTGGTGGTTTTCACCGATTGCGGTTTCCAGAATCCCGCGGCAGCCAGCGCGTTGTGTACCAGATGGCTACAATTATCGGAATAACCGCTCCAATTATATTTTGCTTCTCCGGTGGCATATTCCCGATTTACCCGATTCAGATACTCCACCACTTTACCCAGCACATCCCGGGTCACCGGTACGCTGACGCTAAAAATGGTACGTCCAAAATTCAGGGCATAATCCGTACCGATGGACTGGCGTGCCAGATATTCCAGCACATTCATGGTGTCCGGTTTACTGGTTAGATATTGCTGATGAACTTCAATTCCCTGAAAAATTCCCATCTCCATTGCCTGTTTTATGGTATGTTCAAACCGATCCATGGTAAGTGCCGTCGTCTCGGGTAAATTTCCGTAAAAAAAGAAAAAGCGAGTGGGAACACCAATCCAGTTCACATTTTTAAACAATTTATCGACACTCACCCCCACTCCTGTGTCCGGGTTTTTTAAATCTGCCGTAGAATCGCACAGGGCGATGGTGGGGTACGGTGCATCCTTTACCCATCGGGCACCCTTGAGATAGACCACTGCGTGTCCTGCTCCCCCACCCGCGGGGGCTCCCCTGGGACGAATCTGGCTCACTGCGCTGACCTCCACATAATAGGGATACAGCTCGTCGTACACCACCGGTAAACCCCGACTTTTAATGACCACATTTTCGTTGGAGGAACAGCCCAATAGCCCCAGAAGAACAGTTAAAATGATAAAGAATTGCATCCGTCGAAAATTTTTCATGGGTTTTTTACCCCCGATTGATTTTTTAATCCATGCTGGTAAAGTGTGGAAATGGTGACGATTTTCAGACCTTTTTGGGTCAGATAGGGAAGGATTTGTTCCAGCGTACGGATAGTTCGCCTGCCGCGATCGCCACCATCATGCAGAACTATGATATCTCCCGGCCGGGTCGTCCAATCGATGTAATGGGAGGCCAGAAAGGTAAACGGAATCTGCGCATCGGCAGGATAAACTGAGCCCAGTACCAGACGATAACCCCGCGGGTCGTTCGCCAGATAATTGGCCATCTCTTCTGTGTAAAACGCAGAGCCGGGGCGCAACCAGCGCACCGGTGCAAACTGCCGCAACACACTGTCCGCCCGGTTAAATTCCTGCACAAACTTCTGGTAAGTCAGTTTAGCCGTTGGTTCATCGCGGGTCATGTGGTTGCCTATTTCGTGCCCTTCGGCCAGAATTCGCTGAATAATGGCTTCATTGCCCGGAACCCGTCCGGTAATCACAAAAAATGTGGCATGGGCGTGATACTTACGAAGGGTGTTTAAAATCAGTGGAGTGGTGACCGAATCCGGTACATCATCAAAAGTAAGCGCCACCAATGGTTCGTTAGTAGGAATGTAAAAAATTGCCTCGGGATAATTGGTCGCCACCTGTTCCACCACCAGATGGTGAATAGGGGCGCAACTCGCCAGCATCAGCAAACCTATGAACAGAATTCCGCACAGGCGATATCCCCTCTCTCCGGATCGATTCATTTTTCTCCAACCCCGCATTAATACTCCAGTTTTCGTTCTTTTATGTATTGAAGCAACTGGCTCATACTGAGTTGACGACTGGCCGGGCCACTGCGAATGAAAAACATCTCCTGATCCTTATTTTTCAGAAATACCGGTCTGGGAGAGGGAAAACACTGTACCACAAAAACGTCCTTCCCCTGCACTTCACGGATGGCAAACTGGATGTATTCTGAAAATTCCAGCCCGATATGTTGATTGAATATGCTTCCGAAGTGCCTTAAGTATTTATCGTGATTGGGGAATTTGTCCAGTTCAATTCCCAGCGGAGTTCCATCATCATCTACACCTACAAACAAAAACCCGCCACCGGAGTTCATAAACGCGGTAATGGTTTTCAGACTGGCCAGTTCAATCTCCTTGCCTGGCTTGTCCGCTTTCAGATTCCAGCGCAGGGTGGATTTGAATTCCACCCGTTCGCTTTCCCCGTTGCGAATTAAATCAAGTAGTTCTTCCTCACTCATCCGGGAAAGCTCTCGTGTAATGCTGCGGGCTCGCTCCCGTTTAACCATCCGAACCGTTAATAAAAGGGTCCCCAGCCAGAGAACCACCAGCACCCCAATAATGGGAAAATACGGACGAGAAGAATATCCCTGTAACAGGGCAGATTGAGGCACCACCCAGGCCAATCCCATAGGATGTTCTTTTTCAAAACGACGTAAATAAGCCCACCATATCAGCCCGGCTTGCTCGAACCGAAACGGATGCTCAGGTTGTCCCGAACTTTTCCACGCTTCCAGTACCTGTCTGGCCACAGAATCGGCAGGTATATGGCCACTCCCGAGAGTTTGCGCCTGTTTTTCTGCTACCGGCTTATTGGACACCTGAGCCAGATTTAAAATGATTTGTTGCCCGGAAAAAATGAACACCCGGCTGGAGGCATCCAATTTCAGTGAATCTACCAGCGAAACAAGATGCCGGTACAACACGCTAAGTGCGGCAACTCGTTGGGTATGGGCTCGCTTCCAGGCCAGCGAAATGGTCATGCCCGTTTGCCCATCGGGGAAAAGTTGATATGGTTCGGTAATGGAAAATTCCTGTTCCCCTATTTCCAGCGCATTCCGGAACCAGTTCCGGTGATGGGGACGGAAATGAACATCCGCTTTACGTTTACCAAGCAGGTTTCCCTGCGCATTCAGTTCCCACCATTCCTGCTGGCCGGTGGAATCATTTCCCACGGTGACCAGTGCCCGCCAGCCTGCCTGCCCACGAAAAAGGGCAAAACTCCACCCCCGCGTATCAGACAGAATCAAAGAGTAAATCTGAGCATTATTGCTTATCAGGGGGAAGAGCTGATCTTTTAGTAAATCCGGTCGGGAGGTGTTCAGTACGCCATTTTTATCCCACTGCCGGATTGTAACAAGATGTTTCAAAATAGGACTGAAAAAATTAGAAATCCGTTCGGTGCTTTGCTCGGAAAGCTGGCGAATCACCTGCCGGGAGATTTCACCGGTCTGCCGCTGGCGACCCACCAGCAACAGAATAACAACTCCCACAATCGCTACCAGAAAGAAAACGTTTAATAAAAATAGTGAACGAATGGTTCTGTTTTGGAAAAGGTATTTTCCGGACGGGTTCGGCCGACTGGAATTATTCATTGGTTTAGTTTCGTTGCTTGACATGTAAATATCAGGAACTCAGTTATGAAGGTTACTTTAGTGCAATACCCATGGATTGCAGAAAAATTTAATTGGAGTCAAAAGATTGGGATATTCATCCGTTAAAAGAAAAGGGTGAAGCCCACTTCCGGTCCGGCATGGCGAACATCGTACTTAAAATACTCCAACCCGGTTCCACTCTCGTACTGAACATCCCAGATGCGATAACCACCTAAAAGGGCAAAATTGGACAGGCGCAATCCCACTCCGGCAGAAATGTTCCAGGAGAATTTCGAACCCAGACCAAAACCGCCCATATCCGCACGGGCAAAAATTAACACCGGTTTAAAAATTAAAAAGCGTGTCCGGGCACCCACAAAAGGGTCAAACCAACCTTTATGCTTTTCGACCTCTGAGACGCCTCCCTCACGGATGACAGTTTTTATTTTGAAATACCGCCCACCACCAATGATGTCCAGATAGGGAAGAATGCTATAACCGGCAGCTCCTTCCCATAGGGAAATGTAAGAGTTTAATTCATCCAGGCTATCTTTATCGAAACTCTGGATAAAAATTCCCTCTAACAAAAAAACCAGTTTTTCTGTCTTCGCCTCCACATGCCCGTTCAGCGCCCAGCCACCACCACGCATTAAATCTTTAAAAAAAACATCCGCCTCAAAGCTTTTCTCCCCTACAGTGACGGTTCCATTCTGAGAAGGCAACCAGGAGAACAGGGTAAACTGATATTGCCAATTGTTCTGGTTATAATCGTACGCCACATATTGCGCCTGACCTGCTGAGGGCCAGTACCATAGTACCATCATGACCAACAAAAAGGCGAACACCCGTCTATGCTGCGAAAATGGTTGATTCTGTTTCATTCGAATTCCCCTTATTCTCATCTCCCTTCTTAAAACCAATTCATACAACTAACTAAAAGAAAGACAACCCGGCCAAAAACAGGACATGGAAATAATCGTAACCAGGAATGCTATAATTTTTAAAGGTGAATGTGGTCCCACCGCCACCAAATGCCGCCGCTTGTTCAGTTATTTGGATGTGTAACAAAAAACGAAGTTGCAAAGCGAACACATCTTCTTCCGGATCGCGTTCGGTAAGTTCGGGATTGTTGTACACATGCAGATAACCCAGGTCAGCGCTCATCTGGTACTCTTCGGTCAGTGGCATCATGTACCCGTAATGAAAACTGAAGATGGTGGACTGCTCCGTCCAGAAGTCAAAACTGGTGCGTCCGATGGCCAGTTCGGAATAGAACTGATTGGCCAGAAAGCGCAGCCCTGCATTGATATTGGCATAGCTGGTTCCGTAAACGATCGCCTGCAGCTTCCCGTTATCGGCAAGGTTTATTAATCCGATGGGAATACCGTGTTGTTTTCGGGCGATGTTAATCAACCCGATCTGCACCCCGGTTTGCACGGAATCGGCGGTATTAATCAGTCCTACCTGTGTTCCCGACAGATTGGCAGCATGGTTAAATCCGCCCATCTGCCAGCCACTAAAGCGACCATCGGTATTGTTGTACAATCCCGCAATTCGCAATCCGGAAGCATCTCCCTTTACTTTTGCAACCAGTCCCACCAGCTGGAATCCCCGAAAATCGTGGTTAATCACACTCACCGCTCCGCTCATGTCGAATGCCCGGACGCTTCCCACATTGCCGTAAATCAGCGAAATATTGGTACTGGTCTGTACATCTTTCGAACCATTGGTGCTCAAGGGATAAAACAAAGAGAGATTCAGCGCACGTGTGGAACCATCCTCCTGAGCCAGGATCGAATCCAGAGTGAATACCGTGAGCAACAAAAACATTAACCAGATTTTCATGAAAAGACCCGTTTTTTGTTCAAATTAAATTTATCCGGGAAAATATTTTTTATTTTTCAATATAAGAAGACAAAATGTGCAGGCCAATCTTTTTTTTCAACGCATCCCGGGCATTTGATTAACTAAACCAAGACACAACCATTTATATCAAAGGTTTTTGGTTCTTCACCGGAAGTGTTACCACACAAAACCACCCTGCCAACGATACGATATTCGTAAAAAAAACAGGGCAAATTAACAAACACGAATCGGAAAAGCAGGCGAGAGAAATTGATGAAACCATTTTATCTGCAAAAGAAATCTGTGTTTACTCTGTATATTCCATTCTAAAAAATTTTTAATTTTGAAATATAACCGGGCTATAATTTCCGGTTGATTTATCTATAGAAATTCATAAATTTAACCGGAGCGAAAATCACGAAACAGGATGTTCAATGAAAAGGTGGGCTATCGTCTTTTTCCTTTTACTCCCGACAATTCTATCCGCCCAAATTTCTCTGGGAATGATGGTTGGAGCCAACATAGGCAAATTTGGGGGAGTAGAACCGCCGGATATTAGCTATACCCATCGCACCGGGTCGAATGTGGGAGTTACGGCTATTTTTCGTATAACCCGGGATGTGAGTTTGGCTTTTCAGCCGACTTATTCCCAACGTGGTTCCAACATCGAAACCGGTGAGGATACACGCTGGGATACTCTGAAAGTGTACCAGGTTAAAATCAATTTTCTGGTGCTTCCACTATTCGTCCGAATCGATGCCGACAACGGAATAACTTACTTTGTCAGCGGGCTGGAATTTGCTTTGCCATTGAGTGCGGAAGTAGTCTTTCAGGATCAATCATGGGACATCTCTCACAACCTCAGCAATACAGATATCCTGGCTTCCATCGGAATGGGGTTTCGTATCCCTTTCGGGCAGAAAAATCACGCCATGCTGGAAGTGCGCTACTATCAGGGACTGGTCAACTTCAATTATTCTTCCGAAGAAGAAAAAAAACGCGTTATCTACGAAAATTTTAAAAACAGTGGTTTTCAAATCATGCTTGGAATCGAACGGGTTCTGTGATATGAGAAAAACCTGCCAAACCATTCTGATGTTGATGGTGGTCCTTCCGGCATTGGTAGCAGCAGGCTCACCGATTCAGAGAAATCTGCCTCTTCTGAACAGCCACTATTTTATGCCGTTTGCCAATTTCCCCTCTCCATTTATGACCACCATCTTCAAAACCGGCATTGGCGGCGGTGTCAGCACCAATCAAATTCCAATCTACTGGGTGGACGGCAGATTGATTGGCCAGCTGGAAGGAAAGAACACCTTTGTCAATGCAACAGTGATGGTAAAAGTCCGTGCCAAAGAATGGCTGGCAACCTGGTTCAAATACGAAGCGAACGTTCGCATCGGAAGCAATACTTCTACCCTACTGACCCATGGGGTCACATCCATCACCGGTTTCGAGTTTGGCTGGATGTACCGTTTATGGAAGAGTTCCAATAACCTGCTTTCTCTGACTCTTCAGATAAACAACACCACCGTCTCCACCATGAATTTACTGCGCTTTTTAAACGATGTGATCACCTCACCGGACAGCATTACCACCACCCTAACCCAGAAGCGCAATCCGCTCTCCGGTGGCATGGGTTTCCGCTATGCCCACGCGTTCAATGATTTGTGGGGAGTGGAAACTTATCTATATGGTTCCTACGGGGAATCGTTCCTCCAAGATGAAAACAACGTTTGGCAATTCAATATGGGAATTCTTGGCAGTATATATTTGAATTACCGGTATGGAATTCCCGTGGGAGGCATGCTGGGATTTACGGTGAAACGTCTTACCCTTTTTCAGAAGCAAGAGGATGACCAGACCGAATCCATTCTGGCGAAAATTGCTTACGTAGGACGTGAGGAGTATAATATGGGGCTGGAATTTTATTACGTCCGGACCGCAACTCCGCTGCTGGCACGGGATTCCAGCATGAGATATTTAACTATTAGCTTTGTGGTTACTTATATTTTTTAATCCGGGACCCCATTTGTCCGGCAGGTTTCACGGAAGGTTTCTTGCTTCCGGCAAGGGAAAGGTTATCGGATAACATTCACAATAAATCGAAACGAACCTGTTCTCTATGAAAATCCCATTTATCCTCGGAATTATTCTGGTGTTCAGTCAGATGCTGTTTTCCACCCCTCAACCGGATGATTCCACACAAGCCTTTATCTCGAAAGAGTTTTATCATTCCCATCAGACCAGCATTAAAGGTTATCCTTACATTTACTACACCCCGGAAACAGCGCTGGCGATTGGGGTTGGTGGAATTGCCACCTTTTACACCTCCCGGGAATTGATTTTACGACCTTCTAAAATTTCCCTTTCCGGTTACTATTCCACACGCAAACAATACAAAATATCCCTGACCCCCCAATTGTACATGCTAAAGAACCGGTATTTTCTGTCCGGAAACATCAATTTTGGGGATTTTGTGGACAAGTTCTGGGGCATCGGCAGTACCTCGCCCGATATGAAAAATGTGGATTACGACTCGCGTGCATGGGGGATACTGATCAATTTCCAGTATCCGCCGTTGCTTCAGTTCATGCCACAAAATAAAAGCGGCATTATCTACGATTACTACCACTACCTGATTCGCGATGCCCGGAACAATCCCGGCTTACATCATCCCAACCTCATCGGACGAAACGGGGGGGTGAGTTCCGGATTGGGATTCACTGTGGTGTGGGACACCCGGGATCACATTTTTTTCCCCACCGCCGGTGGTTACTATCAGATAAAAGCCATTTACTATATGCGTTCACTGGGAAGCAGCTACGATTTTAACAGCTACGAGATCGATTTGCGAAAATATTTTGGATTTGGAGACCAGGAGGTCCTGGCAGTGCAGGTATTTGCCAGTTTTGCCGCGGGACACCCTCCGTTTTATGAGCTACCCATGCTGGGTGGCGCCAATCTGATGCGCGGTTACTACCAGGGACGTTACCGCGACCGCTATTTTATGAGCACCCAGATGGAATATCGTATCCATCTGTGGTGGCGCATCGGTGCCGTAACATTTCTGGCGCTGGGAGATGTGGCCCCAACAATGCAAAAATTTAATATTCGTTATGCGAAAGTATCTGGCGGCTTCGGTCTTCGTTTCCTGTTTAATCAAAAAGAAAAAGTGAATGTGCGAATGGATATTGGATTCGGGCAGGGAACCTCGGGAGTTTACTTCGGGATGGAAGAAGCGTTTTAGTGAAACAAGAATTCGGGAACCAATATGGGATAAAAAGTCATTCGCTCAAATTCAATTACCACTCCATCCCATGCCCTTTTATTTGTAAATTGAGCATTTTAGTGAAACAGAAAGTATTGGAATGGTTCGGCTTCAATTACATAGTTGGGTATTTCTCTGGCTGATCGGATCCATTCTGCTTGGCTGGTCTGGATTGGTGTTTGGTGGTACCGATATCGTAGTGATGAATAATGGCGACCGGTTGGTGGGAGAAATTAAAGGAATGGATCAGGGAATTCTGCATCTCGAAACCGATTACAGTAAAAAAGATTTTCAGATTGAGTGGAAAAAAATTAAATTTATCCGGAGCTCGGCCAGTTTTGTACTGGTTCTCTCCAGTGGCCGTCGGTATGTGGGCAGTTTGCAGACGGATTTTCAGGATTCCACCCAGCTTCTAATTCGGGAAAAGCTGGGAACCTACACAGTGGATATTCACCAGGTGGTTTACATTAAACCCATCAAGGAAACGTTCAAAGACCGCCTTAACGCAAATTTCGATTTCGGGTACTCACTCACTAAAGCAAACAAAGCCCAGCAATTGAATCTGAGCGGTACCATTGGTTATATTACACGTTCCTGGATGAGCGCCTTTAATTTCAACTCGTTAAGTAATTTTCAGGAGGGCGCTCCTCGTTCCAGTGCCACCGACGGCGACATCAACTACCGGCGCTTTCTGACTCTGAACTGGTTCGGAATTGTGTCAGGAACTTTTCGCTCCAGCGACGAACAACAACTGGACCTGCGAACCACGTTCAATGTGGGTGGAGGTAAATATTTTGTGCAAAATAACCGACTTTATTTCATGGCGGTGGTGGGAGGTGCATTCATGATGGAAAAATTCAAAGGAGAGGAATTCCCCAGTAATCGGAGCATGGAAGGATTGTTGCAAACCGAATTTAATGCATTCGATACCGGCGACCTGGATTTCTTTGCCCAGCTTTCAGCTTACCCCAACCTCTCCGAATCCAACCGCTGGCGCCTGGTCCTGAACACCAATCTGAAGTGGAAACTCCCTTACGATTTTTATTTTAAACTCAGTTACACCCACAATTACGACAGCAAACCGCCCAACGAAGCCTCCAAAAGCGACTATTCCATTACCACTTCCGTTGGGTGGAAATTTTAATTGATGAAAAAGTGTTAAAAAGGTGATTCCCATGAAGCAGTTCATTTTTTTATTGATTTTTCTGGGAGGGTTGGTGGTTTCGCCGGCTCAGGAAGCAGAACCTGCTGCTCCGGCCGATCAAAAAACCACACAACCCAAAGCACCCGTCTCCATTCCAGTAACCGAAATCACCATTCAGGCGGACCAGGTACACGGAAAACTAAACGCCATTCGGGAAGAAACCACTCTCAATCCGGAAATTCAGAAGCTCATGGAAGAATGGCCTGCTATTCTGGATTCCCTGATCGCCAGAGAAAAGGAGCCCATATTTCAGAAGCTGGATCAACTTTCGCCGCGCAAATTGCAGGGGTTCGAACAGGAATGGAGCGTCATATTAAAACGTCTGAACCAATGGAACGATTTGCTTTTGGAGCAGATTCAGCTTCTTCAGGAAAAGAAAAAATGGTTGAACCAGAACTACGCTCAGTGGGAAGTAACCGCTAAGGCTATCGAAGAGGAGGACATTCCCCAGAGCATCCGGGATCGGATCGCCTCCATCATGACAGAGATCGACACCGTGCGTAACCACATTGTGGACCGACTCAATACTCTGCTTAATTTACAGAACCAGATCTCCGAACAACAGATTACAATTGGCGAACTGCTCAATGCCATCAACACCACCGAAACGGAACTTCGCACCCATCTGTTTATTCAGGACAGTCCGCCTTTGTGGGAAGCCTTCGGAGCCACAAAGGATAGTCTGAGTTTTCGGAGTAAGGAACGGGAAGCCTGGCAAAATTTCGCGGACACATTGGATGGTTTCTACCGTTCCAACCTTCAGGCTATTAAAATCCACCTGCTCCTTTTCATGATTACTCTTTTCATAATGGTTTATTTTTACTGGAGAAATAAGCAGGAAAAACTGTTTCGGGAAGGCGAAGATGTATTAAAAGCTTCGGCTTTTTTCATCTCCCGGCCAGTTTCTGCCGCATTACTGGTTACTCTATTCTTTTCCATCTGGCTTTACCAGAATGTTACGGATGCTATTTCGGAGCTTTTCATTATCATCCTGCTAATTCCTTTTCTCCGACTGATGACCGGAGTGGTGGTACCGGAGAGGCGAAAAGCAGTGTACCTGCTTTCCTTTCTTTACTTTCTGGTATTTGTGAATAACAACGCTGTAAACGACGTGTTGATTCAGCGCTTGCTATTGCTGGTAATCACCCTTATTACTACCGCCCTATTTGCCTGGATTGTGTATCAGGTTCATCCGGTTGCTCATCAGCGGGTAAAACCATGGCCTAAATTCTTATTTCGTATTCTGCCAGTGGCAATTCTTGCCCTGTTCGTAGCACTGGTCGCCAATATTATTGGTAGTGTGGTACTGGCACACCTGATTGTAGTGGGAATTATCAAAAGTGTTATTATTGGAACCATTTTGTACGTCATTGCCCGGGTGATTGATGGAATGGTCGTGCTTTTAATCCGCAAACGCACCATTCAGGGCCTGCAATTTGTGGACACATACGCCCATCGTATGGAACACTGGGCTGTTTTTGCGGTTCATCTGATTGCGTTTTTTGTGTGGGTTCGTGCAACTCTGAAAGCATTTCGGTTGTACGACCCGGTTTACGATTGGTTACAGATGATTCTGGAAACCCGCTGGCAAATTGGTGCTCTAACCATCTCCGTGGCCAGCATTGTGAACTTCATTCTGATTCTTACCGTTACCTTTGTCATTGCCCGGCTCATACGCATTTTACTGGATATTGAAGTGTTTCCCCGAATTCGTCTTCCGCGGGGAATACCCGGCGCCATCTCCATGGTGGTGCGCTATACCGTCATCGGACTGGGATTTTTCCTGGCGCTTTCTGCCATGGGAATCGATCTGGGTAAATTCGGATTGCTGGCGGGTGCCCTGGGGGTTGGTCTTGGTTTTGGCCTGCAGAATGTAATCGCCAACTTTGTCTCCGGGCTCATCCTGGTGTTCGAACGCCCCATTCAGGTGGGAGATAAAATAGAAGTGGGGAACGTGCTGGGATTGGTCAAACAAATTGGTGTACGCTCCAGCACCATTCGTACTTTCGATGGTTCGGAGGTGATTGTCCCCAATGCCGACCTTATCTCCCAACAGGTAACCAACTGGACACTCTCGGACAATCGCCAGCGGATGAAACTACCAGTTAAGGTGGCATTCGACTCGGATCCGGAGGAAGTGCTGGAGCTTCTGCTACGAATTGCCCGTGAACATCCCGGGGTGTTAAACGACCCGGAACCCATTGCCACGTTTAATGGATTTGGGGATTATTTTCTGGATTTCACGCTGTATTACTGGGTGAGTACCAATATTCTCCAGACCAAAACGGAAGTAGCGTTGCAGGTGTACCGGGCAATTCAGACGCTTGGCATCGAAAAACCACGTCCTGAGCAAAAACTCTATTTGAAGAATTTAGAGGAACAGCAAAGCAAGCGTGCCTCTGGTAAACGGAAATCCGGGAAAGGCACTGGTTCTTCTTCCCAAAAGGAATCGGAGCCATGAAAATCATTACTGTTTTGCTTTTATTGATGCTTATTGGCTCAACAGGCTCAACTGCTCCGGGAGCAGAACATGCGGGAAGGGCAAACACCCCCGAACAAACCTGGGCGCTGGGAATTATGTTTCGCACCGCCAACATTCCTTATCTCAGTCCGGACGAAAAGCAAATATACAGCGCTATTCCTATGATTTTTTACCGGGGAAACCGGGTCTATTTTCGTGGAATTGCCGGAGGGGTACATCTGTACCGTCACCCTGCTTTCCAGGTAAATGCGGTTTCTCGAATTCATTTTGTGGATCTACCGGACAAGTACCAGAACAGGGTGCAACCAACCAATCTGGACACCGGGATTCAATTTCGCTATTTACCAGGTTATTCGCTTTTTGTGGATGTGGAGGGGATGCTGGATATCCAGCTCAATCCTTCAGTGAATTTCCGGGTGGGAATGGAGTGGCGAACACCCGGATACTTTCTGTCCCCCTATCTTCAGGCAAAATGGAAAAGCAGCGACTACAACTCCCATTACTATGGTCTGACCCTGGAAACCATTCCCGCGGGAGTGGATTATTCCGTGGGCTTGCTGGCCAGTGCACATGTGTGGAGCAACTTTTCGGTAATGGCGCTGGGACGCGTTACCCGCATCGGGAAGCAAGCACAGCAGGCGCGTTACGTTCAGGATACATATTCGGGAGAATTCCAGCTGGGATTTGGTTTTTCCAACGATCCCACCCGGCTGCGGAAACAGAAATTACACAACCGTCCCTACCTGCGCGTAGCCCAGGGGTGGGCTACTTATTCGGATTTCTGGCATACGAACTTCCTTCAGCTGGAACCGGATAGCCTGGGGCATCAGCTTACCTCCCTGTTTTATGGGCATCCCCTCACAGATGAAGTCCTGGGAATTCCCATGGATGTGTACCTGACCCCGGGTGTTGCCTTTCACTGGCCATCTTCCCACCAGAGCAGCGCAGTGGAAGTTGTGCTTGCGGTTAAAGTGTTCTTAAACATTCCCTGGCCCATACGCTGGCGATTAGGTGGCTCGGAAGGATTCTCCTTTATCAACCACGTCACCTATATCGAACAAACCGGTTTCGCCCAAAAAGGTTACCAACCGGTGAAGTTTTTAAACTATCTGGACTGGAGCTACGATTTTAATGCGGGCGATGTATTAGGTAAGCAGTTTAAACACCTCTGGTTAGGATACGGAGTGCATCATCGTTCGGGCATCTACGAAGCAGCCCAACAATTCGGACGGGTTAACGGCGGCAGTAATTACTATACTTTTTATTTGCAGTGGGAATGGTGAGAGTGGGAACGGAGATTCACCAACTTACTCCCCAACACTTTTCCGTCCCCTATACCCCCTGCATCTCCGTCCATTAAGTCCCATTCATTTTACATTTTACATTTTACATTTAACCCTCACTACCTCCCATCTCCCTAATACCTATTACTTCCCCACAACCAAAAACCCCTCGAAGTTTAACCACTTCAAGGGGTTTGGTTCATGAACAATTTTCAAACTTCGTTTTTAATACCAGCCCAATTCGTAAGCAAATCCGATTTTCAGGGTCAGGTAGGGAAAATCGTCCGTCTGTTCGGAAATGGTTTTGACACCGTTTACCCACTGATAAGTACCGGACACCATAAACATCACGTCGGGGCGAATGGGGAAGAAAAATCCGATTTTCGGTGCCAGGCCAAACTGCCAGGTTCTCGATTCAAATGAATAGATTCCAATATCCATGCGTTGCAGAAAACGATACACCCCCACATTCAGACCGATAAAAGGATGAATGGCTGCATTATGCAGGAACACGTAGCGTGCGCTGAGCATCAATGGGAAGTTATTAATATAGCGGTCCTGCACTCCGGAAATATCCGCATAGTCCAGATGAATCCGTTCGCTGGTACGTTCGTAAAAAATGTGCCAGTTTACCGAAACACCCACCGCCAGACTGGAGCTCACATATTTCCCAAATTCAAAACCAAATCCGCGAAAACTGGTGTTACTGATGTAATCCTTGGTATTTCCCGTGGGAAAGGAAATGCCGTAATTTAAAATTCCATAGGAACCCTGTGCCTGAACTGAAGAAAGCCCCACTAATAGAGTGAGCAGCATTACAACAAAAAGTTTTATTTTCATGTTTTTCTCTCCGTTTTTTCCTGTTTGCACTTCAAAACGCTTTATCGAAACGTGAAAAACTCCGGGATTATTTCCCCTCTCCTAAATAGGGAGACTGATCGAACGCCTTTTTAATTCCGGTTTCGATTCGATTTCTCAGGTTCACTGAATTGTCTTCCAGAAGCCCGTTTAATGCCGCCACCCATGGAATGGGCATTACTTTATTTTCTTCATCATAGTTTTTCACATCCAGCATGGAGATAAAAATGGTTCCGGCGGTAAAGGAATATGTTCCACCCCCATAATAAGGTGGGTAGTACCATCCCCAACCAGGAGGATAACCCCACCAACTCCAACCGGGATACCAGCCCCACCAATCCCAGTATCCACCATAATAACCTACATATTCCGTGTTTGTCGCGGCAATCAGAAACACCGCATCCGGTTTATTCTGCTCAGGATTGGTTTCCTTTACAAAGCCCATTCGCTCAATATTTTCCCGAACCTTACTGATAATAAAATCATCATTAGAGTGGTCAATTTCATCCTGATGGGAAGAATCGGTGAGAAACACCACCGTATCCGGTAATACATACGTTTTGAATCGGCTATAATCCACATTTTTATCAAACAACGTAATTACCAGGTCCATCTGGCTGACGCTTAACGGATCGCCCGGATAACAGGATGTAAGAACCACGATCATTCCGAGAACCATCACGAAAGCCGACACAAGAAGACCCCGACGGGTTTTTTGAGATAACTTCATTGCACCTCCTGTTGGTTAATCGTTACTTATGTTTACAAAATGTTCCCATCACCTATTTTTTGCCCGATTTAGGCGGGAACTGATTTAATATTTGTTCCACAATTCGGTCCAGATTGGCTTGTATCTTCTGGGGATCCTTATACCCCTTGACGACATCGGTGGCCATTCCCCGCCATACCAGCTGTTTTCGCTTGACATCTACGATATCGATAATCAACGTTCCCTCTTCGTACTGATAGACATCCACATTGCGGTAACCCACCGGTCCCCACCAGGGATCGTACCAGCCGTAGCCTCCCCAGTTAGTTACACTTACCCTATCTTTGATTCCCGCATGGACAAAAACCAGCATATCGGGATTATCCGAATCGGTTTGCTGAAATCCTTTGCTTTCCAGAATTTGTGCAACGGTTTCCTGTACTCTTTTCTGAATCAGCGGATGTTTGGCCAATTCATCGCCCGGGATGGGATCACCATCATAAAACCGAAACGTTTTAAACTTGCTAAAATCAGTGGCATGGTCCCAGTCCGATATTACAGACATGCTGGAACATCCCACCATGGCCAGAAGCGCCAATCCTATGGCAAAAATTCGAAACATTTTCATTGTAAACTCCTTTTCGTTGAATTCAACATCAGTTTATTTTTCTGTAACAGAATAAGATAAATCATTTTCCGGCAATTTGCCATTTCTTTTTACCCTGCTTTCAATATAAATCGCCATTTTGTGCCAATCGAGGGTGCCGATGCAAGCACAGGTCTATTTAATGCCCGTTTCTGTGTTTCGTTCCCTGAACAATTTTCGGTCCCTCCATTTTTACTACAACGACAGTCACATCGTCCTGGAGCTTCCGATTGCCGCAATAATTCTTCACCTCCTGCACAATGCGTTCCGCCAGTTCGCGAGCTGTAGCAGTGTGGTACGTCCGAATCAATTCTTGAAGCCTTTCCTTACCGAACATTTCCCCTTTTTCATTCTCCGCTTCCCAGATGCCATCGGTGCCGATCACCACAACATCGCCCTGTTTTAACTGTTTCGGTCCTGTTTCAGAAAAAGCAACACCAGATAAAAACCCCAGCGGAATTCCTTCTCCTTCCAACTGCTCTATTTTTCCGGAGTCATATTGCCACCATAAAGCGGGATCGTGCCCGGCAGTGGCCCAAAACAGTTTACCGGTCGCAGGTTGCCACTTCAACGCAAATAGTGTAACAAACTTCTGGGGTTCGGTATCCGCAACCAGCTGGGCATTGGTGGCAGCAAGCGCCCGAGACAAATCTCCGTTAAACTGCCGCAGGTTATTCCGCATCAATGCTCTGGCCATTGCCATTAGTAAGGCAGCCGCAATCCCGTGTCCGGAAACATCCCCCAGCAGCACCACAATCTGTTCGGTTTCACCGTCCTGCAACCACAGAAAGTCGTAAAAATCGCCTCCGGTTTCATCGCTGTAAGCACACATACCTGCCACATGAAAGCCATTTTTCCGGAAATCAACTTCCGGCAACAACCGCTGCTGGATCAACCGGGCGGCTTCCAGCGAGGTTTTCATCTCTTCCCGCTCTTTTAAATACGGCCCTATGCGGTTAAACACCCCGGCTAATTCTTCCAGTTCGTCAGCAGTATGAACATCCGCCCGCACCGAGAAATCCCCTTCCGCCAATAGCCGACTTTTTTCGGTTAGTTCGCGAATAGGCGAGACGATCCGTCGGGAAAATCGGGTCGCTCCCAGCACTGCCACCAATCCGACTATCAGAGAAAAAATCAGTGAATAATAAAGCCAGCGCACATTTCGATTCAGGATTTCATATCTGGTTTGCTTTACCAACGCTTCCAGATTCCGGTAAGGAACAATCAGGATGGGATAAATCCGCTTTTCAGAAAATCCGCGATAGACCCACAATGCCGATTTTCCCCGATATTCCATCCTTCGAATTCCCCCTTTACCCGCACGAATGTCCTGAACCATTTCGCGAAAAGATTGTTGATCGACAGAAGTCAGATACTTCCGCTCCACCGGAATCCTCCAGTTGCGGTGAGTGGTGCTGTAATCCAGCTGAACGTAAACAGGAAGGCGGTCCGTTTCTTCGGCTCCCTGGGCATCGATGAGAAAAGCGTGGGCATCTTCCGACCAATCCTTTGGTAACACCTTTACCAGGCGTAAAATGTCCAGAATTCGCACATCGACGGCAGTAACTCCGATGAATTCCCCCTGCGGATTAATTAAAGGGGCGGACACGGTAATCAGCAACTGCCGCGTGAAGGCATCCACATAGGGAGCCGACCATTGCAGACGCCCGCTCTCCTGAGCCTGTCGGTACCACAGGCGAGTACGGGGATCATAATTTACCGGTATCTCATTCCCTGCCGGATAGACTCCCATCACTCCGGATTCCAGGGCAGTATATTGCCAGAGAATCCCCTTCGGCAACCGCCTGCGCAAACGTGCATAGAGTGGGGTCATTTGTTGAAGGCGGACAACATCGCGGGAGTTCATCCCCATCTGTTGGGAATTTACCGAAAAAATGGATTGACGGGTCCAATCCACCTTCAAACGGATTGAATCACCTGAAGGCGTAAACCGAAAAAAGATTTGATGGGCAATCTCCCCCGGAATGGGAGAGATTGGTCCAGGGGACAAAGCCGGGGAAGGAGACACCGTGGCATGTTCAAATCCGGATTTCTGAATTTCCACCAGCGATTCCAGTAGAGAGCTCTGAAGGCGGAGGTCATCTTCGAATTCTTCCAGAATCCGGGCCATGGAATTTTGCGCAAATTGCTCCACGACCCGGTTCAAATTTTGCGAAACTTTCCGGGCAGTGACAAAAAGGGAGAACCAATAAAACGACCCTGCCAGAACAAGTGGAATCACCGAAGCGGCAACAAATGCCAGCATCATTTTCTTACGAATGGACATGGGGAATTCCCGTTTCTCTTCCCCGTTACAATCGAATAATCAGACCTGCGGTGACGTCTCCCTGAACAATGGTTGTGGTGGAGCCGATCCCTACCGAACATCCGCCAGTGCCACACCACAGTCCGCCGCTGCCCCAGATTAATGGGAACAGAGCCCGGGCCTGAAGGCGCAGTCCTATCCGCTCGGTAAGGTAAAACTTCAACCCACCCCCCAGGGAAGCAGAAAAGAACCATTCATCCGAATATCGGGCGCTGGTGGGATGAAATAGAACAGCCCCGAAAGACAACGAAATAAACGGTAGCACATTATTCCGTTGCAACCCGTACACACCCCCAAGCTGCATGTAATGAGTGTACAGGTTAAAAAGCGGCTCGGTAATTCCGGTAAAGTAATCCTTTTTGTCCAATCGGGATTTCTGCATAATCCACAGCAATTCAAATTGAGTACCGGTTTTGTACGGCAGATCAAAATTGACCGCTATACCAAAGTTCTCAGCATCGTCAATATTGATTTCTCCTTCGTACACGTTGTGGCTGCCACCGAATTGGTAGCCCACAAACGGGGTAATTTCAATCCCACGGGTGTGACCACTTTCGTACATGGGAGAAATGGTCTGAGAGCTTCCCGGGATGGTCCATCCCACAACCAGTAACAGCAGTACTCCCCACGATGCTCTCGGAAGTTGTAAACGGAACTGCCTGGTAAAAAATTCAAATGATTTCATAACACTCCCTTTTTTTCCTGAAAATGTTGATGAATGTCGATGTTGTTTTCTGTTATCGAAAGGCATAACAAAAATTAGCGATTGAAGAAATTCCTTTCCTCAACCGCTTACGGGTAATACAAATAATCTACTTGTGATCAGGTGCCGGTATATCATCCGGTTCAATCAGCGGAAGTTGTTGGGCAATCTGAATTTCCAGAATCAAATCCAACTGATTTTCCAGCTGAATCCACTGAGCTGCCCGGACGGGATTCAAAGCTTTTTTCACCTTGTTGTAATACTTCTCTTTCAACTTCAGTTGTTTCTCTTTAATCTTGAAGCTTTCTTTCACCAGCTTTTCCGCTTTATCGTTCGATAAATCATCGTAATTTTCCACGTAATCTTTGAGCAGTGCCAGCATCCGATCGCCCAATTTAGCACGCTCTGCTTCGTATTCCCGATAAATGGGCCAGAAAACTTTCGATTCCGCATCGGTAAAATTCATCACATTCACTATCACCGCCTTCTTTTCCGTCTTCAAGTCGGAACGAAGCAGTTCCATGTAAGCATTTTCCTGAGCATAAGCCAGAACCGCTACTACCAGAATAAAAAATAATACATACTTTTTCATTATACTTCTCCTTATGATTTTGTTCATTATTGAACTTAAACGTCTCAAGATAAATCTGATTTTTTGGCAAATCCACAAAAGATATAGATGAATCAGGTATGCAAAAGTTACCAAATCCAGACACGAAAGCTAAAACCGCATGGAGAGACCTAATAAAATTTTTAGCCGATGGGTAATTACCTTCCCAATCTCTCGCACGTCGCTACCCATCGAATTCTCCATCCGGGTATCGAAATAACCGGGAGTTTTTAATTTCTCCCCACCATAGGAATAGGAAAATCCCAGGGTGAAATAGGAATTCCACACAAAAAAGGCACTTCCCAGAGAAAAGTGATAAAGGTCCCAGCTGGTCATGGAAAGACGGGATTCGCTACCGGGGATGTAAGCGGAGCGATCCACGATAAACCCTGAATACAGAGTAAATCGGTGGGACAATTTGTGCTCAGCGGCTACACCCCAGTTAAACACCGAACTCAACTCATGCATCACTTCCGGATGGTTTTCTCCGTTCGCACTTTTTAGTACGGGATACAGAGGAATTTTATTAAACCATTCACCGGTAATATGAATCTGGGCATTCCGTACGCGATAGGAAGCCCCCAGAGCAATGTAACCGGAAGAATGATAGCGGGTGATCATACTCTCCTGGTAATAGGCTCCTATTTCGGATTGAAAAGCCGGTATCCATCCTTCCGAGGAAAGGCGAGAGGAAGCCAGAAAAGACCATCCGTTGCCCATAATATGGAATCCCGGGGTGGTAAAGGTGATTCCCAGGGTGAGCGGCGTGTAATCCACAAACAAGCCAATTTTCCAGAAGGTACGCACTGCCCAGAAGGAAAATTCGTCGATGTACAGGCGGGACTCGTTTCCGCTATCGGGAATGGCCTTCTGCCAGATATTTTGCGAACGAGTGCGCTGGTTACGTAAAGCAAAAAATTCGGTGACTCCCAGACTAATTCGGCTATTGTATTTGTACGCCCAGGTCACCCCCATCCAGCCTTCGGTAATCCGCTCGTGAAATCGGATTTCGTCAAACTGAGTGTATTCCTCCCCGCTGACACCTGCCGTACTGGAGGGTTGCACAGCCCGACGTCCTTCCAGATTAATCTCGAAATCATGACGGGTCAAATAGGAAATCACCCAGTTGCTTCGCTTTAATCCGCCCAACCGGGCACGCACTGCAAATATGATAGGTGCGGGTTTGGCCTGCAAATAATCCAGCTTTTTACCGGTACCCAACACATCCTCCCACCGAAAATAATTAACCTCGAAAGCAGCTGTGGTAAGCACCATGGTGGAATCCTTAATGGAGGGCAACGCACCCGGATTGTAATACACCGAGCTTAAATCTTTCACACTTCCCACCACCATTCCGCCTAACAATTGGGCTTTGGTACCATACTGATTGGTCCAGTAATGGGCATCCTGGGCATAGATCACTATGGTTTGGGCAAACCCAATCAACAAAAGTAACGTTATAATATTTTGGACGGGTAATACGCGCAATCGGTTTTTCATGAATTACCGTAGGTTTCGCCTGAAATCGGTGGATTAGCGTGTAGCGGGCGGGAATCTGGATAAAATCTGAGAGATAGTAAAATCCACTTCATACTGAATCCGCTCCGGATTGCGGAAATTATGCATCTGGCGAACCGCCCAACCACGCCAGATAACCCGACCGGAGGTTCCTTCCAAAAAACTTATCTTTAGCGTACCGACTTCATACTCATGTTCCACAATTTGCGATTCATCTTCCGGTTTCCACTGGGGATCGTATTTTTCTCGACCTCCCAGGTCTTCGATCTCCACCTTTTTTTCCACTTTAAAACTTACTGTTACCGTCAAATCTGCTTGCCCGGTGGAATCAATTTTCTGAAACCCTTTTCCTTCCAACACATGATCCACTGCATAGTGTATCATTTCCGGCAAGCGCGGCTCTCGAATAAGTTGATCCTCTGGGATGGAATCCTGCGCTGCCCAGCGGTAAGTTCGATACGAACGAAAATTTAAATTCCGGTCATAATCCGTGTAAACCGTTAAACTGGAACAACCGATTTCCAGAAGTAAAAAAGCTAATCCCAGCAACCATACCCGGGTTCGTTTCATGAACAAGTCCCCCACAGCTTTGTTGACCAAACGAAGGGATTAATATACAAAGGTCAAACCTCCTGCGAAATTTTAAATTTTTATTCCGAAACGTTTCCGGAACCGAATGCTTTTTTTACGTTTTTCCTGCTAACCCGGTTAAACACTAAACAGCTAAAACCCAATTAAGAGACAGAAAAGACTCCCATGAAAGGGAAGAGCGTCCAATCCGTTTTATCTTTTTATATTTGCCTTCTGCCCATCAAATTAAAAGTTGTAATATTTGGCCGGTACGTACCGGTATCTTCGTCCGATGTTTATTACCAGTTGAACGACCGGGATACCTGCCCATGCCCAGTAATTGCCTTTATTGGTGGCACTTATCAAATAATTAAAATTAAGAGTATGCCGAAAATCCACGATGTAAGAAACTCCGGGACCAAAACGGATATATTGAAATCCATTAAAATTTTTCTGCCAGCGGTAAAATGCACCAGCGGCAAACGTGATCATGGCACTGGTGGCAATTTTATGATTCACAAATACAGCGTATCGTAGCCCATTATCCCAGTTGCCGGAATTATCGGCATCCACCTGCCATTTTACCTGATGAACCAGCTGGGTTCGCCGGAAAATGTGCTTAAACAAAATACCAAAACCGGGTCTGAATTCCACTTCGGTGGGTTTGATGCTGAAGCGAAAATCGGGAACAATTTCCAGCTTTTTACTGTACAGGTAGTTCACCGCACCTTCCACAAACCAGTTATCCAGTTGTTGCATGTTATCTTCCAGGCGTACCTGCCATTCACCGGAATATCGCCAACTTCCTGTGCCCCCGGCAACCTTGTTGCCCATATAAATCTGGTTGTCCCAGTTGGGATGGGGTGGCTGCTGCGCCATAAGCGAAGTGGTTAAAACCATCGCCCAGCACAGTATGACGATTTTTATCAAAAGAAAACTCAAACGGTTATATTGTACCACAATGCTCACATCATAGCTTGATTTCACACAGATTACACGGACATTCGGCAATATGCTTTGGTTTTCCGAATCTCATCGGATTTTCAAACAGATATACTCCCTACTATTTTTTAGAAGCGGAATATTTCCCTACCAGTAAAGCGATTAGAATAGCTACGTACATTTGTCCGGAAATACTGATTAACATGGCCAGCGACTTGGCAGATTGCGAAACCGGGACAATATCGCCATATCCCAGCGTGGTCATGGTCACAAAGGTGTAATAAATAATATTGGGTCCCAGGTCACCGGTCTGGTTGTTGATGGCAAAAGCGTGTGGATCGAATCGAACCACCATTCCCACAAATAGAGAAAAAGTTAAACCAATTAGTAAGTATCCATTAATGGCTTCAAAAATGACGGCTGCATCCACCTGTTGACTGCGGGCAATTTGTGCCACCAGTTTACTGATCACCAGTGTAAAAAAAATAATGGTGAACAATCCGGAGATGCTGAAGAGCTGTGGTAATTTAAAAATTTGGGAAATCCACACCAACACAAATGCCAGCACGGCGCCAGCTGTAAGGGTGCGATTACGTTTTTCCAGAGAAAAAACCGAAGCCAGGAAGATAAACGAATAAGCAATGTTATAAAACACTTCCTGTATTCGTCCCGAAATCATAGGAATGACAAAAATGGTGGAAAATACCACGATAAAGAGTAACGAATTGTTTTGAAATATACTGGACAAACGTTTACGGTTCATGGTTTGATACCTGAATCTTCGAATGGAGTTTAAGAACGTACATGGTTATGAATTCTCCCGGGTACCAGGAAGGACCAGCAGCAGAATACCTACTCCAAGCATGGCAGCAACGAAGGAACCTCCGATAATCCCGATTTTAGCAGCATCCAGCAACGGTCCTTCAACTGCCAGGCCAGCAATAAACAACGCCATAGTAAATCCAATTCCTCCCAGAAAACCACCCCCGATCAAGATTTTCCAATTCAACCCTTCCGGCAGGCTTTTTGTCACCAGTTTGACAATTAACCAGGTAAACAGGACAATTCCCACCATTTTGCCAATGACCAGACCCCCCATGACTGCTACGGCTACAGAATTTAAAAAATCGGAAAAATGAATAACCACCCCAGCATTGGCCAGTGCAAAAACGGGCATGATGAAAAAACTGCTCCAGGGATGCAGCCGGTCCTCCAGATATTCCAGCGGTGAGATCACCTCCCGGGAAGCACGCTGAAAAGCACGCACCTTTTCTCCTTTGTGTTCCTCCGCTTCCCACTCACCGCCGTAAAGCACCTGATTGGCCCGGGCCAGAATTCGGGCAAACTTACCGGTACTGATGCGGCTTCGTACCGGGGTAAGAAGTCCCAGAAGAACTCCGGCAATGGTTGCATGAACTCCGGACTCATGAAATCCCAGCCAGACAAAGACACCCAGCACGGTGTAAACGGCAAAACTACGCACACCAATGCGGGACAGTAAAACCACCACCCCCAATCCCACAAATGCCAGAGCCAACGCAATTAAATTGATATCGGAGGTATATCCAATGGCAATTACCAGAATCGCACCGATATCATCCACAATTGCCAGGGTTAGCAGAAAAACTTTCAGGATGTGAGGAACTCGTGATCCCAGTACTGCCATAATTCCCACCACAAACGCAATATCCGTTGCCATGGGAATTCCCCAACCATGTTCCCCCGGTTGGCCCTTCTGAATGGTTAAGTAAACGAACGCAGGAACCAGCATTCCCCCAACCGCCGCCGCAACCGGAAGGATTGCTCGTTTAAATTCCCGAAGTTCGCCAATCACCAGCTCACGCTTTACCTCCATTCCCACTACAAAAAAGAAAATGACCATCAGGCCGTCGCTTACCCAATGTTTCAGGGAATGATTGAATTCAATCGAACCGATGGTAATCCCCACATGAGTTTTCCAGAAAGCAAAATAACTTTCCGAAAAAGGAGAGTTTGCCCAGATGATGGCCACTGCCGTTGCGAATAACAACACCACTCCCCCGGAAGCTTCCACATGCATAAATCGCTTGATGGGTTCCAGCCAGCGACTCACTGGTTCCTGCGGAAGCAGGGACGATGTATCAGGATGTTTAGCTTCCATAAATTCCCTCAATGTTGGTTGCATTTAAAAATTTGGGAAAAACGAATATAAAATCCTTCTAAGATTTACCCATCCAGAAACGGAAAATGTTAATTAAAACCACTGTTGACTCAGATTGTACATGTCGGATATTTCCTTTCGTAACGACCCACCCTGGATTCAGGATATGGGTAAACTGCTGCGATTTTCATTACACTAAATAAGTTTGTCAGGTAGCGCTCGCTGTGGTTCTGCAAATTAATAAACACGTCCCGGATGCCTATAATTGAAAACATAAAAATTTATCAAACAATTTATGTCATTTCGATAGCTATTACAAGCAAAACATCCTGGCAAAACGGGCGGGGTTCTCAAACAAAATTAGACAACTGTCTGGTTTTGTGTAACGTATTCAGGAAACCTGATCCTTTTGTGAAACAAGCATAACCCCTTGAATATGAAGAGATTAAATACGCCCCAATTCATCTGGTACGGGAATTGAAATAGATCTTTCGGACAAAAAATGGTGGGATTTGACGAACAATTCAGTAACCAAATATCATACGTTAACGGATAGAAAAATTACACGATACGCTGATGCAATACCCGGAACAGGTGTCCTACAAAATAAATGGTTTACCTGTTCATGTTCACCAGAAAAGATGGTAGAAACTCAGGTAATGGAGAACGATGGGTTTTGTTGGACTGGTGAGACTTTCGAGAAAATCTCCGAACCTATTCATCCTGAACGAAATGGGTATTTTGATTTTGTTTATTTTGTCAACATCGCCACAAAAATGCAGTGAAAAATGACCACTTTCGCACAACAATCGGGGTTCACAAAGATTTTCGATTTTCATCCATTTTTTCGCTTCCCAGTTGCCAGATTCGGGGGTACCGGCAAAAACCATATTCTGATTTTCCGGACTTCATATTGAGTGGTTGAGCAATAGGAGCGATGCATAATTTTTTTAAAAAAAGGAGGGTATAAACATGAACACCATGAATCGGCTGTTCTGGAGCATTTTGGTGTGGTTTGGGCTGGTGATGATGTTTCTGGCGGGATGTTCAAAAAATTCCACCAGCCCGGAACCAACAGAGAGCACCACAGAAGTCGAAGGTTTCTGGATGGGTGGATTTGTTTTTCAGCAATCGGGTAAGGGAACCGGCTATTTGGGTAGTATGGCAATGGTGGCACCGAATGGGGAGAGTTATTTTGTGGTATTCGGTGAAGAAATAATGGATTATATGTTAGCAGCCCATGGAACATTGAGCAGTAAGAATGGGGAGATTGGGGGAAAGTTGAATATTTACGACACGACCGGCACTCCGGTGGGGAACCTTACCATTTCACAGGGTGAGACGAGAGAAACCACGGAAAACGGAATAAAAATCGTCTATTTTACCAGTCAGTTTACCGGGAGTGCCTGGCCGCTGGCTGGTTCGGGTGAATTAACTCTCACTCGAATGGATTCGGTTTACAACCTGGCTTCTTCCCTTTCCGCCATCGCCGGGAACTGGATAATGATAGAAGATGACGGTTCCACATTCTTGAATGTGAACGAAAACGGGCAGTTCACCGGTGGAAATACAGGTGGGTGCCAGTTCTCCGGAAACATTCAAATCATCAATTCTCAGAAGAATCTTTACCGCATTGCCACATTCACAATCAGCAATTGTGGTGCCCCGTATGATGGAAATTACCAGGGATTGGCTACTCTGATAGAGGGTGGGCTGTTGTGGGTCGTGGTAAAACAGGATGGTTCACTGGGATTTTACATGAAATTTTCCCGGTAATTTAATTAGAGCATTCCCTGCGGAGGGACGAGGCAAAAAAACCACGGGAAAATGGACGGAGAATTCAAGGAAAGGGCAACCTGTTCAGAGTTTCAGTGGTTTTCACATCGGATTGGTTATAAGGTTTTTCCCGTCCGGGAAACAGGAAGTAGTCTCTCGCGACAATTTCTTAAAGTAGTCCGAGTTTGCGGGGGGCTTCTTCCGTCTTGGTGTGCTGGGCTTCCACGGTAAAACCAATCCCGCCGCGCACGTTGAATTTGCCCACCACTTTGATCCAGTGTGGATCCAGCAGTGCCACCAGATCGTCCAGAATTTTATTCACCACCGCTTCGTGAAAAATACCTTCGTTCCGGTAGGACCACAGGTACAATTTGTACGATTTCGATTCCACGATTTTCTGATCAGGGATGTATTCCACGTGGATGTGGGCAAAATCCGGCTGTCCGGTTACCGGGCACAGGCAGGTGAATTCCGATGTATCCATCTTGATGAGATAATAGCGATCCGGCGCGGGATTGGCCACTGCTTCCATTTTTTTACTAGGTTTGGCTTTGCGGCCCAAAATGGTCAATTTGTCCAGGTCTTCCTGATGCATCGCTTTAACTCTTTTTTTATTCTTCAAAAAATGACCTGCCAATATACGGAATATTAAGTTGAAGAGCAATATCATAGGTGTGTATAGTCTCATGGCACGGGTTCAATCCGGAATTTTTATTTAAAATCAACAAAATTCCGATATTTTTCTGAGAGATTTTAGGGAATGAGTTCAAAATGAGTTCAAGCAGATCGTAAAAAATTTCAGGAACTCCATTACCTACCTGATCACTATTTTCAGTGAAGGAATACAATGCCTCTTTGGAGCATGGTGGTGGATGAATAAATCGGAATAAAGTTTAATTTACTGCTTGATTTTCAATTATTCTTGTCATTTATTTTCGATTTGAACATAATAATATTCCTGAAAAATTGATTAAATCATTGCACCCCTGGATCGGAAGATATGGAGAATTTTGGGTAGAAAGTTGTGGTGGGTTGTTTGATTGGATTGGTAGGGCAGGGACGAATTCTTCATTATCCCCAATTTATGGAGGTGACAGCCATGAGTGGAAAACGTTTACCGAGAACTACAACACGTGGGGATTCGGAAACCATACGACGGACAATAGTTTTTTTAGTATTGCTTTCACTGACAATACCATTACTTACCAGCCCGATCGATTTTTTGGAGACTAATTAAAACGAGAGTATATAGATAGAGAGAATTTGCCATGAGAATCATACTTTCCCTCCTCATATTAACGACGTATGTCTTCTCACAACCGTTTGATTCTCTGACTAAACCAGGGTATCGAAATACTTTGTTCAAAAATTTATCTTCCCAACATAGCCATACCTTTAATTCAAAATATTTCGTTCAAGGGGGCGATATAAGTGGAAATCTGCTCAATCCAATGGCATTACCTAATAGTTCTTCTGATTCAACTGTGCGGAAAAACCATAAGATATTTCTTGCAGGCTTAGCGGGATCTTTCGGTTTTGGTCTCATGGGCGCATTTATAGGATATCATGCCAGGACAAAATGTGCCGGAAGTCGTGATGTCATTCAAATATGTAGTGGAGATGGCCATTATGCTCGTTTCGGTGCAAGTATAGGGGGTGTTTCAGGTAGCATATTAGGCTATCTATCTAAACGGGAAGACATCAAACAAAGAAATCCCTTTTTAAAGATTGTCATTGGGAGTGTTATCGGTGGAGTTGTTGGTTATTACCTTACCGATGTAACTTTCGGTATGAGTGCATTAATTTTTCCCCCCATAGGGGCAAATATACTATTACACCTCTAAAAGGGGTAATCTTGCAATGGAAAAAGTTTAACATCAAATAGTTGCCAATCCATTGCTCAAGCCAACGAGTGGAGTCTGGAGTGTTTATGTGTAAGTGCTTTAAAATTATTCAGCATATAAGTGGTAATTCCGTTATTTTAATAGACACCTATTCGCGACGAAGCTCTATACGGTAGGCAGGTGAAAATTAAAAATTGGTGAAAAACCAAATATGAAAAAGAGTATTGTCTTTGTAATGATTATTGCTTTTTTGAATTTAAATTGCGCTAAAATATATACAGTGAATCAGATACAAACAGATGAAACAGTGTATACGCAATTAAAAGGTAAACGGGTAGAAGTTTACCTGACAAACGAGAAAAAAATCATTGGATATTTTCAATCCATTGAGGACGATTCGCTCACAATTATTATTCCGTGTAAAGAACTATTCTTGATTCCTGTTCTGAGTGAACTGAACAGATTTCAGCTGAACGATGGGAAATGTGAACCCGTTTTTTTCGGTGACGGAACCGGCTTCGGGAAGAAAATGACCTGCATGCAGAAGTCGCCTGAAAAAATCTCAAATGGCAGTTTTGTAGTGAACGTCTTAAAACGTTCGAGTGGAGTAAATACTTCTAAAACAATATATTGTGAAATTGGAACTGTCAAACTTGAGTTTGATTGACTCATAAATTGGAAGGAAATAGCTAAATCATTAATGAGGTAGGTAAATTTTTTCCGGTACCACCAACATTGTTAAGCCTGGAAATCTATCTTTTGCCAAATGCCAAAATTGGATATAATAAAATTGGTAGATCGATGAATTATACTTCCCGGAATGAAGTAAACACCGGTGTAAGCAATATGTTGGCCAACATAACGTCGGTGGGGATTGTACGAGCGCCATTCCCGACCGACTAATGGTTCGATCTCTCCAGAGGCTTCCAAATTATTCGGTAAGGTATGGGCTAACAACCGTCCTTTTGGATGTAAAAGGATAATGGGTTTATCACCATCGCCTTTGAATGATACAGTGCCGTTGAACAGATTATTATCATCAGATTCCTTGGCGAACAACAGTTCAACATCTCCCCAACCATATCCCCGTTCGCCTCCAAATTGCAATCGCTCAAGGGCCGATCGCCAATCCAAATTGCACTCTTCCTTTTCAAACAAATAGCCTTTTAGAAAAACCGCTTCACCGGTATCTAATGTGTT
>CAZBWV010000039.1:0-3743 GCA_964495805.1 uncultured Calditrichaceae bacterium
TGGCCGAAAATCTTCCGGAATGACAAGGGGATGGACGGCTGATTCCGGTACACCAATTTGCTTTAATTCTTCCAGCAAGAGCCCGAACTGTTGCTCCTGCGAGGTTGGGGTCAGAACAATAAGCAAGCGGTCGAAATTTTCCGCACCCAGCAAAGAAATTTCTGCCACTTGCACAAAAGGTGTTTCACGGGATGTCTTCCGGTTTAAGTGATAACGGGCCGGACGGTATTTGTACTGTTTCGTTCCGGCATCAAATGAACCTCGTCCCAGAAAACTTAAATAAATCCGTTGCACGTTCGCCTCCCATAATTTGATATTTCACGATTCCACCTCCCGAAAGCGTAAACGAACCAGTCCAGAGGGAAACAATTCTTCCTGAAGCGTTCGGGTTTGCCCATACCTCCGTTTGTTCCAGGGACGTCTCAGTCTGTTCAACGTAACATTTTCCACCTGGCTGAAACGTCCCAGTCGCACAACACACTGGTTTTGCTCCGGACGAATGCGATTGAGTTCCCGGAGCACCCGTCTGCCGTTTTCCCGTAATTCCGGGTAAGGAGAATTTTCGTAGAACCGCCGATACTCTTCCAGAAAGTTAGCCAGATAAAACTCGTTGCAGCTTTGCACAATATCCGCCAATGTAAATTGAATAGGAAGCGGTTCCCATTTTTCCAACGGACGCCGCCACCGCTGTAATCCATCGTCAATGGTGAGTTCAAAATTCCCATGGGCATCCCCACCCAGCAGGTGCCCGATCAGGTGCTCTTTGAACATCTGAATGCTCACAAAATCGTTACCGCGGCGACGATGTTCTTTATAATTCACAAATCCGCTTACCCGCTCTGTTCGTTCACCTTCAATGGAACAGTCCGTTACTTTTATTGCCCGAAAGGGATCACCTTTCGCATCCCAATAACCTAACAGTTCCGGCTCCGGGTAACGTAAATTGTGAACACTCCGTTTCCCTTCGGCAAAGTGATTAACAAGCGCCGTCCGGATGGCACCTTTCAGGGTGGAACCCGGAATAACTGGTCGCTGAGTAGTCATTTCCCGGTACATTTCGCCAATTAGCAATTGGTTTCGGGGATTACCCAGATTCTTTCTATATTGCTCGGTAATCCGGGAAGAAACGGGAAGCCGATAGCGTACATCGTCTTCCTGTACATGAGCATGTAAAAATTTCAGCACATCCGTTAAGGAATTGCCATCAGAGAGTTGCAGAAATGTTTCCCGCTCCACTTTGTTTAATCGCCTCAGCACCCGTTCCACCGAAAAACGAAGCAAATGACCCTCCCGAATCAAATATTCCGTGGGATTGTATTCCTCACCGGTTCCCACATGGACTGCAGTGACAACTTCCAGTTCCACACGATATCGTTTCATGGTTCTCTCTCCTCTTCATTGAAAAATACCACCGGTGCAAATGCATGGTGCCGAATGTTTCCATCCGGGTGTACGTTATCCAGCAATTTTCCCACGTACGGAATTTCGGATTCTGTGCGGAACGTGCTCCCCTGCCGATACATCAGAATGGGTTTTTTAAAAGGATTGTGTGAATAAACGTACCACCCACCCAATTTACCGAACCGGGTAAACAGGTCAGCCCGGAGGTCATCCAGAGAGTCGCCGGGGGAGGGCACAAAATGCCCTAGCGCCATAGCTCGGTTTCCTTTGTCGGGTAACTTTACCGGGACTACTTCCCCTACAGTCAACTTGCCCTTGCCGGTGGATTTGTCAGCTCCGTATCCCGTGGCCAGTGCCTGTTCGAAAAGCTGGCGTATCCGCTGTGCGGAATAGGTGGTATGCAGATACACCTCCGCCACATTGTCTTGTGGGGCGTACCAGATTTCCGGAACCGAAAAAGGACTTTGTTCTGGCACAACCGTGCCGGTTAATCGGTTTATGGTATTGTGCAACCGCTCGGTGTACAGCACCTGTTTCCCCGAATCGGGTAATTCGTTTAATCGTTCCAGAATTGCCATTTCGGAGAAACGAAAATCCGATTCGGTGAACCATTGGAACGGCAGATACCGCACCTTACGTAGTATTTTCCACTGCTGGTAGCGTTCCAGAGAGATGTTTCTCTCCGGTGGCGTCGGGTCCAGCATTGGCATCGGGAGCATTCCCGCCGGGAAAGCGTTAGAAATGACCAGCGGTGGTGCTTCCCGGTATGCGTCCAAAAACTGCACCAGAGCCTGTTCCCCTTCCCACCAGCGAATTCCCCAGCAAACATGCCCGAAAAGAGTATCGCCGTGGAGGGGAGTACCCAACGCCGATTCAATATGCAGGGTCAAACGAAATGTGTTCATGGTTTACACCTCCGGAAGTTGCACCGGTTGACCGCTCTCGTTGGTTAAATTTTCGAAACGGATTTTTCCGTTTCCGCGGGAACCACCGCCACCTAAAAAATCCTGCTCCAGCAGCGCCAGCGCTTTCAACACCACTTCATCAAATAATCTTTCATCGGTTGCACCATCATCACCCGTATCGATAACCCGATAGACAATTTCGAATTGGAAGGTGGTACCGGGCACCACGCGCTCCATTGGGCGGGGATTTGCCTTTGCGGTGATGCGGTTAATAGAATTCTCGTGTTTTTCTTCGATTAACGGAATATTCTCTTTCTCAAATTTCTCCCGACTCTCCGGGCTGAGATGGGCATCCCGCACAATTAAGCGGGTAGGACCATGAAAATGTTCAATATTCTCCACATCCACTGCGGCGGAAGTGCCAAACACCCGGCACACATCGCACTCACCGCAGGTACACGGTTCACCGGGTTTACGCTTTTCGCCTTCCGAAGGCATTAACCGATCCAGATACCATTCCATAAGCGAACGCATTTTGCCTTTTAAAGAAGAACCGGGGATGTAAGGTTCGTCGGTTACCGGATTTTTAATGACGGGATTGTCCATCCCCCCAATTTCAATCACATCGCTACCGGCACCAATGTGCAAGCCGGTAATTACCCGAATCTGACCGCTCAGTTTTTTCATTTTGATCTGCTTCATTTTATTTTCCTCCTTCACCATAATAATATCCAACCACGGCTTCGAAATACTTACAAAATGCATGGAAGTCCCGCTCATCCTGAACGGAATTAATTCCTTCCACTATGAAATCTCTAAAATTCTGATATAAAGGACGCTCCTCTTTCTTTATTTTTGAATCGGAGGTAGCGTAAGCGATTTTCGATTTGATCATTTTCACCATAGGGAACACCGTTTCCCAGCTGTTAAATTTGAGCATTTTCTGCAGATTTTTCACTTCGTTATAAAACTTGCGTATCTGGTGGGACGATACGGAAATTTTGTCATTTTTTCCTTTAACTGGTTTTCTATTCTTCTTTTCGCCAAAAAATGTTTTCGCTTTACGTAAAGCGATCTCATCCAACAGTTCCGGCCGGATGACGGTTTTTTCGGCGTCCTGAAAGAACTGAATACTCATCTGGAGCCCTCCTTATTACGGTTTTTATATAAGGCATAACTGGCCACTACCTGAATGTGGCCAATATGGTCTTGCACAGTTTTTAGGAACCATTCCCGCTGTTGGGGGTCTTTGATGTTTCGGGCAGCGTCATATTTCAAATGGGCACGCCAGAGGGCATTGTAAGGAGTGATGTTACCCTGTAAGAACCGTTGGGCGCGTCGTCCGTATTCAATTAAGCGGTAAACTAATCCGGAACTTAACCGTTTATCCTCCGGTGCCAATTTGCCCATCCAGGAATCCAAACTTTGAGCTGTATG
>CAZBWV010000040.1:0-17609 GCA_964495805.1 uncultured Calditrichaceae bacterium
ATTGGAGGGTTCGAAAATAATAATTGGGGAAATAATCTAAAATTGAATTTTTTTATCCTGCAAAATCCTGTTCATCTTGTCTAAAATAATTTTTTAATGAGATTCCTCCATTCCGCCCTTCACTCCTTTCGTCACTTCACCCGGAATGACAACTAACCGCTGCGTTACCCGGAGCGAAGCGCCATCAGAGTCATGGAGTTTTATGTGAAACCCGATTATCCTGTCTAAATATTCTTTCGGAAGTGCTCTATTCAAGAAGCCCAAGAAGTGCCGGAGGAGGGACTCGTCCCAGAGGGATCCCTTCGGGAAACCCTCACCCGGTATCACCCGGACCGGATTTTGAGTCCGGCGCGTCTGCCAATTCCACCACTCCGGCAAAAATGCAGGGCAAATATAACAAATCCACCCTACAGTGTCAAGACGTATTCAAAGACCGATCTGGTTTTATGCCTATTAGATGGTAAACTAAACAAAATAAATATTCGTCCCGCATGGATAGTTCAAAAATTGAGCTGTAATTACGATCTAATCACCTCACCCGGCCTCACCCGGACCGGATTTTGAGTCCGGCGCATCCGATAATCCCATAACTCCAATAAAAAAGCAGGGCAAATATAATCTATCTGCCCTGCAGAATGATTCAAGGTATTCACATTCCTATTCGTTTATTTCTCAAGCACTTCGGTTTTCTCTTTACACACAATCCCCAACCGTTCCAGCTCAGCCAGCACAGGATTGTAAATTTCGGGAATAACTGGAATTTTCACGCCCGTTTCCTGAATCTTCCCATCAAGGATCAATTTTACCCCGATGGCAGCCGGCAACGAAACCGTGCGGGACATGGAGGTATCCCCTCCCGGAATGCCGTAATCAATCAACGTGGAGGTAATATGCTCATTATGGTCAGGAAATTCCGCCAGAAAATCGTGGTACAACACAATCATATCCCGTTCGCCCGGTTCGTACTGTAATTTTTTAAGCATCAGGGAAGTCAGAAAATCGATCGGCGTGGTATTTTCCTGTTCAAATGGTTCATTGGAGAAAAACCCCAGCCATTCAAAACGCTTCAGAATATCATCATCTTCGCTCAGCCCCAGCTTGCGGGCAATCTCCTGAGGTAAATTTTCCGCAGATAGTCCCACAATATCCGCCACAATTTCTCTGTTTGTCTTTCCTTTGCTCTCAATACGCGGTGTTTCCTCTAACAAGCCCAGCTGACTGATGGCGTACATCATGCGGCTCCAGCCCGGAAACCGGAGCGTTCCCCGAAACATCGTCCGGGTTTCCTGAATTCCATAAAGTTCCACATACGGCACTGAATCCCGATTAGGATAATACTCCAGTTCCAGTTCATCTATGCGAATAGGCCAGTGATGCTTAAACAACTCTTTGCCATCGATTTCGATGATTTTTCCATCCTGAAGATAACGCGCATTGTTGCGTCCCGCCATCAACACCCCGCGGGGGCTCCAGGAAAATTTATACTGGCAACAGGGGTCCACTGCATCCGGTGCCGGAAGACCACCACAATAGGACTTAAAAGAGAGGATCTTCCCACCACGGCGATGCACATCATCAATAATGCGCATGGCGGACATGTGGTCGATTCCGGGGTCCAGACCAATTTCGTTAAGCAGCAACACCCCTTTTTCCTTTGCTTCAGCATCCAGCGCTTTCATTGCATCGCTGACGTAAGAGGTCGTTACCATGTGTTTTCCGTGCTTCAGGCACAATCTGGCAACTTTTACGTGATGTACATAAGGCAGCAGGCTCACCACCACATCGGCATCCTGAATGAGCTTTTCCAGATGCGCATCATCTTCCACGTTTAGCTGAATAGCCTGCCCTTTTTCTCGCCCAGCCAGAATTTTCTCGGCTTTGGAGAGCGTGCGGGTGGCAATAGTCACCTGCACATCGTCCTGGTCCAGTAAATAGTGCACCATCGGTTTGGCAACCAATCCGGCTCCCAGAATGAGAACATTTTTCATGCATTCCTCCAGAATGTTATGACCTGTTTGGCTTTTTATGAATTAAGATTTGAATGTTTTCGGTAGGCGCCTGGTTAAAAATCAGGTATTGAATCATTGACGACAGCCTTTTTACCGGTTCAACTTCTGCACAACCCGCTTCATTTGCACCAAAAGTAAAAAAAAGAACAAGTATTTGGCAAGAAGGGAATTTTTTTCTTAAACACGGTAACACCCCGATCTTCCAAGCAACGCAACCGCAGCGGAACTCTCCCTCACGAACGTTTCTGCTCCGCCTGCTTCAAAGCGTCTTCCATGGCGTGCCAGGCCAGCGTGGCACATTTAATCCGTACAGGATACTGAGAGACGCCCCGTAATGCAGTTAGATCGCCGTAAGCATCCAGCACATCCGGTTCTTTTTCTCCGCGCATGACCGCCAGAACATCCTGGATAATCTTCTCTGCTTCCGTAACCGATCTGCCCTTCACCACTTCAGTCATCATGGAAGCCGAAGCCATGCTAATGGCACATCCACTGCCCTTGAAGGAGACCTGCTCCACTTTTCCTTCCGGATTCACCATCACGTGGAGTTCCACATGGTCGCCGCACACGGGATTATCCGCTTCCACTGCGGTGCATCGGGGACAGGGTTGGTCAAAGTTCCGGGGATGTTTATAGTGGTCCAGAATAATTTCCTGATACAAATCATCAAATTCCATCTTTAAAGAACTCCTTTGCCTGGTACAAAGCTTCGATGAATCGGTCAATTTCTTCGAATGTGTTGTAGAAATAAAAACTGGCCCGGGTAGTTGCCGGAATTTCCAGTTTTCGCATAATGGGTTGGGCGCAATGATGTCCGGCCCGCACCGCAATTCCCCGATAGTCCAGGAATTGAGCCATATCGTGGGGATGAATACTGCCCAGGTAAAAGGAAATCACACCGCCCCGCTCAGGAGCCTGGCCAAAAATACGCATTCCCGGTATCTCCTGCATGCGCGTCATGGCGTAAGTGGTCAGTTTCTGTTCGTAGCGGGTAATATTCTCCATCCCTATGTGATGCAGGTAATCCATTGCTGCAGCCAGCCCCACTGCTCCGGCAATGTTGGGTGTGCCCGCTTCAAATTTGTGGGGAATATCGTTCCAGGTTGCCCGGTCGTACCAAACTGAGCGAATCATTTCGCCCCCGCCCTGATACGGCTCCATCGTCTCCAACAACTCCGCTTTACCATAAAGTACACCAATTCCGGTGGGCCCGCACATTTTGTGTCCGGAAAAAGCAAGGAAATCGCAACCCAACTCCTGCACATCCACCGGTAAATGCGGTACGCTCTGGGCACCATCTAACAAAACCGGAATATTTCGCTGGTGCGCCTTGCGAATAATTTGTCGCACCGGATTGATGGTACCAAATACGTTGGACATATGCGTCACAGCCACAAGACGCGTGCGATCGGTCAACAGCTCATCCAGCTGTGAGAGATCCAGCGTCCCGTCCGGTAAAAAAGGAATGAAACGCAATCGGGCACCCTTTTTACGGGCCAGCAGTTGCCAGGGGATTAAATTGCTGTGGTGTTCCATCTCGCTAATCAGGATTTCGTCTCCCTCACCGATAAACTTTTCACCAAAACCGGTTGCCACCAGATTGATGGCTTCGGTGGTGCCGCGCGTAAATACAATCTCCTTTTCACTACTGGCATTGATGAATTGTGCCACTCGTTTTCGACTGCCCTCATAGGCTTCAGTGGCTCGTTCGCCCAATTTATGAATAGCACGATGCACATTGGCATTCGTATGCCGGTAATAATTGGTAATTGCCTCCAGAACCTGACCGGGCTTTTGGGTGGTAGCTGCATTATCCAGATAAATTAACGGAATTTCTTCTCCCCGGGAGGAACGAAACACTTCACGTAATATGGGGAAATCTTCCCGAAGCGTCAGCATTTCGGGAAACGATGATTGCGATATCAGTTTTCTCTCATTGCTCATGATACGAATTCCTTATTTAGTCATGAACCTGAATCCAGATCGTGCCATCTTCCACTTTTACCGGATAAGAATGCACCGGATGGACTGCCGGTAAACGAAGATTCTGACCTGTGCGAAGATCAAACCGGGCGCCGTGTAGCGGGCACTCAATCTCATACCCCATCAGCTCCCCTTGCGAAAGAGAAGCCCCCTGGTGAGAACAACGATCCTCAATCGCCCAGAACCTACCCTTAATATTAAATACCGCTACCGAATGCCCGGTAATTTCGTACACCTGCACCGGTGCGATAAAATTATGTTCCTGCCCAATTTCTACCCATTTGCCCATTCTTTTATCTCTGTTTACCGGTTGATAACTTAATGACGTTTTGTCATTATCGCCAGGTCATTCTTTTCTTTTTTCCGCATCCCATTGTGAACGGGAAAGTTTACAACAGCCAGATTTCCCGCGCAACAATTTTTTATTTAATCTTGACTTTTTTGTACAAATAAGTTATTATTGGGCCGCAAATTTAATTTTGAGGGAAAGCAATGGCCGACGATAACCAGATGCTGGATAAACTGACGAAAAGTGAATACAAATACGGCTTTGTGACCGATATTGAAGAAGAAACCGCACCCAAAGGGCTGAATGAAGAGGTCATCCGATTCATTTCTCAGAAAAAGAATGAGCCGGAATGGTTACTGGAGTGGCGCTTAAAAGCGTTTCGGCGCTGGCAGAAAATGAAGGAACCCCACTGGGCGTATTTGCACTATCCACCTATCGATTATCAGGACATCACATATTATGCTGCACCCAGAAAAAAAGCGGGACCGAAAAGTCTGGATGAAGTGGACCCCAAGCTGCTGGAAACGTTCAATAAGTTGGGCATTCCCCTGGAAGAACAAAAAGTGCTGGCAGGGGTTGTTGCGGTGGATGCGGTGATGGACAGTGTTTCCGTCGCCACTACCTATCGGGAAGAGCTGGAAAAATTGGGCATCATCTTCTGCCCCATTAGCGAAGCGGTTCAGAAGCATCCCGATCTGGTGCGCAAGTATCTCGGTTCGGTGGTACCACCGGGAGATAACTTTTTTGCTGCGCTAAATTCCGCTGTATTCAGTGACGGTTCGTTTGTGTACATTCCCCCCGGCGTGCGCTGTCCCATTGAACTTTCCACCTACTTCCGCATCAATGCTGCCAACATTGGGCAGTTTGAGCGCACATTAATTATTGCCGATGAGGGAGCTTATGTCAGTTATCTGGAAGGATGCACCGCTCCCATGCGGGATGAGAATCAGCTCCATGCAGCGGTGGTGGAACTGATTGCCCACAAAGATGCGGAGATTAAATACAGTACGGTGCAGAACTGGTATCCCGGCGATGAGGAAGGCAAAGGCGGAATCTACAATTTTGTGACCAAACGGGGCATCTGCCTGGGTGAACGTTCCAAAATTTCCTGGACGCAAGTGGAAACCGGATCAGCCATTACCTGGAAATATCCCAGCGTAATTCTAAAAGGCGATTACAGCGAAGCAGAGTTTTATTCCGTGGCGCTAACCAACAATTATCAGCAGGCGGACACCGGCACCAAGATGATTCACGTGGGGAAGAACACTCGCAGCCGCATCGTATCCAAAGGTATTTCCGCCGGAAAAAGCAACAACTCTTACCGCGGACTGGTTCAGGTGCATCGGAAAGCGGAAAATGCCCGAAACTTCTCCCAGTGCGATTCGCTGTTAATTGGCGATCAGTGCGGTGCCCATACTTTCCCTTATCTGGAAGTCCGCAATCCCACGGCTCAAATTGAGCACGAAGCCACCACTTCGAAAATTGAAGAAGATCAGATATTCTATCTGAATCAGCGGGGACTTTCCACCGAAGATGCCGTGGCGATGGTAGTCAACGGATACTGCCGGGAAGTTTTCCGGGAACTGCCCATGGAATTCGCTGTAGAGGCTCAGAAATTGCTTGAGATCAGCCTGGAAGGCAGTGTCGGATAGTGTAACGATAAATTGGAAGAATGAATTAGAAAATGGTGAGTGCAATGAAAAGCGAACGAACGATTCTGGAGATCAAAAATTTAAGGGTTGCCGTGGAAGGCAACGAAATTTTGCGCGGAATTAATTTGAAAATAAATGCCGGTGAAATCCACGCCATTATGGGACCCAACGGTTCGGGTAAAAGCACACTGGCCAATACCCTGGCGGGAAAACCCGGCTACCAGGTGCTGGAAGGTGAAGTCTGGTTCGACGGGAAGAATTTGCTGGAAATGCCCCCGGAAGAACGTGCCCGTGAGGGACTATTCCTGGCGTTTCAATATCCGGTAGAAATACCGGGCGTGAATATGGCCACTTTTTTACGTACCGCCGTCAACGAAGTGCGGAAACACCGGGGATTAAAACCGCTGGATGCACGGGATTTCCTTCAGCTTGTGAAAGAAAAAATGGCGCTGGTGGAATGGGACAGCAAGTTCCTGAGTCGGGCAGTGAATGAAGGATTTTCCGGCGGTGAGAAAAAACGAAACGAAATCCTTCAGATGGCATTGCTGGAACCCAAATTAGGCGTACTGGACGAAACGGATTCCGGACTGGATATTGATGCATTGCGCATTGTGGCAAACGGAGTAAACAAAATCCACAACGACAACAATGCGTTTCTGGTCATTACCCATTACCAGCGGCTGCTGGATTATATTGTCCCGGACTATGTGCATGTGCTTTATCAGGGCCGGATTGTGGAATCCGGCGATCGTGAACTGGCCCTGCATCTGGAAGACCACGGATACGACTGGATTAAGGAAAATAACAGAAGCTTTGCCCGATAAGAGATATCTGCAACAGTCAATAAAACGGACAGAAAAATGAAAGCTTACGATAAATACAATCAGCAAGCACGGGATTGGCTAATCAGCGATTTTGAGACGTTCCGCAAACGAATAACCGGAACGAACGACTCCACCGTACTGGATTTACGACAGACCGCGCTTCGGGCATTTCGGGAAGTGGGATTCCCCCACACCAAAGTGGAAGAATGGAAGTACACCAATCTGGAACCGCTTCTGCGGCAACATTTTACCCTGACCAGAGATTTCCGGACTCCCGGTCACGAAGCCATCGAACCGTTTCTCTTTCCTGAAGCTGATTCGCTGCGACTGGTGTTTGTAAACGGCACATTTTCTCCGGAACTCTCGACAGTCCCAAAGTTGCCGGAAGGAGCCATTATCACCGGTTTGAGCCATGCACTGCGGAATTTCCCGGATCTGGTCAAACAATACTTAACCGCAGGGGTGGATTACCGGAAGCAAACGTTTCCGGCACTGAATCTGGCGTTTCAGGAAGATGGCTATTTTATTTATCTTCCGGAAGAGACAGATCTTGAATCCCCCATTCATCTGCTCTATGTGTTCGACCCCGGTGATGTGGCTTTTCATGTCCATCCCCGAAACATTCTGGTGGTCCGATCCGGTAGCCGAATTCAGCTACTGGAAACGCATCGTTACCTTTCCGATTATCCTTACTTCCACAACAGCCTGACCACCACTTTTATTGAGCAGGCCAGTCAGGTAGAGCATATTCGACTTCAGGATGCCGGGCAGCAGGCGTTTTTAATCAATCATACCGAAGTTTTCCAGAAAAGCGGAAGCAATTACCGCTCGGTAACCATTGATCTGGGCGGACGACTGGTTCGCAATGATTTGAATGTGCATTTGCAGGGTGAAGAGGCGGAAACAGTGCTCAATGGTTTTTATCTGACACGTGGTGAGCAGCATGTGGACAATCATACGGTTATTGAGCACGAAGTGCCCCGCTGCCAGAGTAACGAACTGTACAAGGGGATTCTTACGGATAAATCCCGTGCGGTATTTAGCGGATTGATTCGTGTGCACAAAGATGCCCAGAAGACCAATGCGTTCCAGAGCAATCGCAATCTGTTGCTTAGCCGCGAAGCGGAAGTGGACACCAAACCGCAGTTAATTATTTATGCGGACGATGTGAAGTGTTCCCACGGTGCCACAGTGGGACAGATGAACGAAGAAGCGGTATTCTACATGCAGCAACGGGGTATCGCCGAACAGGAAGCACGGGCATTGTTGCGATTTGCTTTCGGAGCAGAAGTGCTTCAACCGATCTCCCGGCAGGAACTGCGCAATCGTCTGGAAGAATTGATGGCTCAACGGTTACGCAAAGTGAATACGCAGATAATGGAGTAATTCCAGGGGAGACGGGGACTCAGATTTAAACCCGTTTCTCCAATTCGCAAGAAAAACAAAAAACATCACACTAAATTCAGGGAAACATGATGGATGCTCAACATAAACAAAATCAAACAAAAAGACCGGATAAAGAAACACTGCGCCAGCGCATCATCGAAATTCTGAAAACGGTGTACGACCCGGAAATCCCGGTGGACATCTGGGAGCTGGGCATGATTTACGACATCTCCATTGATGATGATTACGTGGCGCACATTAAAATGACCCTCACCACCCCCAACTGTCCGGTGGCCGGTTCACTTCCCGGCGAGGTGGAAAGACGGGTACGGGATGTGGAAGGGCTCAAAGATGTGAAAGTTAAATTGGTGTGGGATCCGCCTTGGACTCCGGAAATGATGAGCGAAGCAGCGCGAATTCAGCTGGGGTATTTTTAAAGTAAACATGGGCATCAAGGGAAATTAAGATGGTACCTGTGGCAGGAGATATCTGAAGCGCGATTTTTTCCCAACCGGATGGTACCGGTTAAAACCAGATCGGCCAACAGGACGACATTTATTTCCGCGGTGCCATCTATCTCCTTTTGCCATTATGCCCGGGTATCCCGACAGGTCAAGAAACATGACAGATAAAGGAAGTTAACGTTTTATGAAAATCACCTCACAGGAAGAATACGGTTTGCGGGTGTTAATTCGCATAGCTCGCTGCATGGAACCGGAAGGCATCAGCATTCCCCGCATCAGCCAGGAAGAAGGGCTAAGCACTCATTATGTGGCAAAGCTATGTCGGCTGCTTCGGTTGGGCGGATTCATCCGGAGCAACCGGGGAAAAGCCGGTGGCTATACTCTCACCCGTTCTCCCGAACACATCTCTTTGCGTCAGGTGCTGGACGTCCTGGGAGGTCGCCTCTACTCCGGCGACTTCTGCCGGGAACATTCCGGAATTAAAGAAATCTGCGTTCATACCAATAATTGCACGGTGCGTCCGTTGTGGACACTCATCCAGAGTACGCTGGACCAGATTTTGAACCACTACACCTTGCAAGATATCATCGACGGTAAGAGCGAGGTGAAACTGGTACCCAGCCGGTCCGATTCTTTCACCACCGAAAATGTGATTGTGAATCGATAACCCCACCATTTTACCCGAGCAATTGATTCCCTTTATCCCCTTTCCTATATTCCTTCTGAAAATTGCGCGAACGTTCGCATCCGACGGACATCAAACATAATCAACAGGAGAGAACCATGAAGTGGTACCGCTGGCTTTTTATTTTTACCCTTGCCGGTCTGGTGGCAGGGTGTTCCCATCAGAAAACGGAGGAAACAGCCGAAATGGAACAACTGAAACAAAAATTGGCGCGTTTTGCTCCCACCGAAATCCGGTACGATTCCACCTTGCTGAACGACCGACAAAAGATGGTTGTGCAAAAGCTTTACCAGGCTGCCAGGATTATTGATCGCATCTTCCTGGATCAGGTGTATTCCCGGAATCGGGAAATTCTGGCGCAGTTAAAACAATCCGATCAAGAAATTGACAGATTGCGGCTGGAACTATTTCAAATCATGTTCGGGCCATTCGACCGGCTGGAACACAACCGGCCTTTTATTGGTGACCGACCCAAGCCACCCGGTGCCAACTTCTATCCCGAAGATATGAGCAAAGAAGAATTCCAGCAATGGATTCAAACCCATCCGCAGGATGAACCGGCATTCACCTCCGAGGTCACGGTTATCCGCCGGAAAAACGACCAATTGATTGCCATTCCCTACTCAGAGTATTACCGGGACGAACTGACCCGCGCGGCTCAATTGCTACGGGAAGCCGCGGAATATGCGGATAATCCCACCCTGAAACGCTACCTGCTCACACGCGCCGATGCATTTCTCTCCAACGACTATTACCAGAGCGACATGGCCTGGATGAACTTGAAAGACCATACCATCGAAGTGGTGATTGGACCCTACGAAGTTTATGAAGATGAATTGTTTAATTACAAAGCATCGTTCGAATGTTTTATCACCCTGCGAGATCCGGAAGAGAGCGCCAAGCTGGCACGTTTCGGGAAGTATCTGGTGGACATTGAAAAACATCTGCCTATTCCCGATCAGTACAAAAATTTCGATCGTGGGCTGGAATCGCCCATTGTGGTGGTACAGGAAGTCTTTACCGCCGGGGATGCCAAAGCGGGTGTACAAACACTGGCGTTTAATCTTCCCAACGATGAGCGAGTACGGCAGGCCAAAGGTTCCAAAAAAGTAATGCTGAAAAACGTGAGCGAGGCAAAATTTCGCAAACTGTTGATCCCCATTGCCCGAAAAGTGCTTCAGGATGACCAGCTCCCTTATGTAACCTTCGACGCCTTTTTCAACCACACCTTGATGCACGAAATCTCCCATGGGGTGGGTCCGGGATTTATTACCGTCCGCGGGCGGCAAACCGAGGTAAAAAAGGAACTGAAAGAAACATATTCCACTATCGAAGAATGCAAAGCCGATGTGCTGGGAATGTATAACAACATCTTCATGATTGAGAAAGGTGAGTATCCCGCCAGTTTCGAGCGGGAAGTCTGGGCAACTTTTCTGGCCGGTATTTTCCGTTCCATTCGCTTCGGGATTAACGAAGCGCACGGTGCCGGCAATGCCATCATCTTCAATTATCTGCTGGAAAAAGGCGGCTATACCTACGACGAATCTTCCGGCAAAGTGCGGGTGAATTTCGACCGGATTGATCAGGCGGTGCAGAGCCTGGCTAATCGCCTGCTGACCATCCAGGCTACCGGCGATTATGCCGCAGCAAAAGAGATGATTTCCCGATATGCTGTCATGTCCCCGGTAATGAAAACCCTGACTGCCCGTTTAACTGATTTGCCGGTGGATATCAAACCGATTTATCAAATTGAGGAAGGGAAATAGGGAAAATAGGGTAGATAGGGAGACAAAGAGCGTGGGAGTGTAAAGAAGTCGGAACTTGCGAATCACAGAACGGTTCCATTCGCTTCATTTTCTGCTGAATTCGCATAAAAAAGCCCGGGAGGTGTCAGGTCTTCCCGGGCTCTTTTTTCGAACGCACCTGAACGCCAGGCAGTGAAAACACGCACGAAGCGTCGCAATGCGGACTCATTAAATTCTTACGAAGATCGCGTGGCAGCTTCCATAATTTCGGTCATTCGCTGGACGAACTCCGTGGGGGAGTCCAGATTTCCGTCAATCAGTAGCGCCCCTTCGTACAACTGAAGAATACAATTACGCACCAGGGGATTATCGTCCGATCCCACCAGTTTGCCAGCCAGATTTTTAATCAGCGGATGACGAGGATTAATCTCCAGAATTTTTTTGGAACCGCTGAAGTTTTTATCGAACATCTTCATCATCTTCTCCATCTGGCTGTCCATTCCTTCCTTTCCGCTTACCAGTGTCACCGCCGAATCCACCAGACGCCGGGATACCACCACATCCTCTACCCGATCCCCCAACGTTTTCTTGAACACCTCAATCAAGGACCTGGTTAAATTCTCCGGCAGCGCTTCTTCTTCCCCTTTCACATCTTTCAAATCCAGGTCTGCTTTATCAATGGATTTTAACGGTTTCTTCTCGTACTCCCCGATGGATGGTACCACAAACACATCCACCGGATCGGTCAACAACAGCACTTCGATATCGTTTTTCTGAAAATACTCCAGATTGGGATTGCGGCGAATGACCTCTTTGTTCTCGCCGGAGAGGTAGTAGATCTCTTTCTGGTCGGTCTTCATGCGGGAGACATAATCCTTCAGCGAAGTGAGTTCTCCCTCTTTTGTTTTGGTGGATTCAAACCGTAGCAGGTTGATGATGCGCTCTCGATTGTTAAAATCGGTGTTGATGCCGGTTTTGAATAGCATCCCAAAATTTTCGTAGAATTTGCGGTACTTCTCGGGCTCGTTTTTCGCCCAATCCTCCAGGAAAGAAAGAATTTTATTGGTCAGCACGTTGCGAATCTTTGCCATCACCGGACTGGATTGCGTCCATTCCCGCGATACGTTCAGCGGCAAGTCCTCGGTATCCACCACCCCGCGGATGAAGCGTAAATATTCCGGTAGCAGTTCCTTTGCATTCTCCTGAATAAAAATTTTGTTGGAGTACAGGTGTACCGACTTCTCCAGCTCATCCAGCATAAACTGAGGCGGAGCGCTGGAGGGAATAAACAGCAATGCTTTAAAATTCACCGTCCCTTCCACGGAAATATGCAAATGTCCCAACGGAGGTTCAAAATCGTTGGTGAGGAATTTGTAGAACTCATTCAGCTCCTCTTCTTTTATCTCGTTACGTGGCTTTTGCCACAAAGCGGTCATCCGGTTTACCTGTTCCTTGCCCACATAAATGGGGAAATCCACAAAATTGGAATATCGCTGGATGACCTCTTTTACCCTGTACTCTTCGGCAAATTCTTTGTACTCATCTTTCAGCTTAAAGGAAATCTTCGTGCCCCGATGCGGTTTGTCAATTTCTTCGATGGTAAATTTGCCATCTGCCCGTCCAACCCACCGGTAACCACGGGAGTCCGGATCAGCATGGCGCGTTTCAATTGTCACCTCATCTGTGACCATAAAAACGGAGTAAAATCCCACCCCAAACTGACCAATCAAACTGGCATCCACCGGCTTGTCCTGTTGCTTCAATTGCTGTAAGAATTCCAGCGTACCGGATTTAGCCACCGTTCCGATTTCGTTAATCAATTCCTCTTTGGTCATGCCAATGCCGGTATCTTCAATGGAAAAGAGTTTCTTCTTCTGATTCAGCTCAATCTGAATTTTCAACTCCGCATCCGGTTCCAGCACGTTTTTGTCCGTTAACATGCGAAAACGCAATTTGTTCAATGCATCCGAAGCATTGGAAATGAGCTCCCGCAGAAAAATTTCCGGATGGGTGTAAAGAGAATGAACAATCAGATGCAACAGCTGTTTCATTTCGGCGCGATATTCGTACTCCTCCGCCGCAGAACGATTTCGACTCATTATCTCCTCCGTTTATTAATTTTGTTATATTTTTTCATGTTCCGATTTTTCCACTGGTTGGATGATTCAAAAAAACACCGGGTTACGAACGAAATTTCTTCTTCGGGTACCGCTGGCAATTTTAACCCAAATCTCACTTCCTACCTTCTTCCTTGCTTTTCCGCCCGGAGAATCCATAACTTAACGGCTAAAAAAAGGATCATTCATGAGCATCTGGTTTAAGGAATACACGCTGGAAGAAGTTCAACCCTGGACGCGGCACACTCTGGACGAAGCTCTGGGAATTGAATATGTGGAAATCGGTCCGGATTATTTAAAAGCCAGCATGCCGGTGGATCATCGCACGGTTCAACCCCTGCGCATGCTCCATGGCGGGGCTTCGGTAGCTCTGGCGGAAAGTCTCGGCAGTGTTGCGGGAACCATGTGCGTTGATCCCCACAAACAATATTGCGTAGGCGTTGAGATCAACGCTAACCACCTGAAATCTGTTCGGGAACCGGACCGGGTCACCGGCACAGCCCGCCCCTTGCATCTCGGTAGAACCATTCAAGTATGGGAAATCCGCATCGAAAATTCCAGACAGGAGCTGGTTTGCGTCAGCCGTATTACGATGGCGGTTCGGGAATACCGTCCCGGGGAACCCCCGCAAAACAAGCCCGTAAACCGGTAAAACCAGATTCGTACTGGCAATGCTTGGAATCGTAAAAAGCCCATCAATCTGGTTCACCCAATAAGCAGGTAACAAGTTGGATACCATCACACAAATAACTTTAGGTGCCGCCATTGGGGAACTCACCCTGGGTCGGAAAGTGGGAAACAAAGCAGTATTGTGGGGCGGCGTGGCCGGGCTGATCCCGGACCTGGACATCCTGCCCGCCATGCTGATGAATCCGGTGCAGCGGATGGCTTTTCACCGCAGCGTAACCCACTCCCTGCTGTTTGCGGCACTCTGGGCACCGCTGATGGCTTATTTCATTTACCGACTCAACCGAAATTTGCCAGTTAACTGGCGGGAATGGGTTTACCTGACGTTCTGGAGTACGGTTACTCACCCGCTGCTGGATTGCTTCACTGCCTACGGTACCCAATTGTTCTGGCCTTTCAGCCGTTACCGCATTGCCTGGAACACCATTTTTGTCATCGACCCGTTTTACTCCGTGCCGTTTGCCTTGAGCGTGCTGGCAGTGCTATTTTTGCCGCGCACCAGTCGTAAGCGATTCTGGATTCATCGCGTCGGACTCATCCTCAGCACCCTGTACCTTATGCTGACTGTTGCAAACAAGTTATACGTTACCCATCAGTTCAGGGAGCAACTGAACGCCCAGCATATTCCTTTTACCGAACTTCGTACCGGACCCACTCCTTTAAACAATTTGCTGTGGCGGGGGGTAGCTCTGGGAACCGACGGATTCTATACAGGCTACTACACGCTGTTGAACCGTTCAGATAGCATTTCATTCCGTTTTACACCCGCCCATCATGATTGGCTCAATCCTTACCGGAGCAACCCGGAGGTGCAAACCCTGCTCTGGATTACCGGAAATTTCTACGCCGTGGAAAAACAAAACGGTGCGCTCTTCATTCAGGATATGCGTTACGGACGGCTTTTTGGTTGGGCAGCACCAAACGCTCCGTACATCTTCTCCTTCCGGCTGGAAGCGGATTCGCTTGCTTCTTCGCGCCATGTTCATCTTATTCGGGTACGTCCGCCCCTGCGCTTCCATCCCGCAGCACTAAAAGCCTTATGGTATCGCATACAAAATCGGTCATTACCGGACTCCCTGCAGCTTTTTTCGGGCTCCCACCAATCCGCTTATTTTTTCGGAGGCTAACCATGTACCGTTTTCTCCGTTACCTTTTGTTTCTCCTGGAACCGGAAACCGCCCACCGAATGGTGGTCCAGCTGTTAAAATGGCCTTTCGTTACCTCCGTACTGGGAAGCCTGTACCGATTGGAGCATCCGGCATTGCAGCGAAATCTGTGGGGTATTTCCTTTCCCAATCCGGTGGGGCTGGCAGCGGGTTTCGACAAGGATGCGGAAGTGTTTCATCAAATGGGGCAGCTGGGATTCGGTTTTGTGGAGATTGGGACGGTGACCCCGCGCCCGCAGCCCGGCAATCCGCCACCACGCCTGTTCCGTCTGGTAGAAGATGAGGCTCTGATTAATCGCATGGGATTTAACAATCGCGGTGTGAAGGAAGCGGTACAACACCTGCGCCGCCGACCCAAAAGTGTGGTCGTTGCTGGCAATATTGGCAAAAATAAAGACACCCCCAACATCCGGGCAGTGGACGATTATGAATTCTGCTTTCGGGAACTTCATCCGGTGGTGGACTTGTTTGTGGTTAACGTCAGTTCCCCCAACACACCCAACCTTCGCCAGCTACAGGAGAAAGACTCTTTGCTCCGGTTACTTAACCATCTGCAAAAAGTGAATCGGGAATTTACCCATCGCAAACCCATCCTGCTTAAAATTGCCCCGGATTTAAACGAGAGCCAGTTAGACGATATTCTGGAGATTGTACAACAGGCGGAACTTCACGGGATTGTGGCGACCAACACCACCACTTCCCGAAAGGGTCTTTCCGTTCCTCCGGAAAAAATAGCCCGGATCGGTCCCGGTGGTTTAAGTGGTCGGCCGCTAAAAGAGCGATCCACGCAAATCATTCGATATCTGCACCAGAAAAGCGGCGGTACCCTACCCATCATCGGGACGGGTGGGATCCATTCGGCAGAGGATGCACTGGAGAAATTCCGTGCCGGTGCCAGCCTCATCGAGCTTTTCACCGGATTTATCTACCACGGGCCAAAGCTCATCCGAGATATTCTGCAGGCATTGATTGCACAAAGTGAGCAGGTCAATCCTCCATCCCGTTCATCGAACCGTTAAAATACAAGGCGACCTCCAATGAAGGTCGCCCGGATAGAGGACAAATACTTGTTTACTTCCCAAACATATAATTGAAGCCAATCATAATTCCAAAATAATCTGCTCCGCCAATGTGATATTTCAATTCGGCAAAACCGTTGAAGTTGGGAGAAATGGGATACTCCGCACCACCCTGAAAAAAGACACCAATATCTGTATCAGATTCCGAATCAGAGTTTTTCTGCTGAGTAAACGGATCCACATATTCCCAGCTACTGGAACCGATGGCAAAGCCCAGTCCGCCTCCTGCGTACGGTTTAATCTGCGAATTGATTTCGAAATAGTATTTGGCCAGAGCTCCAATTACGATTTCAGAGAAATCCGAACTGATGTATCCACCCGTGTCGTACGATTTCTTCCAGTAATCCACAATCGCGCTTACACCCAGATTGGGCATAATGGTTCCCAGCTCCACCTGAGCACCAAATCCAAGAGTATTTTCAATGGGATCTTCGGGCATAATGTAGCCAATTCGCATTCCTACACCCTTAAACCCAATATCGACCTGCGACCAACCGTTATTCCACGTGAGCAACGCCAGCGCAATCAGTAAACCTACCACGACCTTCTTCATGAACATCCTCCTTATGTTGTGTATGGTATTGAATTATTTTGAGACAGGATTGAACCATCCATGCAATTTAAAAACAAAATCGTCCCTTTATTGTCAAAACAGCGCGCAAGGTACTACTGTGGGGATTAGAAAATTGTGTGCTGAATCACATTGGGAATTCCATCAGGATAATTTCCGCTTGGGTTGTGAAACACAGGTTTTCATTCTATTTTAGAGAAGATTTTTATTGCATCAGATTTTTCAGAGGGAACCTTATGAGCGAAATACTTTACGAGAAACGGAAACATATCGCAGTGATTCGGTTCAATCGTCCGGAAGTGCACAATGCCGTCAATCAATCCATGATGAACCAGTTAGAGGAGATACTGGACGAACTGGAGCACACACCGGAGGTGATTGCTGCGGTGATTACCGGAAGTGGCGAGCGTAGTTTCTGTTCGGGTGGGGATTTGAAATATTTTGCGACTTTGCGATCCCGGGAGGCTGCCCGGGAAATGTCCCTGCGCATGCGTACCATTCTGGATCGGCTATATTTAGGTGAACGGGTGGTGATTGCCGCGGTAAATGGTCTGGCTTACGGAGGGGGATGTGAAATCCTGACCGCCTGTCATATCCGACTGGCAGTACCGGAAGCCACTTTTTCCTTTCGTCAGGCAGCCAACGGAGTGATAACCGGTTGGGGCGGTGGCGTTCGACTGATGCATTTATTAGGTGCTCAGAGGGCACTACCGGTGCTCATTACGTCGCAAGTTTATTCTGCTAAGCAAATGCAGGAATTGGGCTTTGTGAACGAAATTGTTCCCCGGAAAGATTTACTCCCCCGTGCACTGGAACTGGGCGAACAAATTGCTACCAATTCCCATCAGGCGGTAAAAGGGTATTTAACGCTATTCCGCCAATTTATCCAGAGTCTTCCCGACACGCTCCGGGACACGGAAACAGAAATCTTTGCCCGGTTGTGGATGGAAAA
>CAZBWV010000041.1:0-22793 GCA_964495805.1 uncultured Calditrichaceae bacterium
ATTTTGGACAGGATAAACAGGATGGAACAGGATTCATTAGAAAGAAGATCTTTCTATTGGTTATCATTCAAATATCTGGTTCAAAAATAATACTCAGAAATCAAAAGCAAAAAAAGAGTTGAAATGACCAAATGTTAAAATCCTTTAATCATCCTGAAAATCCTGTTCATCCTGTCAAAAAAAATAAAACAGGATGTACATGATGAAACAGGATTTTTTGATTGATTTTTTTTATTTCATCCTGCAAAATCCCGTTCATCCTGTCTAAATAAAACCCCACCTTCCGGAGGGATGCGCTGAACTTAGCCCACCAATCCAATGGTAGAGAAAATTTTGTTACAACAGTTTAGTGAGCTTACGAATTCCATCACTGACCGAACCGGAAAAATGAAATGCCATCACTTTGCGATTTGCCTCTTTTAACGCTTGCCGGTCGCCCAGCATTTGTGCGGTTTTGAGCACCCCGAAAGTAATCCCGGATTTTTCGCTGCCCGGTTCGTCGGGAATGGGTACATCTTCCGGCATATCTGCGCTAAACTGAATGAACAATCCGTGACCGGCATCGCCCTTGTGAAGCTGACCGGTGGAGTGCAAGAAGCGTGGCCCGTAACCCACCGTTACTGCCATGCGATATTTCTTTTGCAGCTGGGTGCGCAGAGCATGGAGTTCCCGGTCGGTGCTTTCTTCCGGTTTCAAATAAGCGTGCAAACTGATGTAGCTTCGTCCGGAACCGTTTTCCGCACCCGGTTCTGCCTGGTTCAGAAAATGCTGCAACGCTTCGGAAAGGTTTCGGGGGGTAAAGTCGGCAAAGACCCGGATGCCTTTCTGTTCCAGCACCGGTTCGGGAAGGGGTAATTTGCCATCTTTTAAATAAGCCTCCACCATCTGTCGAGCGCGAATTTTGGCAGATTCCACATTGGGCTGATCGAAGGGATTAATTTGCAACCGCCAGCCCGCCACCGCAGTCGCCAGTTCCCAGCGGAAAATTTCACCACCCAGATCATATTCGTCGTCCAGGGTGAACTGGAGTACCGGAAAACCGGCTTTTATCAGTGCTTCCACTTTTTTCCGGTGCGTGGTATCGTTCTTCAGATGCATGTAAACAAACAACCGATCCGGTGAGTATTCCCGGGGAGTTAACACCTCTTCGCCCACGACCGGTAGAATCCCTTTTCCTTCTTTTCCGGTACTTTCGGCAATAAGCTGCTCCAGCCAGACGCCAAAATGTTCTATCTGCGGGGAGAGAATCAGGGTGAGTTTGTCTTTCCCCTGCCGAGCCAGTTCTCCCAAGGCGGCACCAAGAAACGCGCAGGAGTTATCCCCCTCGCCGGGGCGCTGACAGCCCTCACAATTGCATAGCATAATATCCGCCCGGTTCAGCAACAGATTCAGGTTCATTCCAATCAATCCGGCAGGGACCAGACCAAAATAGGAAAGCGCTGAATAACGACCACCAATGTTCGGATCATTCAAAAAGATGCGCCGGAAGTTCAGGGATCGTGCCATGGCTTCCAGACCGCTGCCGGGATCGGTAATTGCCACAAAGTGTTGTCCGGCCTTCAGAACGCCCAGTTCCTGTACCAGCCGCGTGTAAAAATATTTCATGAACGAAAGAGTTTCCACAGTACCACCGGATTTGGTGGACACAATGTACACCGTTCGGGCGGGGTCTAACTTGCTGGCCTGTTCCAGAACCGCTCCCGGGTCGGTGCTGTCCAGCACGCTCAGGTCCAGATAGCCCGCAGAAACGCCAAACGTTTTTCGGAAAACCTCCGGTGCCAGACTGGAACCACCCATTCCTAACAACAGAGCGTGAGTAAAGCCGTCCCGGCGTAATTCTTCGGTAAAATCGTTGATTTCCCGGATGGCTGTGCGCATTTTCTCCGGACAGTGCAGCCAGCCCAATCGGTTGGTGATTTCGGTGGGCTCCGGCTTCCATACTGTGTGGTCGTGTTCCCAGATACGGCGGATTACCCGCTGGTTTTGCATCTCGCGCAGCGTATTGCGAACATCTTGCTGGAATTTCCCAAGATGGGAGGTGACGCTGTATTTACCGGCGGTGAGTTTCTCTCCCTTTTCTTCAATTTTGCGCAGAATGTTTTCGTAGGAACGTATAAACGCATGAACCCCATCCATCTGGAGCTGTGCAGTGATGCCGGTTAGCGAAATGCCCAGCTCTTCCAGCTCCTGAAGCTGGTGTTGTGCCTCTTCCAGACCGTGAGTCAGGGTTTCCTTGATTTGTCCGTCTCTCCGGAAGGCTTCCCAGGTTGCCGGGGGAACGGTGGTTACCGTCTCCGGACCGATGAGTTCCTGTACGTAAAGGATCGGGGAGTAGCGGGGATTTTTGGTGCTGGTACTGGCCCAGAGAACTCGTTGTTTGCGGGCACCCTGTTCCTGTAACCGGCGCCAGCGGTCGCTGTTGAAAATTTTCAAAAATTCCTGATAGATCATTTTAGCATTGGCTACGGCAATTTTCCCCTGAAGCCGGGTATGATGGCGTTCCTCCAGCTCGCGGTCCACCGCAGTATCCACCCGACTGACAAAAACCGATGCAACGGAGGCAATCTCGGACACAGTCAGTCCCCAGCGGACACTGGGACCACTGACCGCCAGTTTTTCCAGTCCCGCAATAAACGCTTCAGCTACCTGACGGTAGTTTTCCAGCCCAAAAATCAGGGTGACATTCACGTTAATTCCGCTGGCAAGCAGTTCCTGCACGGCGGTGAGTCCGGGTTCGGTCGCCGGTACTTTAATCATCACATTGGGTCGTTTCAGTGTGGTAAAAATTCGGGTGGCTTCTTCAATGGTTTGCCGGGCATCGTATGCCAGGTGGGGATTTACTTCGATGCTCACGTAACCGTCCAGTCCGTTGGTTGCATCGTACACTTCCCGCATCAGATCAGCCGCCATGCCAATATCCTGAAAAGTGAGCGCTTCGAAAATTTTCTCCAGAGAGCGGTGTTCTTTTATTAACCGTCGTAGATCAGCGTCGTAGTCGGAGCTTCCGGCAATGGCTTTTTCGAAAATTGTAGGATTGGAGGTTATTCCCCGCAGCCCTTCTTCAATCAAAAATTTTAAATCACCGGAGGTGATAAACGCCCGGCGAATATAATCGTACCAGACCGATTGACCCAGTCGGGCCAGTTCTTCCATCTTGCTCATAAAATTACTCCTTTGATCGTGTTTTAAAGAGTTTTAATATAGTGTGGAGATTGGTTGTATTCAATAAATTTGTAGGAAGAGATGGGCGATTCGGAACATTCCCACCGTACCGGTGGGCTACGCATATTGATTCTGTGCACGGGGAATTCCTGCCGCAGCCAGATGGCGGAAGGATTTCTGAGGGCACTTGACGCCAGGCTGGAAGTCTATTCGGCGGGTACCGCTCCGGCAAAACAAACCCATCCCAAAGCGGTGCAGGTGATGGCGGAAGTAGGAGTGGATATCTCCCGGGGATATCCCAAACCGGTGGAACAGTTTGTCCATGTGTCATTTGATTACGTCATTACCGTATGCGACCATGCACGGGAGACCTGTCCGGTATTTACCGGGAAGGTACGGCACCGCCTTCACATCGGATTTGACGATCCGGCCGAAGCCACCGGTAGCGAAAGGGAAGTTCTGGCGGTGTTCCGCCGGGTTCGGGATGAAATTCAGGAAAAATTTACCGGGTTGTATCGGAAAGAATTACTCAAACAGCTCCAATAATCCCCTCCCGTTTTTATCTCCTCAAGCCCATTAAAACTGCCTTCCGTAGCGAAATTCGATGGCAGTGGGTGCGACCGGAACGTTTGCCTTGCCCATGAAGTAAGAAATCCATATCTGAGTGGTTAAAAATTGCTGATCGTTAAATCGGTACTGAATACCCGGTACCAGGCTGAGCAGCGGAAGCACCCGACGTTTGTCCGGGTCCGGGGGACTGACCAGCAGACCAAACTCCCCACCCAGTTTTGCCCGCCAGCGGGAACCATGGAAGTAGTAACTGTAACCAGTGCTCAGCGCAAACGGGAATCCCTTGCCGGGCAGAAGCAAAGGATAGACGGTAAACTGCACAGCATGATTGTGGTTGAAACCATGTTCCACACCCACACCCAATAAAATGTGTCCGCTTAACCCCAGAGAAAAAACAACGCGGTCGAACGTCTCTTCCCCGGCAGTAACGGGTTCGCAAAGGATTGTGATGAGCAGGGAAAGGTTCAGAAAAAATGAGATCACAGGTTTCATGATACCTCCTTTTGCCGGGATGCAAACACCAGAGCTACACCACTCACCAATATCGGGAGCGGGAGCAGCGTAAACATGAGCAGGCGAATGAAAATATCGAATCGTGACCACCCGTGGAAGAAAATTGCCAATCCTACCGCCACCAAGATGAAAAACAAACCGGAAAGGAGCGGTTGTTTTCCGCAAAACCAGGCTGCCCCTACAATGAGCACAAACGGTAGCGCTTCAATAAAAAATGCCAGCCGAAATCCATGGGAGAGCAGTACAAAGAGCAACCAGGAAAATCCAAAAAAGAAGCCAATTCCCCGCGCAGCAGCACGCGCACCATAATTCTGAAACAGGCTAACCATGAACTTGACCACCAGAGGAATAAGCAGCAGTGCGTACCAGTGCGACTCCGGATTCCGGTGCTGTGGAGCATACCGGTAGATGAGAATGAACAGTAACAATGCCAGAAATACGTAAAAAGCAATGTGACTGGAAAAATGACTGATGTACACCTGTCGTTCGTCCAGGGGACTGCGTGGGCGGAACTCCTGCCACAATGGCGCAAGCAAAAAAAGGAGCAAAATAGCCACCAGCACCACCAGTGGAAGTCGCCAGCCCACCATGAGTACCACCACCAGCAGAAGTAACCACAAAATTTTTCCCATGCTCTCCGGTAGAAAAAATTGTCGCTTTTCCATGATGGCTCTCTCCGATTAATCTTTTTCTTCCAGTTCAAACAGGTCCTCCACCCGGACGCCAAACACCCGGGCAATTTTCAATGCCAGCTTGACCGAAGGGTTGAAACTTCCTTTTTCGATGGCGATGATGGTCTGGCGAGTAACGCCCACCTGGCGGGCCAGTTCCTGCTGAGTCATTTCCTGATTTAAATATCGGTAATCTCGAATGCGGTTTTTCATTGGTTGCAGCATCTTTTCAGTTCTCTGGTAATGTAATGAATTGTTTACTTAATGTCAAGTATTATTTACATCTTTTCTAAACAGTAAACACGTTACCCATTAGAAAAATAAATATTTCCCGCTTTTGACGGGAAACCTTTGTGTTCTCTTTCCTTCCAGAAAACTTAAATTCAGTTTGCACATCACCTATTCTGAAATTAAAATAACATCGTTTAAATTCCGGAGAATTCATCGTGAAAAAATACAGTGTATGGTTCCTCATCGGATTCATCCAGGCATTGCTGGCAGGTACACAGGATTCCACGGCGGTTTCTTACTCCATTCCAGCGACTCCCCGTCGTCCGCTTATTGCGGTGGGCGAAATGATGGCTGCCAATGCGGTTGTATGGGGGTTCAACCGATATATTCGGGAGGACAATTATTCCTTTTTCATTAGCTGGCGTACCGTGGAGGCGAATTTGCGCCACGGCATGGAGTGGGACCCGAACAAATTTAGCGTCAATTTCTTTGCGCACCCATTCCATGGCAGCATTTATTTCAATGCGGCACGGAGTAACGGGTTTAATTTCTGGGAGTCTGCTCCCTTTTCACTGGCAGGCAGTTTGATGTGGGAGTTTTTCATGGAAAGTGAGTATGCCAGTTACAATGATCTGGTTATGACCACTTTCGGTGGCATCGCATTAGGTGAGACCTTTCACCGTTTATCCGAGCAGATTCTGGATGACCGTGCGCGCGGATTCAACCGCGTCTGGCGAGAGTTTACTGCGCTGGTGATTAATCCCATGGGCGGCTTTAACCGGCTGGTGAGCGGGCAGATGTTTCGCACCACATCTTCTGTCAACCATTTGCGGTTACCCATCACCGGATATTTTGCTTTTGGGAGTGCGGGGCGAACCGAAGGGATAAGCAATCAGGCATCCCGATTGAATCCTGCCTTCGAGCTTACGCTGCACTATGGCCATGCATTCGAGAAAGAGCGTCATCGCAAGCCGTTCGATTATTTCACCTTCCGCATGTGGACCAGTCGCGGCGAGGTGGAACGCAATCTTACCATTCTGGCGCGAGCCAATCTGGTGGGCAAAAACCTGCATACCGGTGCCAATCAGCGCCATCTCATTGGTATCTCTCAGCAGTTCGATTACATCGATCTGGAAATATTCAAAATCGGCGCCATGTCCTTTGGGCCGGAGTGGTTAGGGCACTTCCCCCTGGGCAGCGATTTTTCGCTGGTCGGTGGTGTTTATGCCGGAGGCATCATCATGGGTGCCGGTTCCAACGAATATGTGGAATCCTACCAGGGACGCAATTACAACTTTGGTTGGGGCTTTAAAACCAAAGCGGATTTTCAGATTCGACATCCCCGATTCGGCTTTCTGTATTTCGATCACAACTTTTTTTACATCGATTCCCGCGAGGGCGCACCGGGTCACGATCGCCTCCATCTTACCAGTGTATCCTACAACTTCCCGGTGTGGCACAATCTGGCGGTGGGAGCGGAATATTTTAACTATTACCGCAATGCCCACTACGACGAGTATCCCGACGTTAAACAAAGCGTCAACGGTTTCCGTGGATTATTCACGGTCATGTTTTAACAGCAACCGTAACCGGTTAAACGGATAAAACGAGAGTGGAGTGCTCTATGAATACATTGCTTTTTCTTTTTTTCTTTCTGGTGATGGTGCCTCTGTCTGGCTTTACCCGCCAGTTCGAGTTTGTGGTGATGGGCGGATATCAGTTTGGGGGGATGGTGGACGAGACCACCCAGCAGGAAGGGGTGTTTACTCCCGGTCCGGCGCTGGGGTTAAGCGGTAGCGGAAACTGGGGAGTGATTGCTGACTACCGGTTGGGCAGCAAACTGCTCCTGGAACTCTCCTTCGACCGTCAGCCCACCACTTTGAATTATCATGTACCTGTGGGGGAACACACCGAAATATCCCCGCTTAGTGATATTACCGTGGATTACTACCAGGGAGGCCTGTTGTACGACTGGTCAGTTACCCGGTTGAAACCGTTTGCCGGGGGAACAGTGGGAATAGTGGTGCTGACACCGAGTGACGAACGCTACCACAGCGAAACCCATCTGGCATTTGCCGGTTTGTTGGGGCTGCGTTATTTCCTTACCGATGCGGTGGCGTTGCGTTTGCAGGGACGGTTTCTCCTGAGCAAAATCCCGAAAGGCGAACTGTTTTTCTCCAATTATACGCATCATAAGGAAACCTTCATGTCGCAAATCCAGTTCGGATTGGGCATTGATGTGGCGTTATAGAAAAGCCGGGTACCGGATTGAGCATGAGATTCACAGCGTTTATTCCGTTATTCATTTCTGCCCTTCTGTTGCTTTTCTCCTGCTTTCGCACGCAGAATTATCTGGAACCGGACCGGCCGTTTTACCATGCCGGTTACGCCACTACGCTTCCTGCCCATGGAGATACGTTAAAAGTGGTTACCTGGAACATCCGCTACGGGGAGAAGTATCGGGAGGCGGCGGAAGCATTCCGACGCATTCCGGAATTGCGCCGGGCGGATATTGTGTTGCTGCAGGAGATGAACGAGCAGGCAACGGACACCCTGGCGCAAATACTGAAATTAAATTACGTTTACTTCCCTGCCACCGTGCATCCGCAAAAACATCGTAACTTCGGAAACGCCATTCTCTCCCCATGGCCGCTGGACCATGCCCACAAACTTCTTCTGCCTTATCAGGCACCTGTTGGTCATACCCGCCGCATTGCAGTGTCTGCAGTGGTGCGAATGGACACTCTCTCTGTGCTTGTTTATTGCATCCACACTGCTACCCTGCTCACCGCCAGCGAGAAAAGGCTGGCACAGGCCGATTCGCTACTAAAAACCATTCCCGATTCCTATCGCCATGTGGTAATCGGTGGCGATTTCAATACCGTTTTTTCCGGAACCCGGGATAAATTAACCCGGTTGTTTCGGCAAAATGGGTTTCGGTCGGCTACCAGCAAGGTGGGCACCACCGCCCGGTTTCTGTTCCTGAAGTCGCAGTTAGACCATATTTTCGTGAAGGGTTTTCGGGTGGTTGCCGCCGGAACGGTGCAGGAGCACCGCGTCAGCGACCATGATCCCGTGTGGGTGTTATTAACGCCTTCATTTCCGGTTAATTAGCCCAATCCGTTAATTTGGGGAATTACAATCCATCCGTCCCGCTCATCTCCCAGGAGCTGCGTTTTCCCCCGGTCGTGCAGCCAAACGGTGACCGCAGCCAGTACGGCATCCAGTTCGTCGTGAGAATACAGATGTTCCGATTCCGGGAATCGGATTCCCCATTCCTGCAGGTGGCATTGCAGATGTTCCCGGAACGCCCGCTGCTGTTTTTTCCCCGATAGTGTGGGGAATAGAATTCTGCGGGTGGCAAAGGGGAACACTTCCAGTATGGGAAATCCCTGTGCAACCAGCCAATCGTTTAGAGCAAAACAGCGGCGCACCCAGCCCCGCAGAAAGCTGTTTTTTGAAGTGGGAAAGCAGGGAAATCCCATGCGAATGAGCTGGTATTCCCCTGATCGACCTTTGTAAGGGGTAGTTTGCCGATGCGGGCAGCGGGAATTATCTTCAAAGCAGCAGCGGTGCAGTTCGTGGGGTGGTTGCAACGGCCCATCCACACCCACCAGGCATTGGTCCGGTGCGTACTCATCAAGCAGCACCGGGAGTTCGTTGAATGAGAACCAGCGCTGCAGGCGCACAATTTCCCGTTTCCGGGTCAGTACGCACAAACCGGACGGTCGGTGGTCACTTCCTGATGGGTCGATGCCGATGTAAAAATGAGCGTTCATGGCAAATGTGGGGCTAAATGAAGCGCCGGTAGCTCTGGTTACCGAAACTTCTTAATCCATTCCAGGCTCTCCATAGCCTCCTGAAAGTTGCGAATTTCCATAATCACGGGAACATTCACCGGGTGGCGCCGGAAAATTGTTGCGTAATCAATTTCTCCGCGGGTCATTCCGGCATGCTCATCCTCCTGACCATGGTTATTGTGCACATGGAGTTCGATGAGATAAGGTTCAATGCAGCGAAGATAATCCAGCAGGTCCAGGCCGTGCAGATGCGCGTGAGCCATATCCAGCACCGCTCCCACTGCGGGATGTGCCACTTCTTTCAGCACGGAAAGGTGGTGGGCACAATCCGGTACCATAAGCAAATTGCGGTTGGGTGGGGAATTTTCCAGTGCAATGCGTACACCCCGGCGCTGTGCCTCATCCCCCAACCAGCGCAGATTCTCCACCAGGTTTTTCCGGGCAAGCCTGCGCAGGGTGTCGATCCCCGCAGCATCTTTGTGTAACAGACCAGCGTGCACCACCATGTTTTCCGCTCCAATCTCCCGGGCTAAGTCCAGATATCTCCCGTAGCTGCGCAGCACGCCTTCCCGAACATCCTGGTTAATCGTAGCCAGATTGATATCGTAAAACGTGGCATGCAGGGTGACCCGAACGCCCGCTTTCCCGATGGTTTCACGAAAGAAGCGCAGGTCGGTCTCATCCAGTACTTCCGGAGCAAAAAATGGTTGTTCACCGCGGATTTCAATATATTCCACCGGAAACTGCGGAGCAATCTCAGCAATCATGGCAAAATCCTGCCGATGTTCAAAAAAGCAGGTAATTCCCCAGCGCATGGTTGTTCCCTGATGTTTACGTTAACGGTAGAAGGTTCACAGCCTGTAGTTTCAAGTTTTGGGTAAAGCAAAGCGCACATTTAAACCAGATAAATCAGGCTCAGGCCGATGAGGCTTACCGCAATGCAATACACGCCAAACCATTCCAGTTTTTGTTTTCGGATTAAATCCAGTAGCCAGATAATGGCAAAGTAACCGGAAACGGCAGCGGCGATGGTGGCAAGCACCAGATTCATGATTTCCGAAGAAGGGGGTGGTGCTTCGAGCAGATCTTTCAGTTTGAGCACGGTTGCCCCGAAAATAACCGGTGTGGACAGGATGAAAGAAAACCGGGCTACCTGGTCCCGTTTGAGTCCCATCCACAAACCGCTGACGATGGTGGAACCGGAACGGGAGATGCCCGGAATGATAGCAAAAGCCTGAGCAATGCCGATGAGCAAGGCGTGCCAACCCGTCATATTTTCCCGTGTTTCCCGCGTGTAGCGGGAGCTCCACATAATCAGACCGGTGACAAACAACATAAACAGAACCAGCAGTGAACTGGTAAATAGTGCTTCGATGGCATCTTCGAACAGCAGGCCAATTACGGCAGCGGGAATGGAGCCGATAATGATGTAAACATCCAGCAGGGCATACTCCTTCGTTTCCGGTGGCAGGTTGGAGCTTCCCAACCGAAAGATGCCCGGTATGGCCAGAATCATTTTAACGATATCCCGTCGGAACACCCAGACCACGGCCAGTAGCGTACCGAAATGCACAAACACTTCAAACGCCAGTCCACCCTGATTAAAATTCAGTAAGTTTTCCGCCAGCACCAGATGCCCGGAACTGCTGATGGGAAGAAATTCCGATAATCCCTGCAAAACACCCAGCACAATTGCTTTCACCAGATCCAAGATCGTTTACTCCTCTTATTTTTGAAGTTCACATTCAATTCCGCACAATTTACCGCACCGCCGGTGTAAACCGGTGTTCCATCGCAAAACTTGCATCAAAAGAAAAATTTGATGCGAATGCCCGAGGTAATGGTGAGCAAATTAACCGAACTGTCCGCGTTTTCGGGGGAATTAAATTGAAACTCACCGCCTAAGTTTCCTCCCACAGCCAGATTGGGCAGGACAAAATAGTTCAGTCCCCAATAGCCCCCTAAAATAAACATGGCGCCTTTGTAACCGGCACTGCCCAGGGAGTTGGGATTGATATCGAAACGGGCGTACCCGCCTAAAACGGGTGTGAGCTTTGCGGTGCTCAGGTAACGGTCCATGCCCAGCCGCAGGGAGAAGCCATTGCTTTCCAGCTCTCCGTTGAACGCCACCGCCACACCGGCGCTCAGAGCCAGCTGCGGTTTCAGGAAATATCCACCGGAAATAAACGGGCTGCTCTGCAGCTCAAGTTCAACGTATTTATTCCCCGCCTGGGTGGCGGGTTGAGCCGTTAGCAAGGCGGGAAAAAGCCCTGCCACAAGCAACACAAAAAGAATTTGTTTCATAAGGTCACCTCCTTTTTCATTCGAATCAGATGAAACATACGGTTAGCCGAGCCAGTCCGTCGGTAGGAGGGGTATTCATTCGGATGACAAAATGTGCAATGTTCCACAACCTGAATGTTCCCTTCGCCCACACCGGATTCAATTAGCTGGTGTTTCAGCAACCGGGGTAAATTCAGAAATATTTTCCCTTTTCGTTGAACAAAATACTGTTCGGCAAAATAATTCCGAAATTCCGGCCCTACCTGGTAGCAGCAATCCCGTATCGTGGGAGAGACAGCCACCAACAGACGGGATGGCTGGCTGTGGAAAGTCCTTTGCATCAGGGAGATGCCACGCGGGATGATGCCTTCCTGTGCTCCCCGCCAGCCGGCATGAAGATTCGCCACAATTCGGTGCTCCGGATCATAAATCATCACCGAAGCACAATCCGCTGTACGGATGAGCAGAAACAAACCGGGAATGTCGGTAACCAGTCCGTCGGCGCTATGGGACTGACCGGGAGATGCCACCAGTGCCACACCGTGGCTATGCACCTGCTCCGCCCAGGCTACCGGTTCGTGGGGGAATAATTCCCGCTGTACTATTTCAAAAGCCTGCTCCCAGCGGTCGGTTTGTTTGCTGAATTGCCGAAAAAGCTGTTCAGGAACCCACACCGTCCGTGCCTCCACCTCCGGGTAACGCCCGAAGATGGGGTAACTCAAGGTACGAAAGGGATAATCAGGCATGACGGGCCTCCTTTCGACTTACCGGAGAGACATTCCGACCGCCGCTGCGATAACCCTGCAGGTCCACAGTAATTTGTTCGAATCCTAACTTACGCAGATGAGTCGTAACCACTCTGCGAACGTTTTTGCGCAAAAGACGTGAGATTTCTTCCTCTCCCACTTCGATGCGCGCTAATTTCCCATGATAACGCACCCGTACTACCCGGAAGCCTATCTGTAACAGAAAATCTTCCGCCGCTTCTACCTGTCGCAAAGCTTTTAGGGTGATTCGGGTTCCGGGTGGAAATCGGGAAGCCAGACAGGCCTGTGCCGGTTTGTCCCAATTCTCCAGTCCCAGAGCCTGAGCCAGTTGCCGGATTTCCTGCTTGTGCAACCCTACCTCTTTCAACGGACTTACCACTTTTAGCTCCTGGATGGCCTGCAGACCGGGACGGAAATCCATCGCATCGTCTGCATTGGTACCTTCCAGCAGGTAGGGGAAGCCGTGCGAACGGGCATAATCCAGAAACTCAGTAAACAATTCACGCTTGCAGAAATAACAGCGGTTCACCGGATTCCGCAGGTAATCCTCCTGCTCCACCTCATGAGTGGGCAGTACCACATAGGGCAGGTTATGTTTTCGGGCAATCTCAGTGGCTTCCCGGAGTTCTCTTCGGGGAAGGGAAGGAGAGTCGGCAATCAATCCTAACACGTTGTCTCCTAACAGCACCCTGGCAACTACCAACAACAGCGTGGAATCCACTCCGCCGGAATATGCCACAGCAACATGCCCGTATTCGACCAGTTTTTGCTGAAGCCAGTGGTATTTGTCCAGTAAGTTCTGCGGCAATCTATCTGAAATCATCTTATTTCCTCACGCAATTTAAAAATAGAAATCAATTATAATTCATTTCCCGGTGCACGGCAAGAACAATTGCAACCTCCGGACAGAGGAACCCTGGAGTGATGAGAGCGAAAGGCGTGGGGGATAAGGGGAATCGGGTAGATAGGGAAATTGAAATGTAAAATGTAAAATGAGGAGGGATAGGGTAAAGGAGATGGGAGAACGTCATAGGGGCGTAAAAGAATGAGGGTTAAGGTTGTCGGGGAGGTTGTTGAGGAAAAATGGGGGATGGCACAGGAGGTATCGTTTGGGCCTGTGTTTGTTCAGTCTCTTTTATTTCCGATTTAACTTTTTCGATGCCCGGTTTCGTCCATCATTCCGATTAAAATTGTTTTCCGGGGAATTTTAGCGTCTTCTGGTTTTCGGCATTTTCGGTTGCTGATCCGTGCTTCCAAATTAGTGCTTTAGCTCACCCGATTTTCTCATTAATTTATTTTCAAAAAGAGCGGAAGAATGGAATTTCAAATTGAAAAATATCCGGAAGAACAGGTGGTATGCATCCGGGTGCCGGGCAGGTTAACCCGCGAAAATGCCGATGCACTCATTGACCTGCTGAAGCAATTTACCGAATCCGGAGAGGTGCGGCTGGTGCTGGACATGAGTGCCACGGAACGAATCGATTCCAGCGGAATCGGAGCCATTGTTTCGCAGATTGCCTCCCTGCGCAGCAAACAGGGGGATGTCCGCCTGGCGGAGGTTCACACGTTTGTGCAGGAGGTGCTGAAGATTACCCATCTGGATAAAATCCTGCAAATTTTTTCCACCTGTCAGGAAGCCATCAAAAGCTATGGGCAGAAGTCATGACCGGGAAAATATCCACCGCTGAATTTATCCGATTTCACAGCGCACGCCCGGATTTCCACCGCCCACTGCTACAAATTCCCCGCAGTGCCGAACAACGAATCCGGCAAAAACTTGAATCTCTTTACGGAAACGAACATGTGGAGGAAATATACCGGGAATTGTCCCGGTTGATGAAGGTTTATTATGCCTACAAAACCCCTCTTATGCTGGAGTGGGAGAAGCAGTTCCGCCCGGAAGATCGGTTTACCGAGCGGGATGTGATTTTGATTACCTACGGTGATCTGGTGAGGCGTGTCGGGGAATCGCCGCTGGTGACTTTGCGCAAACTGACCAGTCGTTATTTAAAAGGGGTGTTTAATACCATCCACCTGTTGCCTTTCTTCCCCTATTCCTCCGACCGGGGATTTGCAGTGATTGATTTTGAACAGGTCGATCCGCAGTTGGGCACATGGGACGATATTCTGGACATGAAACGCGATTTTAAACTGATGTTTGATGGGGTGTTCAACCATGTTTCGGCGGAGAGCCGCTGGTTCCAGGAGTTTTTAAATCAGAATCCCGAATATGTGGATTTCTTTTCGGTGTTCGACACCCGTTCGGAAATTTCTCCCGACCATCTGAAACTGATTGTTCGTCCGCGCACCAGTGACGTGTTGAGCACATTCCAGACGCTGAACGGACCTAAACTGGTATGGACCACTTTCTCCCCCGATCAGATAGACCTGAACTTTAAAAATCCCCGGGTGCTGTTAAAGATCGTGGATATTCTACTCACCTATGTGCGTCGCGGTGCGGATATCATCCGGCTGGATGCGGTGACGTATCTGTGGGAAGAATTGGGAACCAGCTGCGTGCACCTGGAACAAAGCCATGCCATCATCCGGCTGTTTCGCGACGTGCTGGATGTGGTGGCACCCCACGTGGCGTTGATTACCGAAACCAATGTGCCCCACGAGGAGAACGTGCGCTATTTCTCCAACGGTTACGACGAAGCCCAGATGGTGTACAATTTTGCTTTGCCACCGCTGGTGTTGCATGCCTTCCACACCGGGGATGCCAGCAGGCTCACTCAATGGGCAGCTTCGTTAAAATTCGTTTCGCCCCAGGCCACTTATTTTAACTTTCTGGATTCCCACGATGGCATCGGAGTCATGGCGGTCAAGAACATCCTGAGCAGTGAGGAAATTGATGCACTTGCTTTGCGTGTGGTGGAAAACGGGGGATTTATTTCCTACAAAGACAACGGGGACGGAACAGTGAGTCCCTATGAATTGAATGTCACCTGGTGGAATGCGCTCAACAACGACCGGGATGGAGAGCCGGTAGAGCAAAAGGTGCGTCGGTACCTGGCTTCCCGGGCGATTGCCCTGGTTATGATGGGTGTACCCGGTATTTATCTGCACGGCCTGCTGGGCTCCCGCAACGATGTGGATGCGGTGCTGGAAGAGCAGCAAACCCGCAGCATCAATCGCAGAAATTTGAATATGGACGGGCTGATTCGCCTTTTGCGCGACGCTTCCACCACCACCCATCAGGTGGCAACGGGACTGGTGGCACTTATTCGCCATCGGGTACAGGAAGCGGCATTCCATCCCAATGCGGAGCAGCGCATCCTATCGGTTAGTCCGGGTACGTTTACCGTAGTGCGGACTGCTGCCCACGGTCAGGAACAGATTGTGGCAATAACCAATGTGACCTCAAAGCCCCAGCGCTGGGGAGTCAGGGTGGCTGAAGGCGGATTAATCGCCTGGCGGTGGCGGGACCTGTTAACCGGAAAATCCTACCAGGCGCAGCAGGGGCAACTGGAACTGATGGTAGAACCGTACCAGGTGATGTGGTTAAAGGGAAGAAGGGAAAGAAAGAAGACAAAAGAAAAAAGACAAAAGAAAAAAGATAAGATTGGGGGAGAGGGGGGATAAAAAAACGCCCTGAGGAAGGGCGTTTGGTGTTGTGAAAATTGGGAATCAGTGTTTCAGGTTTGAATTACGCCGGGATTGAATCGCGGAATATCCGGGTTGTGTTCGGCCATGCGGATGCCGGTGGAAACGATTCGGCGAATTTCCGTGGGCGGCACAATGCCATCCACCCACAATCGTGCCGCAGCATATAGGGGGTGCATCTGCTCAGCATACCGCCTTTTGATATCCTCCAATAATTGATTCTTTTCCTGTTCGGAGATTTCTTTGCCCTGTTTTTTAAGCTGAGAGATGCGAATGGAAAGCAGCGTCTGGCTGGCCTGGTGTCCGCCCATCACTGCAATGTTGGCTGTGGGCAGTGCAAAAATCAATCTGGGATCGTATGCCTTCCCGCACATGGCGTAGTTACCCGCTCCGAAACTGTTTCCAACAATAAAAGTGAATTTGGGCACCACGGAATTGGCCACTGCATTCACCAGTTTGGCGCCATCTTTCAGGATTCCACCATGCTCAGCCTTTTTGCCCACCATAAAACCGGTAACATCCTGGAAAAACACCAGGGGAATTCGTTTTTGGTTGCAGTTCATGATAAAACGGGCGGCTTTGTCCGCACTGTCCGAATAGATCACGCCACCAATTTGCATCTCTCCTTTGCGATTTTTTACCACCAGCCGCTGGTTCGCCACAATTCCCACCGCATATCCATCAATCCGTCCGTAACCGGTGATGATGGTTTTTCCGTACCCTGCTTTGTACTCATCCAGTTCGCTGTTGTCTAAAATCCGTGCCAGTACCTGGTACATATCGTAAGGTCGGCTGCGGTCTTCCGGAATGATGCCGTATAGCTCTTCCGGATCGAATGCCGGGGGCGCCGGTTCTTTGCGGTCGAACACCTGTTTGGGGAAATGTCCGAATTTTTCGAACAGGTTTCTGACCAGCTTCAGTGCTTCCTCTTCGTTGGGAACGCGGTAATCGGTCACTCCGCTGATTTCGCTGTGCACAATGGCTCCGCCCAGTTCCTGATTGTCGATTTCCTCACCAATCGCCGCTTTAACCAGATGGGCGCCAGCCAGAAACACCGTACCGTTTCCTTCTACAATCAGCGCTTCGTCGCTCATGATGGGCAAATAGGCACCACCTGCCACACAATTGCCCAGGATGGCCGCTATCTGGGGAATTCCCATGGAGGACATGATGGCGTTATTCCGGAAGATTCGGCCGAAGTGCTCCTTATCCGGGAACAGGTCTTCCTGCAGGGGCAGAAAGATCCCTGCCGAATCCACCAGATAGACAATGGGCAGGCGGTTTTCCATGGAAATTTCCTGTGCTCGCAGATTTTTCTTGCAGGTCATGGGAAACCAGGCACCGGCTTTTACGGTGGGATCGTTCACCACAATCACGGCATCTCGCCCATGGATTTTCCCGATGCCAAACACGGTGCCTGCGGAAGGGGCACCGCCATACTCCCTGTACATGCCGTGGGCAGCGTATTTGCCAATTTCCAGAAAATAAGAGTCGGGATCAATCAGGCGGCGGATACGTTCCCGTACCGGAAATTTCCCCTGTTTTTGAATCTTCTGCAGGTATTTCTCGCCTCCACCTTTTTCCACCTGCGCATCCACCTCTTGCAATTCCGACCACAGTTTCCGGTAATTCTGAGCATTTTTCTGGAATTGGCTATCTTTTTGAATTTCGGAACCAATACGTGCCATATTTTTCTCCGCTTTAGTTCATGCCTTCCGATTTACTCCCTCCACATTTGCTGCGAAACATCTCACCCTTTCCTTCCACTCCCGTTTGTTTCACGAAATCCCCGGTTCCCCCGATATTTTACACCGTGTGAGCTTGCTTTAGAATATCCCGTGCAATAACCAGGCGAAGTATCTCCGATGTCCCTTCTCCGATGGTGCCCAATTTGGCATCCCGATAAAATTTTTCTACCGGGTACTCCTTAATAAATCCGTAACCGCCGTAGATTTGCACGGCTTCGTTTGCGGCGCGCACTGCCACTTCGCTGGCGTAAAGCTTGGCCATTGCCGATTCCAGATTCACATTCATCCCGTTGTCTTTCATCCAGGCAGCGCGCATAATGAGCAGTCGGGCGGCATCGATTTCCGTAGCCATATCCGCCAGTTTGAATTTAGTTGCCTGGAAATCGGCAATTTTTCGCCCGAACGCTTCCCGTTCCTGAGCATAGCGCAGGGCGTGTTCGTAAGCACCGCGGGCAATTCCCACACACATCGCTCCAATGCTGATCCGACCACCGTCCAGTGTGGCCATAGCCTGATGGAAACCTTCGCCCTCTTTGCCTAAAATATTCTCTGCGGGAATTTCGCAGTCCTCAAAAAACAGCTCGGCTGTGTCGCTGGCGCGCATGCCCAGCTTGTTCAGGTTCTTACTGATTTTGTAACCGGGAGTCCCTTTCTCCACCACAAAGGCAGAAATTCCCCGCGTCCCTTTCTCCGGGTCTGTGCGGGCTATTACCACCGTGTAATCGGAAAAATTGGGATTGGTAATGAATGTTTTGGAGCCGTTCAGTACCCATTTGTCTCCTTTCCGTACAGCGGTGGTTTTTAGCGCTTTGGCATCGCTGCCGCAACCCGGTTCGGTGAGTGCCCAGGCGGCCAGACTCTCTCCGGAAGTAAGACGGGGTAAATATTTCCGCTTCTGCTCCTCCGAACCAAAGTTGTAAATGTGAAATGTGCCCAGGGAGTTGTGGGCAGCCACAATGAGTCCCACGGAAGGGTCCACTGCGGAGAGCTCTTCCACAATCAGCGCATATTCCACATATCCCATTCCCGCACCACCATACTCCTCCGGATAAATGATGCCCAGCAATCCTAACTCCCCTAATTTTCGGACAATTTCTAAAGGAAACTGCTTTTTCTCATCATACTCCATGATGTGAGGTTCAATCTCTTTTCGGGCAAAGTCCCGTACCATCTGCTGAATGGCAATTTGCTCGTCGGTCAGTCGAAAATCCATCTGTTTCTCCTTTCCCTTTAATGGTCAAAAACACCCGGATAGTCGGGGATTTTCCGGAGGGACGAACCATCCGGGCTTGTGTGTGGTTGAAAAATCGCTGCATCACTGCATGATGTTCAAAATATAGAACGAAAATTTATTAAAGAAAGTGTTCTCTGAAAAAAATTGCCCGTCAGGATTTTTAATCGATAAAATCTTTCCGGCGCAGGAACCGCAGGTTAAGCCACAGATACAGCCCGATTTGGCCGGCTGCCACCAATAAAAAAACACTCTGCCACATTCCCGGACGAAGCGAAACTGCAGTGAAGATGATTTCCAGAAACGGTGGTAGCAAGAGGGTGAGCAACACATACGCTTCCCGCAAACCAGAGGGTGGGAACAGTGCTGTTTTATTCAAAATACTTCCGAACACCAGAAGCAGCAGAATCAGCCAGGCCACGTAGGGACGATAGGTAAAGGAGAAACTGATGAGCAGGGTGGACAACGCCAGCAGCAACAGAATCAGCGCCATCCGCACGGGAAGCAGCAAAAAATAATTGCCCTCCGGGAAGCGCACACCGTAAATCAGGGCAAAAAATAACACCCAGGCCAGATCGATGAATACAATGAGCACCACTTTGGCCAGAAAAAAACGAATGCGTCCGAACGGCCGAATGAGCGAAAAGTAAAGGTCGTTCCCTTTTTCCAGAAAAAACAACGAACTACCGGTTACCAGATTGAGTAGCAATGCCAGCACACCAAACACGGTCCAGATGGCATCCTCCGCACGATTTCCGTACAGAAATCCCCAGAAAAAAATGTGAAACACCACCAAAAAAACAATCTCCCGCAGATAACGGTGACTTCGCAGATAATTTTTCAGGAAAAATGTGAGATACGGTGTCAGGTGAAGCACCGTGCGTGCATTTTCGGACAGAAGCACCAGCTCTCCAATCCCTTTTGTGGTTCAGAGCAGCAATTTTTCAGTTACCCATCCGGAAAAATAGTGGATTCCTCCCGGAAAGTCAAATTCTTGAAATAAAACCTTTCTGGGGCAGCAAAACATTTCCCCGGAGGTGACTCACATAGCTTGTTCAAAAAATCATTTGCTAATTCCTGCTTGATTTTGAGTGTATATTGAATTTCAGGAATCCGAAAAAGTGATGGTCCCCGGGAAGGGGAAGGACACAGAACAGGATTTGAGACAACTCACGCGATTTGCAGACAAGCTTTCGGAAATTGAAGATCAGCACACTTACAAAACATGAGGTCAACATGAGTAAAGAGATCATCCGCATCGCTTCGGGACAGGGTTTCTGGGGCGATCGCATCGATGCCCCCATCGACCAGGTGCGCAAGGGTCCCATCGATTATCTGGTGATGGACTACCTGGCTGAGGTCACCATGTCCATCATGGAAAAACAGCGCATGCGCAATCCGAAGTTAGGTTATGCCCGGGATTTTATTCCGCTGATGGAAGAGCTTTTGCCGGATTTGGTGGAGAAGAACATCCGGGTAATTACCAATGCCGGTGGGGTAAATCCCATTGCCTGTCGGGATGCCATTTTTGAAGTGGCAGCCAGGTTAGGCATCCGGGGCTTAAAAGTTGGGGTGGTGCACGGGGACGATATCATGAACCGGTTGGATGATTTTTTGCGCAACGGTGTGGAATTACGGCACATGGATACCGGTGAACCATTATCCACAGTGCGGGACCGGGTGTACAGCGCTAACGTTTATCTGGGCGCACGGCCGGTGGTGCAGGCATTGCAGGAAGGAGCTCAGATTATCATTACCGGTCGTGTAACCGACACCGGACTGACCCTGGCACCCATGATTTATGAATTTGGCTGGCAGGAAGACGACTACGACAAGCTGGCGGCTGGCATCATTGCCGGACATATTATTGAATGCGGTGCGCAGGTGAGTGGGGGAAATTACCTGGCTGGCTGGAAGGATGTGCCAGACTTTGCTAACATTGGTTTTCCCATTATCGAAGCCCGTCCCGATGCCACTTTTGTGGTGACCAAACATGAGAATACCGGTGGGGTAGTCAATCTTCAAACGGTAAAGGAGCAGCTGGTGTACGAACTGGGCGATCCGAAATCCTACATCACTCCCGATGTGGTAGCAGATTTTACCAGCGTCCAGCTGGAGCAGGAAGGCAAGGATCGGGTACGGGTATCTGGCATTCGTGGACAGCAACCCACGCCATTCTATAAGGTTTCCATCTCCTATGCGGATGGCTGGACCTGTATTGGACATCTGACTTACGCCTGGCCCGATGCGCTGGAAAAAGCACGCAAAGCGGATGAGATTATCCGGGAACGAATTCGTTATCTGGGATTGGAATTTGAGGAAATTCATACCGAATTTTTAGGGTACAACGCCTGTCACGGCCCGCTTTCCCATCCCATCGACGATCCCAATGAAGTGGTACTTCAGATTGGGGTGAGGGGTTACAACAAGGAACACATGGAACGCTTCAGTCGGGAGATGATTCCGCTGGTGCTTACCGGTCCACCCACGGTAACCGGTTTTGGTAGCGGACGTCCCAAACCCAAAGAAGTGGTGGCTTTCTGGCCAGCACTCATTCCCAAGGAATTGGTGACGCCCATTGTGGATGTGGCGGAAATGCCCCGATGAGGGAGTAAGTTTGGGATAGTGGCAGGAAAATAGGAGAAATGTGCGCATAAAAACCAGGGAGAAAATGAATAATGAAAATACAGCTTTTAAAACTGGCTCATGCACGTTCCGGGGATAAAGGGGATACCGCCAATGTTGGGGTTATTGCCTACAAACCGGAATATTATCCGTTTTTAAAGGAAGTATTAACTCCGCAGCGGGTAAAAGAACATTTTGCCGGCATTTGTATGGGGGAAGTGGAACGATTCGAACTGCCCAACATCCATGCGCTGAATTTTTTGCTGCACAATGCACTGGGTGGTGGCGGAACCCGTACTCTGCGTCACGATGCTCAGGGAAAAACACTTTCCACAGCCATGCTGCGTATGGTTGTGGATGTGCCGGATCATCTGGCGCGGGAGTGGGGATTAAGTGAGGTGGAATCTGAAAAATCGGTTTGATTTTTAGAACAGCTCCTTAAGCTCAGCACAACCCTCCGGGAGGTGGATTTTTTTTAGACAGGATGAACAGGATTTTCAGGATAAAATAAAAATAAAATCAATCAAAAAATCCTGTTCCGTCCTGTACATCCTGTCCAAAAATTCTTTTTTCAAGGAATACCAGATGGAAATGAGACCCCTCGACTCCGCTATCGCTCCGCTCGGGGTGACACGGCATCCAGCTGTCATTCCGACTGGAGCGACGAACGTAGTGAGGAGCGGAATGGAGGAATCTCAGGAGACCCCTCGACTCCGCTATCGCTCCGCTCGGGGTGACATGACAGCTCGCTGTCATTCCGACTTGAGCGACGAACGCAGTGAGGAGCGGAACGGAGGAATCTCAGGAAGACACCATTCTTTTTTCTTTCTCAATTCACCGGGCTAAAGCCGCGGTGTTAATTATTAAGTTGTTTTTCTAACTCAGTAAAATTGTCAATTCCTAATCCTGTCTCATCCTGTTCATCCTGTCCATTTTTTTCAGGGCAAACCGAATGGAAAGGAGACCCCTCGACTCCGCTATCGCTCCGCTCGGGGTGACACGGCAGCCAGCTGTCATTCCGACTGGAGCGACGAACGCAATGAGGAGCGGAACGGAGGAATCTCATCAAAAAATCCTGTTCATCCTGTCAAAAATATTTAATAAGGATTTTGTTCTCCTGAGATTCCTCCGTTCCGCTCCTCACTACGTTCGTCGCTCAAGTCGGAATGACAACTAAACAACGTGTCACCCCGAGCGGAGCGCAGCGGAGTCGAGGGGTCAAAAGATGTTCTAATGATTACCTCCATTGTTTCGTGGCTCGGTGGGAATGATAAAGTATCCCCTGTCAAAAAATGCCGTGTGAAATTCAAAACCCAATCAACTTAAACCGTTTCCTGAAAGAATTTTTTCTGTTTACCTTGCGTTAAGGTGAAAAGCCATCATTCCAAGGAAGTAATTGCAATAGTTCATTAAAAATATTAAATTTAAAAATAAAATCCAAGGAGATGACGATGGAAATTAAAGTTATTCCCATCGAAAAACCGGAAGAGACGAATTTTATTTTAGGTCACACCCATTTTATTAAAAGTGTGGAGGATTTGTACGAAGCAGTGGTACAAAGTGTACCGGGAGTAAAATTTGGTATC
>CAZBWV010000042.1:0-130992 GCA_964495805.1 uncultured Calditrichaceae bacterium
AAGAATCAAATTTTCCTTTTTAATCTATTCGAAAAAGCAAATTTTTCAAAACAGTGGAAAGACTTTATTGTTTTTGATATATTTTGCCTTCTTAAAGGTGTGTGGAATAATCAAAACAAAGGAGATCATGTATGCGCGAGCAGTTGATGGAATTGTTACCGGAAATAAATTTGATTCAGGATGAGAAATTAAAAGAGAAGGTTATCCGGGTGTGGGAACGGGCGCTGAAACTGCGCGGGATGCAACCCCGGGATATGCTGCGGATGCCTTTCACATTGTTGATAAAACCGTGTCCGGCTAATTTTGTGGAACACGTACGGGGTGTCGTTCAGGTTGCTTACCAGAGCGCAAAAGGTTTGCAGGAAATTTATGGCGATCGGATGCCCATCAATCTGGATTATTTGCTTGCCGGTGCTTTGCTCCACGATATTGGTAAGATTCTGGAATATGTGGAGAAAGATGGCGAGTTCGTGAAATCGTATGAAGGCAAGCATGTCCGCCATCCTTTCTCCGGAACGGCTCTGGCTTTTGCCGAAGACCTGCCGGTGGAAGTTCAGCATATCATCGCTGTTCACGCGGGAGAGGGAGACGGCCGATGGCGCAGCACTGAAGGGATTCTGGTTCATCATGCCGATTTTATTAATTTTGAACCGTTGCATAGTGGAAATTAATATGAAAAAGGGAGGTGGATTCGGGTTCCATCTCCCTTTCTTTGTCACCCCCAATTTAGTATTGTTTTTCCAGTCCCCAATGATTTCCTGATTACATATTTTAAATTTTTCTTCATATCCTGTCTTGGAATCTGTTGCTATTTGTAAACATCTCCCGAAATATATGTTTCATAAAAGAAACATGGTGTTATTTTAACACACTCTCCATATTTTATGCAACTGTATGTTATTGTTGTATTTATCTTCTTATTACCCGGGGATGGCATTCGATTTGTATCCATCAAAAATGTCGATATGGAGGAGGATAAAATGAAGCCATTCCTGGTGAATCTTATCCTGTTTATATTTTTATTAACTTTTGTACAATGTGGTGGTGGATATAAGCTTCGCGGTGTAGTATATGACGCTGAACTGAAAGCGGTTCCCGAAGCGAAGGTGGTGGTACAGTACAATTCCGGGCGGGACAGCCTGGTTACCTATTCAGATGAACAGGGCAATTTTGTCCTCAAGGGGATTAAAACAAAAGAGGCCAAAATTTTCGTCCGCTCTCCCAATTTTATTCCCCTTCAACAAGATTTTGTTTTTAAAAACAGCGAAGAGGTAACTCAGTTAAAATTAGTGTATCGTCCCACCCGGATTATTGGTCGGGTCATTTGTGCCAAAACAAAGCAACCCCTTCCCCGCGTGAAGGTTACCGAGACAGTTAGTGAGGTAAGTGTATTGACCGACCAGAATGGTCGTTTTGTTATTGACCGGGGATTGGATCCGGATCTGGATCAGGAGCTCACTTTTAATCTGGCGAATTACAATCGGACCTCTCTGATGGTGAAAGCGAAATTGCATCGTGATGTGGATGTTGGGGATGTGTTGTTGTCTCCTTTGCCCGGTTTCGATCCTACCTTGCAGTCTGAAGCGCAGGATCAACTGGGAAATGATGATAGGCCCATTCTACAGGATGCGATGGGTGCTCGAGGCACCGGGCGATTGGAAGATTTTCTGATGAGCCACGAAAAATTCACTTTTGCTCAGTTTAAGAAGCTGCTGGATGAAATCCGTGCCAACAATACCGAAGAGAACACCCGGAAAAACCTGGAATATTACCTCCAGGAAGGCTGGATTGAAGAAATTGAACCGGGCCTGTATTTGAGTAAACGCTACAATCCGAACCCATAATTGAGGTGAGTATGAAATCTGCGAGCGTCGAAAAATGGATGGCATTCTGGGGACTGATGTTTTTTTTCCTGTTTTTCACCTCTTGCGAGGAAAAATATCGCATCGACTCTGCCTTCCCCGAACCGCAGTATTCCATTGTGGATACTACTCAACATAGCGTGACTCCCGAACCAGTACCTCCGGATACGCAACAACAAAAGAAACATTTGCAAATTGCTAAGCAAGAGAAAACACAGGATAAAACGCAGGATAAAAAAGTTGAAAATTACGGAGATGTCCCTATTCATCTGGTATTTCAAACGGGTGGTATTCCGTTAAAAAGTAAAGTTCAGGTGATTTTAAGAGGCAAGATTATTGCGGAAACGGACTCCACCAAAAAGAAAATTAAAATTAAAAATGCCGATTGGAACGATTCTCTGGTTGTTCGTACAGATTTTTTCCAGGAGGCTAAGATTCATCTGGACCCCACCGTATCGAAACGAATCTATCGGGTTATTCTGGAACCACTTTATTACCAGATTCAAGTGAAGGCGGAGCAAGGGGTGTCCCGTTCCCAGCTTCAGGGAGTCCAAATTTATTGGGGAAATAAACTGCTCGCCGAAACAGATGCTGACGGACTGGCGGCCGTCCAGGTTCCACGACCGGGCAAACTCAAACTTACCTTTTTCAAAAAAGGACTTTTCGATCGGCAAACGTTTACCATCAATTTTGATGATATGGATATTACCTATCCGGTGGTTCTTCGTCCCCGCCAGCATACGCTGGTGGTGCAGATAGAAGACGACACCGGTCGCCCCATTCGCAACGTTTCGGTTGAGCTGGTGGGTGGTCAGGCGCAAAATAAGGGAGTCACCGACCTGAATGGTAAAGTGGTGTTTAAAAATTACAATCTTATTCCAGGTGAACCTTACAAATTGGTTATCTCGGCCCTTAATTATCAAAATGGTAACTTTAATTTTAGCGATGAGAATCTGGATAATCCCAGGAACCCGGTTCGGCTTACCATCCCCTTACGATACGAATGGACGGTAAGTACTGATGTTCCGGATGCTCAGATTACTATCCTGGATATTCGTGGAAAAAAGGTGGCCGAAGGAACCTCCCCTCTACACATTAAGCTTCCCAAAGGGGTATTTACGATAGTGGCTCGTTCGGGTTCTCTGGAGAAAAAAGAATCGTTGAACACTGCGAATACCCGGGGTTCTTTTCGGAAAGTAATTGTTTTGAAAGATCCGTACGATTTTGTGAAAAAGTGGGTGAATACCCATCCCGGCCAGGTGCTCCCGGAAGATTTTGCCAATCTCTTGAAAGACATTAAAGCCACCAGTCCCAATTTTGTGAACTCTCGCCTGCTCCTGGCTAACATGTATATTCAGGAAGAGCGTTACCGGGATGCCGTAAAAGCTTATAACGAAATTTTTGTGGGAAACAAGCAGGCACAGTACAACCCCAACCTGTTATTCCTGGCCGCTCAGGCAAGAATGCTTTACAGCGAAAAACTGGATCCCAATTCGGAAGAATACCGTGCGATTTTGCAGGAAGCTCTGGAGAAATATGCTGATGTGGCCACGGCCTATATGGCCCATGTGCCTATGAAAAAGAAAAAAGAAGTGTATATGCGCATCAAGTTTCTTCGGGGAGAAATTGCCCAGCGCCTATTTTTTCATTATCAGGAAAAAAATAAATACGATCTGGCACGATTGTATCGGGAAAAAGCCCTGGACCATCTGGTGGAATTTATTCACGATTATGAAGCGCTGGGAAATGACAGTCCGTTAAAAACGGATTTTAAACAGAACTATCATCGCGCTAAGGAACTGGTTAGCACAATCAAGGCTACAGGAGTGTATTAATGCAATTGGGTGGTAGGGGGAATCGAATTCTATTTTTTCTCTGGTTCTTTTTAGGATGGATGATCTGGGGGTGTTTGGGATGCCATTCCAAACCGCAGGGAGAACTGGAGGATTTCTACTTCTTCCGTCAGTTCCGTTTGAACGATTATCATACCATTGTAAAAACGGTGGTGCAACAGGACCTCTCCCGGATTCCACCTAACCAGTTACTCCCTGCTTTAATTAGTACCTACCGACAGAGCCGGATGCTTTCCATTTACCGCCAATTATCCGATACCCTGGCAAGCCAGTTAATCCAGGCCTATCAGGAATATCGCAAACTGATGGAGGGCAATTTTTACCTGTTTTACAAATCGTTGCTTTACCTCAGACTGGGACGGAGAGCGGAAGCTGTCACAACTTTGGGACAGTTTTTAGAGCAAAAGGGGATTCCCGAACAACTCAAATCTTTAGCGCAGGATGCGCAAACTTTACTTCAGGAACCAGATAACCTCTCACATTTTTGCACCCGGTACATTTCGAAAGCAGAGACAAGAGCTATTGGGCTGGCCCTTATTTTATCCGATTCCGTTTTGTTTGCTCAAGCGCGGGAAAGCGGCTTCTTTTTACTTAATGATGTTCCCTTCATTCAAACTCAAATTGCCCTGAAGAACGGAGCACTCTCCCCAATGTGGCAGGCTTTTTCCCGCAGCGCGTTTGAAAAACCGATCTTTCGGGAAAGAGTTACGAAACAGGATAATGAAGGTAATTCTCTGTACAAACGGTTTTACAATCCCGCTATGTACAGTGTGCTTGAACAAATTTATCGCTTCACCTACCACACCCTGGCGCGGGAGTGGGTAAATCGGGATCTGGTGAAGATGGCTGGCGGCATGGATTCTGTGAAAGCAACCCGATTCTTTTATTTCAACCTGGAACTGGCACGCAGTTACCAGTTGGGACTGGATGATATTAGCGAAGTGCTATTCCAGAAACTTCCTGAAATGGTTCGTACACCTTTTCAGAACTTGCTATTGCAGGTGTACCGGGAAGCGTTTCTTTTCCATAAAGGAGAAAAGTCTCTGCATTCCCATACCCTGCCCTCCCAATATCATCCGTTTATGCAGGCATTGCTGGATGCTTCTCGGGCGAAAGAAATGAGTGCTGTTGGGGTGTTTATTACCGAGGAAGAACTGGAAGGGATTCGTCGCCGCCTGGATAAGTTTGCGGTGAATACTCAGGTTCAAGAGTTTGCCCTTGGGTTTACCGGGCTGGTGGATTTAAACCTGCGTCGCTGGAAAGGAGCAATGATTTATTTGAATTATCCCTTGAACAAGGGCTTCGATTTAAGCGAAAACGATCCGTTAGATCTGGTTTACCTCATGTGGGCCATCTGGAACGAAAAAAGCCAGATGAGTGAGTGCAACTGGATTTTAAGTGAATTGCGCAAAGAATTTCCTTACACCGAGGCGCTGTATCGATGGGCCAATGAGGTGATTGCCGCACGGCATTTTAAATAATTGGAGGAAAACGTCAGTATGAAAATCTGGATCATCGCGGGTTTGGTGGTAATGATACACTTCGTTTTGTTTGCGCAGGATTGGAATCACAGTGAATTTGAGTTGCGTTATCTGGAACAGAGCGTTCCCATGCGCATCGATCCCATCACTGTGTACGATGTGACTTCGGTTCGAATTACGGAGATTCTGTTCGGTGCCCTGTATAGTACCGATCGCTCTACAGCGCGTATTCCCGAATTTGCCGATGGAGAGCCTCGACTGAGCGAAGATGGAATGTCTGCCGTGGTAAAATTGAAACCCGATCTGAAATTTTCTGACGGCACTCCCATTCGTGTTTCCGATATCATTTTTACCTGGAAGGCGGCTACCAACCCCAAATCATTCAGTCCCAACCGACAGATGTATCGGAACATTGCCAACATCAGCGCACTGGATTCCAGCACCATTCGGGTAACCTTCCGCCACCCGGTATCGGATGCTCGAAGGTACCTCATGTTTTTTATTGTGCCCAAATCCATCTTTCTCTCTACGGAAATTGATCGGGATCTTACCTATTGCCGGGAACCCGATCCCACTTCCGGCGGATACCGTATCTTTAATAAAAAAGGGACCGGTCAGGAGTTTTTGTTTGTCAAAAATCCTTATTACAATGGGAAGACCAAACCCAGCATCGAAAAAATCCGCATGAATGTACATACCGATATTTTAGGGCATGTGGATAACCTGCGGAACGGGCTGGCCGATTTGATTCCGTTTGTGCCACCGGCAAAAGTCCCGGTAATCAAGCAGGATTCCCGTTTTAAAATAGAATTGTACGATGCCAACCAGTTCGATTTCATCGCTTTTAATCTGGAGAACGAATTTCTCAAATTTCAGGAGATTCGTCAGGCGATCAACATGGCGTTTAATCGAAAGGAGATTCTGGCATCCTTCTTCAATGACGATGGCGATCTGATGAGCGGTCCATTTCCACCCACCCACAGCGGTTTTAATCCCGACGTGCAACCCTGGCCGTACGATCCCAATATGGCTCGCACCATGCTGCAGAACATGGGTTTCGAAGATAGTGATGGGGATGGGATTCTGGAATACAATGGCAAGCCACTGGAATTTAATATGCTCACGGCCCTCTGTCGCGACCCTGATTATTCCAGCGTGATTAGCTCGTTTGTCGAGCAGATGCGCAATATCGGCATTCGCATCAATACTCAAGAATTCCTTTACGATGCCTTCGAAAGCAAAGTCAGAAAAGGCGATTTTGACATGGTGTATTACACCCGAAAGGTTACTCAGGAAGCCGACTATTCGCCTTTTTTTATGAGCGATCAGATTGGCATTGGGGGAAAAAACATTGGTCGGTATTCCAATCCCCTGGTGGATTCCCTGTTTGTGATGGCCAATAGCACCCTGGACTTTCAGAAACGGGTGGAGTTGTACAAAGAAGTGCACAAAATCATTCACGACGACTGTCCCTATGTGTTCCTGTGGTATCTCAAATATCACGCTGCCTACATCCGCGAGTTAAAAAATGTAAGCATCGATCCCTATTACTTTTTTACCACCATTGAAGAGTGGTTTTACATGAAAGATTAAGGAAGAAGAATGAAACGGTTTCTGGAACACCTGTTCTATTTTGTTGGACTCCTGATCGTTCAGCTGGTACTGATTGCCGGTGTGGAATATGTGCTGTTTCTGGTGGCTCCGGGAGTGAAGCAAAAACTTTTGCTTAGTATGGGGGCACCGGAAAAGTCAAACTATGCGTATTGGGACTATCTGGTTACGTTCAAAGATTGGTTTGGTCGGATATTTACCCGGGGTGATCTGGGACGCCTGATGAGCACTGGCGACCCTATCCGAAATTTTGTGTTCGATACCATTCTGGTGACGATCAAACTGGTGGTGGTAGCGCTTTTTATCTGCCTGGTGTTGAGTATCGTCATCATTTATCTGAAAAAAAGTTTTCCCAACTCCCGACTGGTAAAAGGGTTTGTGTTTAGTATGCAGTTTTTGTCCAGCATTCATTACATCGTGCTGGGGTATCTGGTAATTGTGGAACTCAAAATGTCCCAGTTTCCGGTCTTCTCTTATCTGATTCTGGCAGTGGGGAATGGGATGTTAAATGACATGGTGGAACTAATTGAAAATGAGCTGGATGGAATTCTTAATTCCCCGTATTACCGGGCCGCACTTGCCCGGGGTGGAAAACTGTGGCGAAACATCCTGCCTCCCCTGGGAATTACTCTGGCGCGTATTTTTAACTCCAAGCTCCCCATGTTGCTGGGTGGTTCTTTTATTGTGGAATATGTGATGAATCTGCACGGCATCGGGGTGTTTACCATTCAATACGGTGTGCGCGGAACAGATTACAATTTGCTGCTCATCTACAGCTTATTTGTCACCCTGGTGATTGTGTTTAGCAATCTGATGGCGAATTCTTTACAGAAATATCTCGATCCCAGACCGGAGAAAGTGTTCTGATGAAACGTTCGTTGATGAAAATTTATTTTACTGTGGCAGCAGTGCTTTACGCGGTGATGATTCTCATGGGAATATTTGAATATATTCCCCCCAATTTCTATCGGGTTCATCAGATGAACTTCCCCCAGTTGCAACCACCTTCGCTGGAACATCTGCTGGGTACCGATTACTACAAACACGATATTTTTAGTGAGTTCATTTACGGAGCCAAATCCACTTTCTATTCGGGTATTCTGGCGGCCATTCCATTTACTCTTTTGGGAATTTTATTGGGAATCGCTGCTTCTTACTACGAAAATCGGTTTTCCTATTACGCAGATCGCTTTCTGGAAGTGTTGAATGCCTTCCCCAAATTCATTGTGCTGCTCATTTTCATTGCCCTGTTTGGTAACCATGTGTTTTTGCTCATGATGATTTTCGGAATTTTCAGTTCGCCGAAACTGGCGGAGTTAATAAAAGGTCGGGTGCTGGCGCTAAAAAAGGAGATGTTTATCGACTCGTCCATTGCTCTGGGATTGCCCCATTGGGCCATCATTTTCCGTCATATTTTATGGAACAACAGCCGTTCCATCATCCTGGGGCAATTTTTCTTTATTTATTCCGCTGCGGTGTTGATTGAGGCCAGCCTGAGCTATGTGAATCTTGGATTCAGCCAGACCAGCGTAAGCTGGGGGTATATGCTTTACGAGGCACGTTATGCCAGTGGCCGCACTCTGTTTGCTGCTCCGTGGAATCTGGGAAGTTTTCATATCAAGGCATTTGTTTCCATTATGGGACTCACGCTGCTGACCTTGAGCATGTTTTATCTGTCCCGTTATTATCGGCAAAAAGCACTGGAACTCAGGGGAATCCGCGAATGAACGTGGTACTTGAAGTGAAAAATCTGAAGCTGGGACTTCAAAATGGGCACGGGATGGTTTTCCCTTCCCTGAATACCTCCTTTTCGGTAAAAGAGAAGGAATTTCTGGGTATCGTTGGTGAGTCCGGTTCGGGGAAAACGCTCACCGTGCTTTCCCTGCTGGGGCTTCAGGAAGTGTATCCGGGAATATTAGGAGGCCGGGTGGTGTACCATTTTTCGGACCTGACCGTGGACATGTTGGCGGATTTGCCCCGATATCTGGTGAGCCGGGATGGAACCACGGAAAAGCGGTTTTCGCTGTGGCGGCGACATGTTCAACGCACAATGCGGAGCGTTTGGGGACGGTACATCGGTGTGGTGTTGCAGGAAACTCACCGCTCGTTGAATCCCTATTTGAACATTGGAACGCAACTGTTGGATGCCATGACTCATCTCTCCCTTTCCCGAAAAGAGAAAGAGGAAAAAGCCATAGAAGCTATTCGTCGGGTACATTTACGAAATCCGGAACAGGTGTTTTATGCCTATCCGCATGAATTAAGCGGTGGCATGGCGCAGCGTGCGATGATCGCTCTGAGTCTGGTGGCAGAACCGGAGCTGCTGGTGCTTGACGAGCCTACCATCGGGCTGGATGTAACCCTGCAGGCGTCCATGACCGATTTACTGCTGGATATTCAGGAAACTCATCGAGTGAGCGGGATTGTCATCTCCCACGATCTGAAATTTATTTCCCGGGTGAGCCAGCGCATTGCAGTTATGCTTTCCGGAGAAATCTGGGAAATTGGTCCGGCGGAACAGGTCACCCATACAGAATTCCCCTGGAAGCACCCCTATACGGAATACCTGCTGGAAAAAGCCAATTTAAATAATCCCGCACATTCCGCAGAGAAAACCCTGGTGTTACCGGGCCCATTCTCCAGGGGATGTCGGTATCGGGTGCGCTGCCCTTACTATAAAAATGCGGGACCGGAGATGCGAAAAAAGTGTGATAGCCAGGCACCTCCCATGTTCAATGTTTTTGATGACCATTATGTCCGTTGCTGGAGATTTGCTCAGGAGTAATTTGATGGAGCAGGAAATTATTCGGGTGGAAAATTTAAGCAAAACGTTCTGGGCGCGGAAACGCACCTTATTCCTGAAAAAGATGCATCCCATTCATGCCGTTCGGGATGTTTCCTTCTCCGTGTACCGTGGCGAGATTCTGGGTATTGTAGGGGAAAGCGGTTGCGGTAAGACCACCCTGGGACGCCTGCTTATCAAACTGCTTCAGCCCACGTCGGGTGTTTATTACTTAAACGGAGAGGATGTGACCTCTCTTTCCGTCACCCGGTTCCGACCGTACCGGCGAATTATTCAGATGGCATTTCAGAATCCTTACGGGAGCCTGGACCCTTCCATCCCAGTGGGTGAACAATTGTTGGAAGCGTTGCGTTTGAATCCGGAAACCACCGCAAAGAACGAAAAACACCGTCTGCTGGAACTTATTCATCAGGTGAATCTGGATGAATCCATTCTGAGCCATTATCCGCATCAGCTGAGCGGAGGTGAGGCGCGTCGCATTGGGCTGGCACGTATTCTGGCTGTCGGACCTCAGATCATTATTCTGGACGAACCGGTGGCCTCGCTGGACCTGTCCATTAAAAGCAACGTCATTCATCTGCTGCTTCAGCTAAAAGAGGAGCTGTCTTTAACTTTCATCTGGATTTCCCACGATATTGAAGTGATTAACCATGTGGCAGATCGCGTGATGGTTATGTTTGGAGGCAATGTAGTGGAGATTTATTCTCCAAAGCGTCTGCATAGAGAGGTGCGCCATCCTTACACGGAAATATTGTTAAAAATGGCTCAGAAGATCTTCGGGTTATATCACATCTGGACGCGGGATGAACAGGCAAGAGAAAATTTGTTCTCCAGAGATCGGGTGAGGTGGGACTTCCCTGGATGCCCGTATCAACCGTTTTGTAATCTGTATCGGGAAGCAGGTAGCCCGGAAATTTGCACGACCCGGAAACCGGATTTGACCGTCAACCATACCGGAGAGCACTGGATTGCCTGTCATCTGGCCAATAAATGGAAAGTAACCGTTTAGATTTAGGGCGAACCATGAAACGCATCATTCTAATTTTATGGATTGTGTACATGAGTAGTTTGATTGCCGCGCGGACTCCGGTAGCATTCCAACAGGTGGACAACGACTTGCTGGAAGTACAAATCCGGAACGCCAAAATTTTGTACCAGAAGAACCAGGGTACCCGGGCGGTTCAGCTCATGAAAAAGCTGGTAATGCGCTACCCTAACAGTGCGGAGGCAAATTATATCCTTTCCGTTTTGTTATTTAAAGTGAAAAAAGACAAACGGGGGATGGAAAAATACTATAAAGTGGCACACCAACTGAATCCTTCGTATCGCTCGCCCCTGGAACTGAGTGAGGCGGAATTAAATGAAATCCTTTCCGTTCAACGAACCGATAACACCGCCGATTTGAATTTGAAAATTCAATTGAAAGAAGTAGAGAGATACATTCAATGGAAATATTGGGATAAAGCTGCCAGTTTGTTTCAACGTGCAGGGGATTTTGTGCCTGAGGCCAGTTTGTATTACCGTAATCTTTACTATCTGAACGGTTTGATTCTGGAAGACCATTTCGGAAACGAGCTGCAGGCTATTCTGTATTATCAGAAGATTCATCCCGAGTCCCTCCCCCAGGACAAAAAACAGGTTTACCAGCAGCTGGACAAACGCTGGTCCCGTCAGGTTCAGAAGTTCGAAAAACGGTATCGGAATCGCAATTTAGCCACTCAAAAAATCGATATGCTCACCCGCGAGAAAAAATATCGGGATTTGTTGTTATTCATTTCATTGATTTATCCGTATTACCAGGATAATTCGGATTATCGGAATATGCTCGATCTGTACCGGCTGGAAGCTTTAGTGGAAGTCGGGGACATTCATCATGCACGCCAGCTCGCCGATTCACTACACTGGATGTTAACCTCCATTGATGTGCCTCAGACGTATGTCATCCGGCTGGTGGAATTAACCAAGAAAGTCCTTTTTCAGGAAACACTTTTGCGAATTGCCCGACAAAAGCGTGTGGCAGATTCGCTGATGTTACGCGGCCATTACCAGGAAGGGATGGCCTATTACGAGCGGTTCCTGAGGCAGCAGGAAGCCATGTCCATCTCGCCCGATCTGATTTACTACAACCTGAGCTCCATCCACATGAAAATCGGATATTACGATCGGGCAAGGGATTATCTGAAAAAGATAAATCGGAAGCAGTTCTCCGAAGAATTGATTGTTGCTCTGGAGGATTCCATCCGCCAGGCGGAAAAGTACGAAGAACGATGGCATCGGGAAATGACGGATATCCAGGTGTTGGTTCAGCAAAACCAGAATCAGAAAGCTCGGGAGATGTTGGTCTCGCTGGTGAGGTCTCCCTATCTGCGTTTCGGGTTAAAGGACTCGACTTATTCCGTGCTCTCTTCAATCTACCTGAAAATGGGTAAATACGTGTGGGCACGCGAAATGGCAGATCTGGCAGAGAAATACAGCACCGGCAGGAAGTTGGAGTTGCTCAATGGGATTAATCAGGCATATCTGTATTCTAAATTTAACAACACCACCCGGAAAGATGGGCGATACGTGTATTTTTATTTCGCCTACACCAAACCGGTTGAATATACCATTTATACACTGGAACAAAAAAGGTTAATGATGGGGGTTGCGGACGAGAATCAATATCTGGTCAGCAATTCGCAAAGGCCTATTCAACTGCTCACCCGGAACAGTTATTACGTGAAACCGGCCCTGGAGAAGAATATGAAGCATCTTTATGCCGGTGCCGGATTTCTAATCGGATGGAGTTTTTATTTCCTGGCAAGGTAACAGGAGGCAATATGAAATCCCTGTTTCATCTGTTTTTCGGAATATGGTTAGTACTGCTGAGTTGGGGTGTTTTTCCCGCTTTTACTCAGACCAACGAACTGGCTAAAATAAATGAGCAGATTCGCTCGCTGGTGCAGAACAAAAATTACGGGCGGGCGCTTCTGGAATTGAATGATGTCGTGGCGAACGATCCGGAAAGCATTCTGGCGCGCAGCTGGCAGGTGATTATTTATCTGACTCGTGAGGACAGTGTCCAGAACGCCTCCCTTCCGGTAGGCATCTCTCAATTTGATCCTCGTTACAATTTTGATCTGGTGATGGAGAATGTGGACTTTTTGCAACAGGTCACCGCGGAAAATCCTCTGGAGAGGGAATTACAGGATCGGGCGCTGAAGTTATATCGGGAAAATTTTGAAGACCTGATGGTGGCGCTACCCCAGGCACCGGTTACCGGCTTTTTCCGAATTCAGGTTCCGCTGGAGTTCATCCCTCCTTTTCGACTGTTTCCGGTGCAGCAAAAACGACTGGAAGAAATCAACACCCATTTTGAGCAGGGGGGATTTCTGTATTTCAATCGGTTCAACCCACAGAAAAAGGAGTTCTTTGCCGTGGTGCGCGGTTTCCCCATCCTGCGCCAGTTCGAAGGCGAATACGATGTGGCGGTACGATATACCGGCGATACATTGAGCCTGGAATACAATAATATGGTTCGGGACACCTTGCGGATTCCTTATCAGAAAATTGACTCGCTGGTGTACGATTTACCACCGGACTATGTCCAGCTCTATTTTGATACCGATTTGCAGGTTCGGGTGCCTCCTACAGATCGGCCCTTTATCCAAAAACGTTTATCGGACTACCAGGTAGTGCTGATGCCGGTGGATATGGAAAATCGTCTGACCCTGTCTCGTAACGAGAAAGCCTGGCACCGATGGGTACTCTGGGGTGGGGTGGTTGGTCTGGCCACCGGATTTTTAATCATGGTGCGATGACAAAATCTCGATTCGAAAAAGCATGAGCTCGAAAAATGGAAGAAAAATTGATTGAAATTTTGACGGAGAGGGTTGTATGAAAGTCGCTCGATTACTCTGGGTTCTGATGCTGATAGGGGTGGGTTTTCTCCCCGCACAGCAAGTAAAGGTGCTGGAGATTCGTCAACTCCCCTTGCATCAGAAACAGTTGTACCAGACGGTTAAACTTTCGCCGGATGGGAAATATTTAAGCTTCGAAGTTCTGAAAGGAAAAAGCTACTACCTTTATCTGTACGATTTACAGAAAGACCAGGCGGTCAAGTTAGGTCAGGGGGAGGGGAAGAAAGAAAGCGGAGATTTCTTCGATCTGGTAGATGTCCAAACCATGCGCGGAACGGAAGTCACCAATCAGTTGAGCTGGTTTTACCGTCGGGACAAGCGACGCTTGTATTTCGATTTTATTCATTCTCCCCGCTCAGGCGTATTTCAGTTGTACCGGGGATTTCTCCGACCGGGTAAGGATAATCTGAGTCGGTTCGAGAACCAGCCCATCGACAACTCTCGAATGTTCGAAAAATATCAGGGATTACAGCAATTCTCCATGATCTCGTATCCCTCTTTCGGGCACACCCTGTATCGTAGAAAACTTCCCCGGGTGGTGATGACCATCGACAAAGAACTGTATGTATTTGCTCACCAGCCTAATGATGCTCCGGTTAAGGTGACTGATCCGGGAGTGTTCTATGCGGATATCGTGGGGAAGTTCTCGCCGGACGATCGCTCCATTGTATTCTCCCGCGAAGGAGGGGATCGCTGTCATATTTTTCGGGTGGATTGGAATGGCGAGAGTGGCTGGGGGGAGCCATATCCGCTAATTCAGAGCAACGGTATCGATATCTCGCCGGAATGGTCTTCTGACGGGCGAAAAATTGCCTATTACTCCGATCTGGCGCACCCGCGCAATTTCAGCATCTGGGTGTTCGATGTGGCAACCGGTCAGAAGCAAGAGGTAGTGAAAAACATTCGCCGCAACAACGATCGCCATAAAGGTCCCAACTGGATCGACAATCGGGGATTTCTCTATGTCAAAGTGGATTTGAGCAATAAAAATCCCATTATGTATTACGATTTGCAAACCGGTCAGGAAGTGATGCTTAAAACAAACACCGCCGGTAATGAAGACATCGATGTTCTCTCCCTGGGGAATAATCAGTATCTGGTGGCGTTTACCTCCCGGGGCGATGTGAACACCGGCGACGATTTGATCTGGACAAAGCTGTATGTAATGAAAATAGCCATTTATTAAATCATAAAGGAACGAGGTTTCCCATGAGAGAAACAGTCCTCCTGATAATATTTTGCACGCTCTCTTCCCTGTTTGCTCAGAGCATTTCGCTGAATCAGACGAAGTTTGTCAATCCTTCGCCACCGCTGACTATTCAGGGAAGTTATTCCCTGGATGCCAGCGATAGCCTGAAATCCATTGATTGGAAGGAGCAGAACGAACAGTCCTGGAACCGGGTGTCCACCATCGATACGGTGAACCATACTTTTGCACAAACCATTAATACGAATTGGAGTGACGGACGGTATGTTTACCTGTTTCGGCTGGTCACCAAACAAAATAACGGTCAGGTAGTGAGTGCCACCGTTATTGTGGATCGAACGCCACCTAACGTGGTTCGCTGGAAAGCTAATCCTGCTTTTATGAATCTTACAACTTCGGCAGTGACTGTGGGAATTCGTTTTTCTGAGCCGGTGAGGGACTCCGCTGCCACCATCCATTTAATTTCCGTCAACGAACAGGATTCCCTCCAGATCTATCCGGTGCTGATTGGTCAGGATTCGCTAAGTATCGTTCTTCCCCGCACGTTATTCTCCGACACATCCGTGTGGAAGAAAAAACCCAGGCTAAGTGTGAAGGGATATCGGGACACGCTGGACAATAAAATGGTTCCGGTAATATTGCACCCATTTTCAATTGATTTGCATGAACCGGCTCCGCCGGGGTTAACCGGTTCTTATCCGGCTATCTTTAATGGTGTTCACCTGGAAGTAAAAGGTCGCAAGGAGTTTAAAAGTCAGTTGTATGTTCAGGATAGTTTGTACTCGGAATTTAATGATCAGAATTCCTGGACGGTACAATTACAGCTACCGGAGGATAAACTGTACCATTTCCGATTTTATCAGGTGGATTCTCTGGGCAATCCGGGGGACAGCACCGTATTGCTGGTGCTGGCAGATCACCGGCCGCCAGAGCTGTTAACCAGTCCCGTATTCACCCTGAAAAATGGTAAAGCGGGAAATCAGTACGGTGTGTTAACCCTCAATTTTTCCGAAAATGTGGTGATAAATTCACTGGATGAGATTCAACTGAAAAGCGAAAGTGGCGGAAGTGTTCATTTCTCCAGTGACTCAACTTCTACTCCCGCCGCCATTCAGCGATTGTACCTGTACAATTCAACGGCGATTCAACAGATTCAGAAATGGATATCTCAGAAGGATTCGGTTACTTTAACCATTCCACCGAATAGTGTAGAAGACATGGCCGGAAACGTTACCACCGACCCCATTATGCGTCCGGTCGTGATGCAGGTACAGAATCTGGTGGCAGCTTTTACTCCGGAAACCCATTATTTGAATTCCAAACCCGAAATCGAACGAGATACCCTACGTGCCACCATTATTTTACAACCGGGAAATACCGACTCTCTTCTGTTTCTGCTTCGTATTCGGAATAGTAAAGGAACGTCGGTACATAGCTCGGTTCATCAGGTAAATCTAAACATCCATAGCAGCTTTTCAACCAATCCCGGCAAGATTATTCGAATCGGTGGTGGAGGAACCAGCTGGGACACTCTGCGCTGGGTTTTCCCGGTGGCTGCTCTACCCGATGGAAGATACCAGGCCAGCATCTCGGTCCAATCATTTTTGCAGGCTTCGGCCAGCCTGTTTCGATCTTTTTATTTCTGGGTGGATAGCCGGGCACCGGAATTAATTTCCATAGCTCCCATTGCCGGAGAAGAATTTCACTACATCAGCCCCAAACCGGAATTTATTCTGAAATTTCGCTGGAATTCGATGGAAGCACCGCTGGATTCTGTGAACATCGTTTTCGACAATGCTTCCCGCTATCATAGTGCGCCCGGGCGTTTCATTGAACCTATGGTTCCTCTGACGGAAGAACCCGGGACATTTGTCTATAGCTGTAATGACAATGGCATCTCTCTAACGACCGGCATACGCACACTGAATTTTTACTGTACGGATAAAGCCGGTAATCGCGCTGACTATAGTTTTACCTATCGGGTAATTTCGGAACAGAAGGAGAAAGTGGAAGATTTGTACAACTATCCCAATCCGTTTAATCCCAGAGCGGGCGAAGTCACCCACATCACGTTCTTTTCCTCCAATGCAACCTCCGCGGAGCTGTTTATTTACGATTTGAGTTTCCACCTGGTGTATTACCGGAAGTATGCGGCAGATGAACTGGGACTGGGAACACCCCGAAAGACCATTCACTGGAACGGACGGAATTTGCGTGGTGAACTGGCAGCTAACGGTGTTTATCTGGCGCGGGTGGTCATGGGCAATGAGAAAAGTCCCATTTTAAAAATTATGGTGAACAATAAATAAATGGATAAATGGCCATGAAACGAATTGTGTTGGTAGGATTTCTCCTGATTGGCAGTTTAACCCGGGCAATTGCCGGGGGTAGCGTTACAGCGTTTCTGCAAATTCAACCGGATGCGGTGTCGCAGGCGTTAGGCAGTGCCAACCAGGCTTATTCAGTGGGTGCTGCAGATGTTTTTGTCAACCCTGCTCTTCTCTCCCAGCATCAACAGGTTAGTTTGCAATTCACCAATATTGTGGACTGGAATCTGTACTATTACCTGAGTACAGCTTTCGTGATGCCACTGAATCTGAACAACATGATAGGTGTCGGGTTGATTGGTATTTCCGTTCCCGATGTAACCGAATACGACGCCAATGGAATGGAACTGGGAGAGATCTTCAATTATCAGGCGGCGGTTTATTTTTCCTATGCCCGGAAGTTCTACCCATTTACCCTGGGATTTACTGTGAAGTATGTGCAAATGAATTTTTCCGGTACGGATTTCGACAACCTGGGACGTGGCATCGGGTTTGAGCTTGGAATGCACTACATCATTAATCAGTCCTTTGCGCTGGGGTTCAATTATCGGAACGATTTCGAAGTGTACTGGAAGGATTCCTACACGGATCATAGTCCGCGAAGTTTGAGCATGGGGTTGAGCTTTATTCCCCAATGGGTTCGTCCGGGATTTGTCAAGGTGCTGGTTGGGTTTGATCAGATGCATAATTACCCCATGCGTTTTAATGGGGGAATGGAACTGAGCCTGGTGGAAAATCCCGAGGGCCTGCGCCAGTTTGCCATCCGGGGTGGTATGGGGAATTTGAACATTGAAACTCGCGATTTAAATGTACCACCGGAGATGCTGGTGGATTCCGAACAGCTGTTTACCGCCGGAGCCGGATTAACATTTGGCCGGGAGAATGGATTTCAGTTCTCGCTAAATTATGCGTTTAAATATTTCCGAATTCTAAACCATCAGCATGTGATAACCACTCAGTTTAAATTTTAAAGGTGAGCGAAAATGCCTGGAAAAATCCTTTTCGTCGTCCTCATCTGGTGGATATTAGCAGGTGCACAAGATTTTATTCCCATTTCGCTGTACAATTGGAAGGGTGAAACTTTCAAAGCTCAACAGGTAGTGCAGCGGGGCGATTCTCTGTTTTTGCTTTCCGAGAATAATTCCATTTGTGTGTTTAACACGCGGAATTACCGGATGACCTATTATTCGTTCCCGCAACAGAAGTTTAAACTGAGCGATGTGCAGCATGTGGAAGTCCGAAACAACGGGGAGTTTTTACTCACCACTTCCAAGGGATTGTTCACATATTCCATTCCGACAGGTCAATGTCGTTTGCTGAATCCCTTGATCCCCGACGAAAAACTGGTGATGAGTCGGGCTTTTGAGCAGTATGTGTTTATTCTTCTTACCAACCGGCTTCTGTTGTACGACGGAAAAACAGTCAAAGGAATTTCCATTCAGCGTCCGGGAGTGATTAAGCACTTTCGACAAATTGTGTTGTCGGACGAAGGGGAAATCTGGTTGTTAGGGGATGAAGGGGTACTTCAGATCTCCGGAGATCGTCAAATTCTTTATTCCCGAAACAATCTGTTTCGCGAGAAATTGCTATTGATGTACAAATCAAATGCGGGGCATCTTTTTTTGATGACTCAGAAAAACATCTGGCGATGGGGAGAAGCCGGATGGAAGCAAATGGCGAAGTTCAAGGAAGGAAACCGGATATTTGTGGATTACATGGGAATGCCCTGGGTGTATGGGGAAGGTTCTCTGTATGTCTACGATAAGGGAACCATGGTACCGGTGCAAATTCCCCGGGTTGTGCTGGATTCCCGGATTCTGGGCATGTTTTTGAATTCCCGTTTTGAATTGTTTGTCGTAACGCCGGAACAAATTTTTCTTTTCCGGAATTTCATGTACTCCCGTCAGCAAATTTCCGGACATCTGTTTAATAAGAGTAAAACGTTGCTAAAACTATCCACCTGGCAGCTTTTCCCGGAACTGTTTCACACCTTGCAGAAAAGTTTCCCGGAGTATTCCCGTACCGAAAAAACGGAGTTTCTGAACAGCGAGATCGATTACTATCTGGCTACCCAAAAGGGCAACGGTGACTTCCGGGAGATGATTGAGCAAACTCTGGAGCTGGAGAAGGAAAGTACCCAGAAAGCATTTCCTGTTCTTTTGCGCACCCTGTTTTTCCAGAGCGATCCGGAAATGGCTATTTATTACCAGCAAAAACAAACCCAGCAGGTCACCCGTCCTACTCAGATTGTAGATGAAACATACGAACTGGGGCGTTTGTATCACTTAAACGGAAACCCCGAGCTGGCTTATACGATTTTTCAGAATCTGGTGGAAAAATACAGCATCTCTTCGCCTTCCACAGATTGGATTCTATTGTATCTGGCCCGACACACCCAACAGGCAAACCAGGCCGAAAAGTACTGGGAATTTCTGAATAAGAATGCTCACAATCCGGTGGTGGTGAGTTTTTGCCGGTTTCATAACTATGCCTCCTTTGCCCGGAATTATGTGCTAAAGCATGTGGACAGCGTTCTGAAAGTGCAATCCTATCCGGCCGATGTTTCAGTCAGTTCGTTCTGTGCAGATGAGAACGGAGTGTGGTTTGTGAATACAAACAACCAGCTTTACTTTCTGGATCCTTCCACCGGGGAGCAAAAACGGATTCCTCAAGGTTCCCAGACCGTGAAGGCTATTTCCACGCGTATTGGAGTTCTGGTTCTGAAGAGGAACGGAGGGGTTCGGCTGGCGACCCCGGAGAGAGTGCAGCCGTTGAATCCCAATCCGGCGGGGTCGGAAAATGTGCTGGACATCTGGGTAAATCAGGGAACACCCTTTTTACACACCTTCAAGCGAATTTACTATTTCGACGGAGAACTCGGCACCTGGAGAAATGTCCTGCTTCCGCAGATGATTCGCGGATTTGACTTAATCAAAATTTTACCCGGGTTGAATCAGGGGTGGTACGTGGTCACCACCAACAATGTGTATGTGATGAATCCGGAAAATTCCCAGGTGGAAAGCCTTTCGCTTCCCGGGGAGATTATCCGGATTTTTGATGTGGTTAGCGAAGGAGCTACCGGAATGTACTTTGCCACCAATGCCGGGTTGTATCATTTCATGGACAATCAGTGGCAAAAAGTTACCCCTTCGGATGGTTACTGGGGCGAAAAAGTGAGAAAACTGGAAGGTCGCTTCTCTCCCGGATTACTGCTGGTTCCTGCCGATTCGACCGTCTATTTAAAAATTAAAAACCTGTGGCTTTGCGAAAATGTGTTGCAACAGGACACCATCAATACGGTGATAGATGCGACGCTGGCCCCTAACGGGGATGTATGGATGTACACACCACAGGGTTTCCGGTTGTGGAAACGAGCTCAGGCGGATGGCAATAACATTGCTCTGAACGCCATTCGCACGGCAGATTTTCTGTGGAAAAACCAGCAATACCAGAAGCTGGTAACTTACCTGGATCGTTTTACCGTGCACCCCCTACTGGAACAATGGGCTCATGAATTTCGCGCCCGCTCGTATCTGCAGCTTCAAAAATATGATGAAGCGTACGAAGAGTACCGCCTGGGACTCAAGTTAAACAAGAAAAATCCCTGGATAAACGATACCACGCTCATTGCTCTGATGTATGCTTTTCACCAGGCAGGAAGCTGGGATAATTTGCTTAAAACAGCAGATCTGTTCATGGAAAATTTCCCGCAATCCCGGCATCTGAAATTTATGCACAGGATGTTATTCCGTGCCGCCATGGAAGGGAACTGGGACGCCAATCTTTCGCACCGGTTAAAAATGGTACAGTGGCTGGTGGCGCACGATGCGAATGGGACAAAAAATGCCCGGTTACAACGCCTGTATCACGTAATGCTGATGCGTTACTACTACGGTAAACACACCGGTGCGGTGCAATTTCTGGAAAAAGCCACTCAGCTTTTACCCGATTCCGACTATGCTCTTTTCTGGCAATATCTGATTTTGCAAGAAAGAAAAGAGACCATGAAACCGGATTTGCTTCAGGAGCAAATCCGAACCTTCATGGAACCGATTTCCGATAGGTATTTGCGGAAATTGTATGGTCGTTTGTTAATGGAAAGTTGGTTGCTGGGAGTGTTTCATTCATAATCGGGGGTGGAGAGAAATGAAAAGGAAACTGAAAGCGGTACGAATCAGGAGTTGGTTGGTGGTGTGGATCGTGGTGGGAATTTTCTCCCCGATCCTGGGAATGGAAATGACTCGATGGGGGGAATTTTCCTCTCTGGAGAACATGAAATTGAAAGCGGTTGCGACCGGACCGGACAGTGCCTTTTACTTTGTAGGGAGTCATTTGCCGGAAGGGGAAGAGTTCTCCCGGGGTGTGGTCGTAAAAACAGATGCTGAGCTTCATGAAGAGTTCACCAAAAGTTTTTCTCCGGAGAAAGGGAGCTTGATTTTCTCCGATGTGTTACCTTTACCCGGAGGGAAGTTGTTGATTCTGGGAACTGAATATCAACTGGATAAACAGAAGATAGTGCTGGTGTACCTGTCGGCTTCCGGGCGGGAGCTGGAGCGGTATTACCTGCAGAACGATGAGAATTTAGTGGCTTACCGCTTTCGGCGGCGGCAGGATGGAAAGCTGATTGTGGTGGGATATTCCATGATGTCCAGCGTGGAGAGCAAAGATGGGGTGGTGCTGTGTCTCAACTCTTCGGGGCGTATCCTCTGGATGTATAAAACCCGTGAAAAGGGAGAGGATGCTCTGCTGGATGTGCTCCTGACACCGGACGGGCAAATAATGGCCTCCGGATATGTTCAAAATCTTCAGGAAAATCGGGAAGAGGGTTTTCTGCTGGTTCTGAATGAGAAGGGAGAATTGATTCGTAAAAAACAGTTCACCGGTCAGTTTCCCCACAGGTTTTTATCGCTGGCCTGGTTGAATTCCAGTGTACAGGCTGTGGCCGGATATCTGGAAAAGAGTGGTATCTGGGAAAGAGAAGCGGTGGTGATGGGAGTGGGCCAGGAAGGTGAAACGTTGTGGAAGAAAGCCACCAATTTACCCGAAAGCCAGGACTTCCGGCGAGTTGTGGCGGGATGGAATAACTGCTTTTTCGTTGCCGGGGTGAAAAAGAAACGGGTTCTGAACAAAGAAGTGCCTTTTTTCTGGAAGATGTCCGAGAACGGTGCCAAAATGGAAAGCAAATCGCCTTCCTTCCCCGGCTCTGCCGTGGTTGAGGATATGATTCAGCTGGCCAGCGGAGATTTAATTGCCTGCGGTTATATCCAGGAGGCTGGTTCCATTTCCGGCCTGGCTATTCGTTTGAACGATCGCAATCCCATTGCTCAATTCAAAAATCTTTCCCTGGTGATTCGGTATATGGGTAACGAAGGGGCAAATAAAATCGTAATTATGGAAGATGGAAAAATTCAGTATGCCTTGAAAAATTCTACCAGCTATCCCATTCAGGATTCCTGGCTGGAAATTGTGGTGGAGGATTCCACCATTCGTCGGATGTACGATACGACTATCACCAATATTTACATCCCACCAGGTGGGGAGTGTCACGGAAGTATTCCTTTAAAATTAATTGAACGGCCTGTTTCCGGGATGGCAATCATTTCGGCGCGGTTTTTCTACCGCGGCGAAGTGCTGTTGAAGACGGTTAAGGATCAGTTAAGTTTTCAGGTGCCACCGCCACCCCGCTTTGCGTTACGGGTAGCTCAATTTTTTATGAAGTCCGAACCTTCGGTGTCGGTGGAACAGGTTTCGGTAGGGGAAAAGGCAATTTTTCAGGCGAAGATTGAAAACAGTTCGGATTACTGGGCAGGCGATGTGCAGGTGAAATGGAACCCGCAGAGTCCGCGAGTGGAAATTAACGATGTGCCTTCCAAAACCATCGGGAATGTGGCACCCCATAGCGTTTTTGAAGTTTCCTTTCAGTTTACCATCGACCCCAATCTGGCAGGTAGCGGAAAGATCCCCTTTGAACTGGAAATCTCCGAGCGCAGTCGGGAATCCCGCAGTGTGCTGTTCGGAGAAATTCCGTATGTCAAAAAGAAAAAGGAAGAGATTCCGCATGTTACCTCAACCCCGGAAATTGCATTTCCCGATCCGAATATCGATGTGGAAAACGAAATTGCTCCCGGACTGATTTTTCGGGATAATGCCTTTGCTGTAATCATTGGAAATCGAAACTATCGCGGCCGGAATGATATTCCGGAAGTGCGTTTTGCTCATCGGGACGCGATGATGATGAAAAAGTATTTTCAGGAAGTGTTGGGGCTCAAAGAGGGGAATATCTTTTATCTTGAAGATGCCACCAAAGCAGATTTTAACCGCTATTTTGGAACCCGGGAGAATCCGCGCGGCAAACTGTACAACGTGATTCAACCGGGCAAATCCGATGTGTTTATCTATTACGTAGGCCACGGGGCACCCGATCCCAAAACTCAAAAGGCTTATTTCGTTCCCGCAGATTGCGATCCCAATTATGTGGAAAACACCGGTTATCCGCTCGATCTGTTCTACACCAATCTGGCTAAACTACCGGCTCGCAATATCACCGTTTTTATTGATGCCTGTTTTAGTGGTGCCAACGTGCTGAAAAATATCAGTCCTTTGCTGGTTGTTTCTCGTTCCGGAGATGTGCTGAGCACCCGGGACAATGTGGCTGTGTTTACCAGCAGCACCGGTTCCCAGGTCTCTTCCTGGTATCCCGAGAAGAAGCACAGTCTGTTTACCTATTTTGTGGCGAAAGGGTTGTCCAACTTCCGGGCAGACCTGAACAACGATGGAAAAATTACCGTGGAGGAGCTGTTCCGCTTTGTAAGCAATGACAGCAAAGGGGTGCCTTACATGGCACGCTTCTTACACAATGTGGAGCAGTCGCCCCAGTTACTCGGGAAAAATCGTGATTATGTGCTGACCAAAGGGAAGAAGATGGAATAATGCGCTTCTTTTCCAGGTTTTCGGAAATAAAAAGTGACAATACAGGATGGAGTGTCATGAAAATTTTGAAATTTTGGGAAATTGCCATTCTATTGCTGTTATTCATGGGGGGACCCCATGCTCAGGAATGGGTGATAGGTGAGGGAATGTGTCCTGCAGCGGGTCACACTCCCGAAGAGGCGCTGGAGCAGGCTGTTCAGGCAGCGATGCGGGATGCCATTGCTCGCCATTGCGGAGCGAACATCGTCAGCCAGACGGTGGTGCAGAATTTTATGCTGGGAGCCGATGTGATTGAAAATATCACCAGCGGGCATGTTGTGGAATACGAGGTTGTGAAGCGGTGGGAGGAAAATCCCGACCCCGAGAACAATCCCTTGAACGATTTGATCAAAGTGCAACTGAAAGCACGGGTGGTGTGCGATACCACTCCATCGGACCCGTATTTTAAACTGGATGCTTCCCTGAACAAGCTGAATCTGATTGATGGGGAGGAAGTTCAGTTAACCGTTACCCCATCCCGTTCCTGTTATCTGACTGTGTTGAATATTATGGCCGATCAGAGCATTTATCAGCTTTATCCTCTGAAGAATCTTCCGCAGCAGGAGGTTCAAGCCGGAGAAACCTGGCAGTATCCCCTGCACCTGATTGCTCAATGTCCCCCAGGGCGGGATAAGGTGACCGAGACCATCTACATTATTGCCACCCGAGAACCAGTGCAGCTCATTACCGACCAGGTGCAACAGGAAACCCACTGGCAGGGAGAGTTTCTGGTGTGGAACACGCCTCAAACCTGCTGGAAGACCATTGTGAGCAGTTTGGTTCGTATTCCCCGAAGTCAGAGAACAAGTGTGGTTTTAAGCTACACCATTCATCGAAAATAATCAGAATAAGGAGGCACCATGGCGTTTGTGCAATGTCCCAACGGTCATATTTACGACAACAGCAAATATAAGGAGTGCCCTTTCTGTGCTCAGGCAGAATCCCTTTCGCCTCCGCCGGAGTTCCACGCTCCGGAGCAGGAAATGCCCGTCGCAGAAGCCGATTTCCCGGAATTGGAGAAAACGCCGGTCGAGGAACAAACTCCCCTGGAGCAGGAACAGACTGCCGTAACCCCGGATCTCGCTGAAGAAAAAACCATCGCTCTGGAAGTGGAGAAAATTTCTGAAGAGGAAAGGGGCGAGCGGGAACCTCGCCGCCTGGTGGGTTTTCTGGTAACTTTTTCGTTGAACAAGCTGGGAGATTTCTTCCCACTCTACCTGGGTAAAAATAACATTGGCCGCAGCTCCCAGAATGAAATTGTACTGAACGATTCCTCAGTCAGCGGAAGTCATGCCATGATTCTCTTCCGTGGGAACCAGATTATTATTGAGGACAAGTTAAGTGTTAACGGCACATTTGTGAATCAGGGAAGCGAATCCATTGATCGGGAAAACCTGAAAGATGGGGATATCATCCGTCTGGGTAAAGTGGTGTGTAAATTAATGGTGGTAGGGAATATTCCAGAGTACGAAGGTTAAATCCGGTTGATGAATCAAAGAAGAAAGTGGGCAACATGGGTGTTTATGTTCAGGTGGTAACCCGTTCCGATGCGGGGAAGGTTCGCGCTGAAAATGAAGATTATGCCAGTGTGTTCCGTCGGGAAGGGTGGACGCTGCTGGTGCTGTGCGATGGAATGGGGGGCGTGAAAGGGGGAAAAACCGCCAGTCGCCTGGCTGTGGCTTCCATCGGGGAATATTTTGAGAAAAACTTTCAGGAGCCCACTTCCTTTTTCCGCGAAGCAACCGCTTTCGCCAACAAAGTGTTGCGCCGGCGAGCAGCGCAGGAGCCAGAGCTGGCGGATATGGGTACCACTGCGGTGATGGTGCTGTACAATGAGACGGAGCTATATTATGCCCACGTGGGGGATAGTCGTCTGTATCTTTTCCGGAAGGGAGAATTAAAACAGCTAACCCGGGATCATTCCTATGTTGCCGGGATGCTGGAGCGCGGGCTGATCTCGCCGGAGGAAGCGCGTGCTCACAAAGCACGGCACAAAATTACCCGTTGCATCGGCTCGCTTAATTCTGAGCCGGAAATTGCCCCGGAACCTGTAGCTCTTCAGGCCGGAGACTTGTTTCTTCTATGTTCGGACGGACTGACCGATATGGTGCCGGAAGAGCAGATTGCGGAAATTTTAAGTACCAGTGCTCCTCCGGAAGACCTGGCTGAGCAACTAATTCACGAAGCGAACCGAAAGGGTGGAAAAGATAACATCACCGTTCAGATTGTGCAGGTGGCGCACGAATCGATCGGGAAATCGGTTCCCGGAAATGTGCGAAGGAAAAAACGAAGTCGGATGGGGCGGTTTTCTCTGACTCTGGTGCTTCTTTTTTTGCTGGGCTTAATGGTGGGATATGGTATTCGGCAACACTCCCGCGCAGTGCGCAGCGGGAGCTTGCCCACCGCTCTCCTGCCGGACAGTTTGCTGGTTACCCAGGCTAATCCAGATGCGCCCCCCCGGGAGTGCAGAAAAGTGTACACTTACCTTTTTGGCGTAAATCGCCGAAACGGTCTTCGGTTCCCGGAATGGCTGGTTCAGGATACCGTTTTCAGTTTTAACTATTTTATTCCGGCGGGCTTACTGATTACTTACGCCTCCTACCCCGAGGGCATGCAGGCGGTGATTTCTTCCGGAGCACCGCCCATGCCCAATCTGGAAGGGAAAGAGGTAACAGGAGCAGTGGATTCGCTGGTTCATCTGGGTTTTGGCCTGGTGGCCAAAAGGGGCGATAGCCTGATTTTCCGCTTTGCCCCCGATAGCATGATGTCTCTGCAATTTCCCGGACGCTGGGTGGTGTACGCAACCTCACCGGGGAATCGGGAGCCCATTCACTGGCAGGATTTGCTGATACTAATAGTGGGTCCCGCTCTGGATGAGCCAGCGGATTCCTCCGGTTTGTAAAAAGAAATGAGCACCGAAACTTCATGTTTTGGTGATAGGGGTGAATCGATAACAACTGGATGGGTGGTATGAGCTGGATATTGGAGTTTCTTAATGATTCGGAGCATCGCACCATTTCTCTGTCGGAAGGAGAAATAATAATTGGACGGGATGCTTCCTGCCAGGTAGTGCTACCGGATCGCTCGGTTTCCCGGCGGCATGCCCGGATGGAAGTTACCGACGCGCAACTGCTCGTCCGGGATTTGAATAGCCTGAACGGGACGCTGGTGAATAATCGGCGGATTCAGGAGCCGGTTGCGTTGAAAACGGGAGATGTGCTGAAGATAGGGCGTTACACTTTGCGAATCCGGCAGGAGCAGGACAGGGAAGAGAATCAAACTTCCCGGACCGGGGGCGTGTTTGTTCCCTATTTTGAAATAACCGGAACAGGAGAAAAGTTGAAAATGCCCACCGTACCGTTTTATCTGGGATTGGACGAGAAGGGAAAGCGTATCCTGGGTACCACCGATCCTTATCTCTCCACCAACCTGGTAAAAATACGCCTGGAGGGTGGTCAATTTACCGTTCACAACATGTACGATCGGGAAGATATTTTACTTAACGGTCAGGGCTTCCACAAGGAACCGCTCCGGGATGCCGATGAGATCGTTCTGGGAGGTCGATCCTGCCATTTTCGCTTTGTGCCGGAAGCCAAGGCACTTTCGAACGAAGAGAAACCCCGGAAGAAACCACTGCTTAAGCGTCTGGGAAGTTTGTTCTCCCGGCGCCAGATGGAAAATCGCGCAGAAAAATAGATAGTTTTAGGTCCAGGAAAAGTCAGGAAATAAGTACGAAATAGAGGGTACCATGAAAAATATTGGCAAGTATCAGATTATTCGACGAATCGGGATGGGAGGAATGGCAACCGTGTTTCTGGTGCGCGATATGCTGATGGATCAGCATTTTGCCATGAAGGTCTTGCACCAGCAATATTCCGACAACGAATCGATCCGAAAGCGGTTTATTCGCGAAGCACGGGTGCAGATTAACCTCAACCATCCCAACATCATCCGTTGTTTCGATGTGAATTTCGAAGACGGTTACTACTACATCTTGCTGGAATATGTGGCCGGACCCTCTCTGGCGCAGGTTTTGAAGGAACGTCAGCAGGGATTGCCGGTGGAGGTCGCCATTTCGCTATTTATTCAGATTCTGGCTGGTATTAATTACGCTCATCGGCAAAATGTGGTGCATCGGGATATCAAGCCGCACAATATTCTAATTGCCAATTATCAGGGACAGGTAACAGAAACCAGCATTGCCAAAATTGGTGATTTTGGAATTGCCAAGGCGCTGGAAGGGAGTTCCCACACCAGTACCGGCGCCAAGTTGGGTACCCTTTATTACATGAGTCCGGAGCAACTGGTAAGTTCCGGTAAGGTAGATCGTCGCGCGGACATTTACAGCCTGGGTATTACCCTGTATCAGATGCTTACCGGAAAGCTACCCTATCGTGCCACTTCCAGTGAATTTTCCATGATGGAAGCCATTTTAAAGGAGAATATTATCGATCCGAGGGAGCTGCGTCAGGATATCCCCAATTGGCTGGTGGATATTTTGTTCAAAGCCACTGCCAAGAGTCCGGAAGATCGCTATCAGAGCGGCGAGGAAATGATGGCTGCCATTCAGGATGGATTGAGTGCGGGTGCACCGTCTGTTCCGGAAGAAAAAACAGTTCCCCGGAAATCAGACGAAAAACCGGTGGAAACAATCGCTCCGCAAAAGAAAGTACCTCCGAAACCTTCTCCGGAAAAGAAGACTCCTGCTCATCCTCAGGTACAGGAACCTCCCCGGGGCACCGGGCGCCGATTTACCGCCGTGGTTATCACCGTGCTGCTGGTTCTGATAGTGGTTTCCGGAGCCGTGGCGGGATATTTTCTCTACTGGAAAAAACCGCTTTTACCCGATTTAAAAGGGGAAAAGTGGTTAGTGGCAGAAAAACTTCTTAAACGCAAAGGATTCCGGGTTTATCAGAAAAGAGAATATCATTCTTTTGTTCCGGCTGGAGCAGTGATACGCATGCGGCCCGCACCCGGAAAGCGATACGAGAAAGGGACAACCGTGGAATTACTGGTAAGTCGTGGCGAACAGGATATTTCCGTGCCGAAGGTGTCCAGTAAATCGCTTACCGAGGTGCTGGATTTACTGGAGAGCAAAGGTTTACGAGTATCAAATGTTCGAAAAATGAAAGTTAAAAAAGGAGTTCCCGGATTGGTGAAGAGTATTTTCCCTCCCCCGGGCAGAGTGTTGCAGAACGGTTCTTCGGTGTCTCTCACGGTCAACCGTCCGCTAACCGAAATGAAATTCCAGGAATATTTAAAAGATGGGGTGCAAGATGTACTGGAAAAGAGGGGATGGTTTCCGGAAGAACTGCTCTTTATGGAGGATTTCTCCGAAAAATCAGGATATTCCTGGGATTGGACAGTACCTGCGCAAGAGGACAGTGTGAGACTTACCTCAGGAAGGTTGCTTCTGTCCAAACATTCATCGCAGGATGCCCTGACCTTGCAAATTCCTGTTCCGGCAGTGCGAAATCTGTTGGTTTCCACCGAAATGGGTAGATATCGCGGTGCTACGAATGCAGAAGGTGGTTTGTACCTGGAACTGGAAAGCGGTGCTTATGTTGTGTATCTGGTGAATTTAAAGAAGAAAAACTATTTTTGTGGGGTGTATCAGAACGGGAAGTGGATTAAGAAAATTGCTCGTTTTATTGATAAAAAAATCCTGGACTCGATGGATGCAACCGGGATGCAGCATCTGGATCTGGTGCGCTATCTGTCCCGGGTGGTTTGCTTCTTAAATGGTAAAAAGTTGGAATCGTTCAAGGAAAATGAAATATACGGTTACTCCTACCCGGGATTGGTGGTGGTACGTCCAGGGAGCCGGATGTATTTTGATAAAATTCGGGTGTTGTCACTTAATTAAATACTCGGGAGTAGAAAGGTCGTTTGACAAATACGATTAACCCGTTGTGCTAATTAAAGCAAAGCATGCTGAACGTGATTTTAGCTTATTATGAAATTCATATTTATTCTTGTACTGTAGCAAAATAAAAGCAGTCAATTTTGAAAGGAGGCGAGTGGCCAGACTCCAGAATTTTTTGGCATAGTTTTTTTGATGTTGAACTGGTTGTAGAATTGAGAAGAAACGGTTTCAATCCGTTTCCTTAAATGCCGAAAGATCGCAGGCTGTTTACGATAATTTTTCTGATTTCGACGCCTGGGAGTTATGGTCAGAAGCCGATTCTGTTCAAAGAGTTCTAATTTTAATGGGTTACTCAAATAAGCCATATCACCCAGAATAGTGAGCTCAGGGTGATATGTTCTTATTTTTTTGAGATATTCTATATCTTGAACGTTTGCTGGAGAGATGTCAAAGTATGTAAAAACCCCATTCACCACTGCTACCGATAACCACTGACAAGCATAATATCCTTTGCTGGAAGCCGTACAGATGTCTTCTTTGCATACTCTTGAGTGATTCGCTCGGCTGAGGTGAACAATGGAAATAGGCATCGAATCGGTCAAAAAGGTAGCTTCTCTTTCTACTGAGGATTAGACCAGGGAAATACGAAATTGTTCAGTGAGATAATAAAGATTCTTTCTTCGCCGGTTCAATCGGGAGCGTTCACTCAGGTTGGGGGATTCTTTTTTATCATTGTTTTCGCTATAATGCATTTATTTCTCGGCAAGGAAACTTAAGGCGATGACTTTTGCATCACTCAAATTTGGCTTGCTACCATTTTTAGGCAGATTTTCCTTTTCAAATTAAGGAATTGCTTCAATAACATTGGGTCGAACTGAGAACGGAGATTGTGCATGGCACTATCTTATGTTTTTGTTAAAGATATGAGTAGATATTTATAAAAATATATTGCATAGCTCCCTTTTATTGTATATTAACTAAGCATAACGGATTAAGTGTAATAGTCTTGTGGATGCACCTTTTTTAAACCTCTTCATATCAAAATAAAAATATGATGGAGGAGTAAGAATGGTGAAGTATTTATTCAGTATCTGGATGATTGTCATGTTCACTCTAATTTTAATGGTGAACCATTTAGCCGCTCAGCAGGCAGATCGGTTGGGGAAACAGGTGGAACCGAATTCTTTTCGGGAGATGAACTCATCCCAACTGCTTCGCGAGATGGGAACGCATTCAACCCGTCAGGATTCCAATGTGTCATTAATCGGCAGATGGGCAAACGGGCCTTGTTATGCCGTAGCGGTTCAGGGAAATATTGCCTATTTCGGAAATGGGGGATACCTGGAAATTGCTGATGTGAGTGATCCTTCCAATCCAATTGAACTGGGAAAAGTTGTTTTACCATTCATTGTATTGGATGTTTATCTCAGCGACGGTAATGCCTATGTGGCGGATGGGTATGCTGGACTTCGCATCATCGACGTGAGCGATCCGTCCAGCCCGGTGGCAGTGGGCTCTTTTGATACGGGAGATTATGCCCGGGGCGTCCATGTGAGCGGCAGTTATGCCTATGTGGCGGATGGGTATGATGAACTTCGCATCATCGATGTGAGTAATCCGTCCAGCCCTGTGGAAGTGGGCTATTTTGATACGGGAGATTGGGCCCTGAGCGTTTATGTCAGCGGCAATTATGCCTATGTGGCGGATGGGTATGCTGGACTTCGCATCATCGACGTGAGCGATCCGTCCAGCCCGGTGGAAGTGGGATATTTTGATACGGGAGGTGATGCCCGGGGCATCCATGTCATCGGCAGTTATGCCTATGTAGCAGATGATTGGGATGGACTTCGCATCATCGACGTGAGTAATCCGTCCAGCCCGGCGGAAGTGGGTTATTTTGATACAGGAGGTTATGCCCGGGGCATCCATGTCCGCGGCAGTTATGCCTATGTGACGGATGGGTATGATGGTCTTCGCATCATCGATGTGAGCAATCCGTTCAGCCCGGTGGAAGTGGGTTATTTTGATACAGATGGTTATGCCCTGGGCGTCCATGTCAGCGGCAGTTATGCCTATGTGGCGGATTGGTCTGATGGACTTCGCATCATCGATGTGAGCGATCCGTCCAGTCCGGTGGAAGTGGGATATTTTGATACGGGAGATTATGCTGAGGGTATTTATGCCAGCAGCAATTATGCCTATGTGGCGTATGGGTATGATGGACTTCGCATCATCGATGTGAGCGATCCGTCTAGTCCGGTGGAAGTGGGATATTTTGATACGGGAGATTATGCAAAAGGTATTTATGTCCGCGGCAATTATGCCTATGTGGCGGATAGGTGGGATGGACTTCGCATCATCGATGTGAGCAATCCGTCCGGCCCGGTGGAAGTGGGATATTTTGATACGGGAGATTATGCTGAGGGTATTTATACCAGCAGCATTTATGCCTACGTGGCGGATAGGTATGATGGACTTCGCATCATCGATGTGAGCAATCCGTCCGGCCCGGTGGAAGTGGGATATTTTGATACGGGAGATTGGGCCCTGAGCGTTTATGTCAGCGGCAGTTATGCCTATGTGGCGGATGGGGCTGATGGACTTCGCATCATCGATGTGAGCAACCCGTCCAGCCCGGTGGAAGTGGGATATTTTGATACGGGAGATTTAGCCATAGGCGTCCATGTCAGCGGCAGTTATGCCTATGTGGCGGATGGGTATGATGGTCTTTATATCTTACAATTTACCGGTTCCAGTGGAATGGATAACCCGGAGAGTGAAATGATTCATCACTTTGCCTTATACCCCAACTACCCCAATCCATTCAATCCCGTTACAACCATCACCTACGAGCTGCCCCAGGCAAGTTTTGTGAGGTTAACTGTTTACAACACACAGGGGCAAGAAGTGCGGACACTGGTTCAGCAACACCAGCCTGCCGGGCACTATGAGGTGCAGTGGAATGGGCGGGACAACACCGGCCAGCCGGTAGCCAGCGGGATGTATCTGTATGAGCTGAAAGCCGGGGATTTCAGGCAGATACGAAAGATGCTGTTACTTAAATAAACCGTTCCGATGCCGGTGCGAATAATCCGGGAGAGTTCAATCAGGTTGGAGAATTCTTTTTTATCGTTGTTTTCGCTATAATGCATTTGGCTCTCGGCAAGGAGACTTAAGGCGATGACTTCTGCATCACTCAAATTTGGCTTGCTACCATTTTTAGGCAGATTTTCCTTTTCAAATTAAGGAATTGCTTCAATAACATTGGGTCGAACTGAGGACGCAGATTGTGCATGGTATTATCCTTTGTTTTTGTTAACGTTAAGAGTAACAATTGAAAGAAATATCATGCCCAAATCCTTTTTATTTTATATTAATTAGCACAATGGGTATACTATTAATAACCTTTCGCCGGGATAACTTCTGAAAGGCCCTTAAATGAAGGGCCTTGTTTTTTCTCCCCATTTCCTTCAAAAAATAAAATCCATGCATTTCCCGCTAAATTTTGTTAATTTTTAAATTTAGGAATGGCCGAAAAATCGCGGGAGTTGCTTTTGTTCCTGGACACGAACCGGAGCCGAAATATTCTCCGTGGAATGCGAAATTTTGTTTTCTTTTTTCTGGTAGTACTTCCGGGTGTTTTGTGGGCGGGTTCGTCCACCCCACCGCCCCCGCGCAGTATTACCGTACCCCATGGGGGAGTTGCCAGCGCCAGTTATCTGGCTTCCCGGGTTGGTGCGGAGATTATGCAACAAGGGGGCAATGCGGCTGATGCGGCCACTGCAGTCGCTATGGCACTGGCGGTGGTCCATCCCGAAGCGGGGAATCTGGGAGGCGGTGGTTTTCTGCTTTATCGTCGGAACGATGGGAGTGTGTACGCCCTGGACTTCCGGGAGACTGCTCCCGCCGCTGCAACACCGAATATGTATTTGGATGAGCAGGGCAATCCCATTCCGGAAAAGAGCATCATTGGCGGATTAGCAGTGGGAGTCCCCGGTACGGTGCGGGGGTTTTACCAATTTCACCGCAAATTCGGTCAACTCTCCTGGCAAAAAGTGCTTCAGCCTGCCATCGACCTGGCTGAAAAAGGGTTCATCTTAGATGAATATCAGGTACGTTTAATAAAAGCTGTGCGCAAAGACCTGGAGAGGTTCCCCTCTTCCCGGAATGAATTCCTGCCCGATGGCAAACTTCCCCGGGTAGGGCAGCGATTCTATCGCCGTAATCTGGCCCGGACTCTGCGCACACTGGCGCTGCATGGCGATGCTCCTTTTTACGAAGGCGAAATTGCCCGAGAAATCGTCAAATCCGTGCGAATGCACGGTGGAATTTTTACTCTGGAGGATATGAAACAGTATCGTGCTATCGAGCGCAAACCGCTGGTTTTTCCCTATCGGGGGTACACCATTATTGCCATGCCACCGCCATCTTCCGGGGGAGTGGTCATTCAGGGAATGCTGCAGAGCTTGCAACTGATAGATATGACCGATTATCCGTTACATTCCCCGGAGCAGATTGCCCTGTTTACCGAGCTGGAAAAGCGCTATTTTGCTCTGCGCAACCACTACCTGGGCGATCCCGATTTTGTGGAGATGCCGCTGGAGAGAATCCTTTCGCCGGAACTCTCCCGGCGGTTCATTCAGGAAATTGATGTGCAGCATCCAACCCCTTCTTCCCGGATTCAGCCGGAGGCGTTGTTATTCCCGGAAGGGGAACACACCACCCACTTTTCCGTGGTGGATCCGGCAGGAAACGCCGTGTCGGTTACCTACACACTCAACGATATTTTCGGCTCCCGTCTGGTAGCGGGAAACACCGGCGTGCTTTTGAATGACGAAATGGACGATTTTGCCAGCCGACCGGGTTCTCCCAATATGTTTGGCCTGGTACAGGGAAAAGCCAATCGCATCGAGCCCGGGAAACGCATGCTCAGCTCCATGTCTCCGCTGATTGTGGAAAAAGACGGGCAACTGGCCGGGCTGTGGGGTGCTCCGGGAGGTCCCCGCATTATTAGCGAAGTGCTGCTGGTGTTGCTTTATCTGGTGGATTACCACCAGCCCCTTCCCCGGGCAGTGGAATTGGGGCGCTTTCATCACCAGTGGCGACCGGATTCCATCTACATCGAAGCAGCCAAATTCGATCCGACCACCCTTACCACGCTTAAAGAGTGGGGTTACCGCTTCATCAAACGCCGAAAAATGGGCGATGTGCAGGCTATCTGGCGAAGCAAAGATGGCTGGAATATCGTTTCCGATCCGCGTTACAACGGTTACCCGGCAGGTTTTTAAGGAACCGATGAATATTTAACGAATTTTCCCAGGGGAGTTTTCGGATATGGCAGGAAAAGAAATCAAAGCAGCAACGAAAAAAAACGAGGAAACATTCAATCAGATGCGAGAATTGGTAGAGCAGTACTATCGGAAAATCATGCGGGTGGTGGAATTTTACGTGATGATCAGTTTTGTCATCATCACGATTGTTCCCCTGCTGGATTACAGCTGGGTACCACCCTTTATTAAATTTGTGTATTTTACCGGATTTCCGTTGCTCATTCTTCTGTTTATCATCAGTTTGTTTAAGGATAGTTTGCTGGATTTTCTGGCCCGGCGGCTGTCCTCGAAGAATGCTTGAATAAAGTGAATCAAAAGAAAAGATGGAGCGCGCATTGTTACGATTTACCGAGCAACGTTTACGGGAAATTACCGAAAAAGCGACCGGACGTCGAATCATTGTTTTTGGCGATTTGATGGTGGATGAATATCTGTGGGGTGAAGTCACCCGCATTTCGCCGGAAGCCCCGGTGCCTATTGTGAACATCTCCCAGGAACAGGTGCGTTTTGGCGGTGCTGCCAACGTGGCTTACAATCTATTGGGATTAACCGCAGTGCCGGTGCTGGTGGGCGTTATCGGGAAGGACCGTATGGGCAGTATTTTTCGGGAAATGCTTGCGGAGAAACAATTACCTTCCGATGGAATTGTGGAAACGAGCGATCGTCCCACTACGGTAAAAACTCGAATCATTGGCAACGATCAGCATATTGCCCGGGTGGACAAAGAACGGACGGACCCGCTTTCGCCAGAACTCCAGCAGGAGCTTTTCCAGCGCGTATTAAACATTATCGATGAAGTCGATGCCATTATCATCCAGGACTACAACAAAGGGGTCGTGCAGCCCAACCTGGTGGCACGAATTATCGATCTGGCCAATCGGCGCGGAAAGTTTGTTACCGTGGACCCCAAATTCGAAAATTTCCTTTCCTTTAAAAACGTTACCGTGTTTAAACCCAACATTAAAGAAACTGAAGAAGCACTGGCGGTACGCATCCACGACGAGGCGGAATTAATCCGCGCGGGGAAACGGTTACTGAAGGAGTTGAACAGCCAGGCGGTACTCATTACCCGCGGATCGAAGGGGATGGCATTATTTGAGTCCGACGGCCAGGTAACCCTGGTGGGTACCCGGGCGCGCAAAGTGGCGGACGTATCCGGCGCGGGAGATACCGTCATCGCCACACTGACCTATGCCCTGTGTGGGAGCGCTTCGGTAAAAGAAGCTGTTTATCTCTCCAATTTTGCCGCCGGACTGGTGTGCGAAGAAGTGGGCGTTGTTCCGGTGGAACAGGACAAACTGGTTCGATCGGTGTTGAGGAATCAGAACGATTACGATGATTAATCAAACCATTCGCACCGAATGGCTCAATTTTTTTCATCCGATTTGTTGACTTTAAACATGAGCGATTGCGGAAAAAGAAGGTATATTGACGGAGCATGATAAGAGATAAGATAAAAACGCGGAGTGAACTCATCGGGATTCGACAGCAGTTGCGGGAAGCGGGCAAAACCGTGGTATTTACCAACGGAGTGTTCGATATTTTACATCGCGGTCATGTGGAATATCTGGAAAAAGCACGCCAGTTAGGCGATGTATTGATTGTGGGGATAAACAGCGATGATTCTGTTCGGCGCATCAAACCGGGCGGACGACCCATTGTGCCGGAAGAAGACCGCGCCATGGTGCTGGCTGCGCTGGAAGTGGTCTCTTACGTATGTCTGTTTTCCGAAGATACCCCCGCCGAACTTATTGCCGCACTGGTGCCAGATGTTCTGGTCAAAGGCGGTGATTATCGGCTGGAGGATATAGTGGGTCGCGAAGTGGTGTGGAAACATGGCGGACGGGTGGAAACCATTCCCCTGACCCCCGATCGCTCTACCACCGATATTATCGGAAAAATTGCAAAGCTGGTTCAGAAAGGATTATTGGCAGTATGAAACAAGTTGTACTCTGGGCATTTATATTTCTTTTCGCTTCCTGTAGTAGCATTCGACACGCCAGGGTGGACGAAACAGTGAAGGGTTCCTCTTCCCCCCGGGCGAAGGTGGATAATCCCGAGATTCTGGCCGTTGCGTATATGAAGATGGCGCAGGAAGCCCAACAAATTGGCGATACCCTGGGTGCCGATTACTATTTTAGCAAAGCAATGGATATTGTGGACAGCCTGCGAGCCGACAGCCTGTTGTTGAATCAGGATTCCACCGTGCGGAAGGTGGTCGAAACCGTTTCTCTGGAATACGCCCGCTACCTTTCCCGCTTAAATGGGATTGAACAGGACACCCTGACAGCCGCCAATGTGATGCGGGTACTGGATGAACTGGAAGAGGGAAGCTCCCGGCAAAATCCGGACAGCACCATTCTGATCCCCGATGTGATTGAACAGAACGAAATGATGGCCATTCCACTGGTTCTGAACCAGAAGGTGGAAAAAGCCATTCATTATTTCCAGACGAAAGGGCGTCGGGTGTTTACCCGCTGGTTACAACGTTCCGGGCGCTATAAAAAGTTAATTACCCGAATCCTGCGCGAGGAAGGGGTTCCTGATGACCTGTTTTACCTGGCGATGATTGAAAGCGGCTTCAACCCTTACGCCCGTTCCTATGCCCGGGCAGTGGGCATCTGGCAGTTCATCTATAGCACCGGACGGGCATATGGGTTGCGTCGGAGCTGGTGGTATGACGAACGTCGGGACCCGGAAAAATCCACCCGTGCTGCGGCACGACATCTGAAAGACCTGTACGAACGGTTTAACAATTGGTATCTGGCTATTGCGGGATACAATTTCAGTCCCCGAAAAATCGAAAAACGAATCAAGCGATATAATGTGGATGAATTCTGGGAGCTTCCCCGACTTCCCCGGCAAACCCGAAATTATGTGCCGACTTTCATTGCAGCGGCGCTCATTGCCAAAAATCCGGAAAAATATGGCTTTTACGTTACGCCCGATCCACCCATTGAATATGATACGGTTACCGTTCGCGAGACGGTGGACTTAAATGTGGTGGCACGCTGTACCAATAGTACGTTCGACGAAATTAAAAAATTAAATCCCGCTCTCCTCCGTTTTTGCACTCCCCCGGATGTGGAAAGCTGGGTGCTTAACATCCCCAAAGGAACACGGGAGCTCTTCCTGAAAAATTATGCCAGAGTACCGGACAACCAGAAACTCACCTGGATTCGTCATCGCATCCGGAGTGGCGAAACCCTTTCCACCATTGCCCGAAGATATGGCGTTAGTGTGTCCGAAATTAAACGCTTCAATAAAATTCGTGGCTCGTTAATTCGTGCCGGACATTCCCTGGTAATTCCCGTGCCGCAAAATAAAAAATATCTGGCCAGGGTCAAGCGGCACACCCGGAGCAGCCGTTCCTATCGTTCTGCCCGGCGCAGCAAACCGGTCACCAACGTACCGGGACGCATCAAAGAAGTGCACATCGTTCGTCGGGGCGAAACCCTTTGGGACATCTCCCGACGGTATGGAGTTACCGTTTCGCAGATTCGCCGGTGGAACGGCCTGGGGCGCTCCCGCCTCATTCATCCCGGCGACACCCTGAATATCTGGATCCCCGCCGAAACCGTCACCCTGGCAGCGAAAACAAATTCACCTGCCTCCCCGACGGCTCCAGCCCCATCGGGGAAGAAAAACACCGGCTCTTCCTCCCCATCCCGGGCGGGAAAAGTGGTTTACCATACCGTGCAACCGGGAGATAACCTGTGGGATATTGCTCAGCGCTACGGTGTGAGCATTCGCGACATCAAACGCTGGAATAATCGGCGCAGCAACCTGATTAAACCGGGGGATCAGCTGAAAATCATTTTACCGGAATAGTCAGATTTGCTTGGAATTGTTGCTTTTGAAACCCGAATAACTTATGAGGTCTTCCCGCGGAAAACAATCCGGTTCCCGGAACTTTTCCACTCCCGCCTGAATCTTCCTGAATTTACTTCTGACCGGAAAAATATGATTTTCGTTGCAATTTTAGCGCTTTTTGTGTTACTTTCCCTTTAAAGTTAACATCAGGAGGTTCAATGAAACTGATTCGTTTTGGTGTTTCCATTCCCGAAGAGTTGAGCAAAAAATTCGATGAACATATTCGGAAAAAACATTATTCCAATCGCTCCGAAGCCATTCGCGATCTGATTCGCCGGGAGCTGATTCAGGAAGAAATTGACCAGAATATGGAAGTGGTGGGGGTATTAAACCTGCTTTACGACCATCACCACCGTGAATTGGTGGATAAATTAAACGGTCTTCAGCACGACCACCACACGCTGGTGTTATCCTCCATGCACATTCACCTGGATCACAACAATTGTGTGGAGGTGGTGTTACTGCGGGGTCGCAGTCAGGATGTCAAATCACTGGCCGAAGCACTCATCGCCATCAAGGGGGTCAAGCACGGTACGCTCAATCTCACCTCCACCGGAAAGTATCTGGTATAGGAGCATCTCATGCATATTCCCGATGGTTTTTTAACCACTCCGGTCATTGTAGGGACGTATGCCATTTCGGGCGGCACACTGTGGAGTGTTCGAAAAAAAGTAGGTGAACAATTCCGTGAGCAAACCACGGTGAAGCTGGCCATGCTGGCAGCTTTTATCTTTGTCGCCCAGATGATTAATATTCCCATTTCCGGGGGAACTTCCGGGCATTTGTTGGGGGGATTCCTTGCTGCCCTGTTTGTAGGTCCTTACCCGGCCATGTTTATCATGTCCCTGGTTCTTACCGTACAGATGCTTATTTTTCAGGATGGTGGTCTGACCGCGCTGGGGGCAAATATTTTGAATATGGGCATTGTAGGGGCAGGCGGTGGCTATCTCATTTTCTTTTTCTTAAAGAAGATGGGATTGAACGGGGAGCGCTCGCCTCTAATGGAATCGCTTGCCGTCTTTATAGCGGCGTGGTTTTCGGTGGAACTGGGTGCTTTGCTATGCGGGCTGGAACTGGGACTCTCCGGATTGGCCGGGGTGAAACTCACCGTGGGGATAATGGGTAGCGTCCATGCCATCATCGGCTTGCTGGAAGGCGTGATGACCATGTTCATCTACCGGGCGATTCAAGCCCTGCGTCCGGATTTAATCTATGTGAATTCGTTAAACCGGTAAAAATGCCATGAGCGTCCGGATTTCACGAAATCTGATGATTGTGCTGATTGGCCTGGTCTTTCTGATTGCTCTCACTGCATTCAGTTCCGCTTTGCCGGATGGGCTGGAGTGGGCAGCGGCGAAACTGGGCTTTCTCTCGCGGGAACAGGAAATGTATCACGCACCGCTGTCGGACTACACCCTGCACTCCCGCCTGCCCGAAGCGGTGAATCAGATTCTTTCGGCAATCATCGGGATTGTTGTATTGACCGGAGCAATGGTGGGGGTTCAGCGACTTTTCCGCAATCGCTCCCGGAATCCCCACGAGCGCTGAAGCTTTTCCTGTGCCTGTCACCACAAGATCGGAACCATACTGTGCCTTTTCTTAACGGGAAAAATTTGCCAGCATGGTAACACTGGACTTCATCAATCCGGAAAGCTGAACAAATGAGACACGAATTTCTGGATCACCATCGGGAGGGAAACAGTCTGGTTCATCGCATGGACCCGCGCCTGAAGCTGTTTCTAATGATCGGGTTCATCCTGGTCGTGGTGATGACCCCTTATTCAGAGAAAGTTCGGTTTCTTTATCTGGCCGTATTACCCCTGTTGCTGATGGGGCTCAGCGGAATCTCGCTGTGGCACTTTTTTACCAAGCTGCTGCGAATTTATCCCATGATTTTTTTGATTACCTTTCTGATCCCTTTTTTCCCGACGGACGGTGGTCACCCTATTCGGATTGGGGGAATCCCTGTTTATCAGGAGGGAATCCAGAAATTTTTGCTCATCAACATGAAATCGGTTCTTGCCCTGTTCATTTCCATTGTGCTCACCACAACAACGGATTTCAACCGGTTGCTAAAAGCCATGGAGCGGGTTCGGATACCCGGCATTGTGGTGGCCACGCTTGCTTTTATGTACCGATTTATCTTTCTGATTATCGACGAGGCGGAACGAATGCTGATGGCTTTTCAATCCCGCTACATTCATTTACCGGTCTGGACGCGTCTCAGGATGGTCGCCACACAAATCGGTGTATTATTTATCCGAACTTACGAGCGCGGGGAGCGGGTGCATCTGGCCATGGAGGCTCGTGGATTTACCGGAAGTGTTCGGGTGCTCAACGACCTGGTGTGGACCGGACGCGATACCGTCTGGTTGGTGCTCTGTGCGTTGTATCTGGGCATGGCATTTCGGGTGTAACAGAAAAGGTGATGATGAATAAGCTGCAATCCGACACAGAAATTGCCATTGAAGCGCGAAAAATTTCCTTCCGTTATCCGGATGGGGTGATTGCCCTGCGGGAGGTGAATTTTCGTATTCATAAAGGTGAAAAGGTCGCCATTGTGGGACCCAACGGTTCGGGAAAGTCCACTTTGCTCACCCTGCTCAATGGAGTACGGCGCGGGCAGGGGGAGCTCAAAGTGTTCGGAATTCCGGTCACCCGGGAAAACGCCCGGAAGATCAAACCCCTGGTCGGTCTGGTGTTCCAGAATCCCGACGATCAGTTGTTTTGCCCCACGATCTTCGAAGATGTCGCATTTGGTCCGCTGAATCTGGGACTTCCCCCCGCAGAGGTGCACCGGCGGGTCGAACAGGCACTCCGAAACGTCGGACTGGAAGGTTTTGGACCGCGGTCTTCTTTCCACCTCAGCTTCGGAGAACGAAAATTGGCCAGCATTGCCACCATCCTCTCCATGGAACCCCGAATCATCGCCATGGACGAGCCCACCAGTAATCTGGACCTCTCTCATCGTCGCCGCCTTATTCGCTGGATTCAGCAGTGTACGCGTACCATCATCATCACCTCCCACGATCTGGATATGATACTGGAGACATGCGATCGGGTGATGATTTTGAATCGGGGAAGAATTACCGCAGACGGGCCGGTGCGGGAGGTGTTAACCGATCGGGAATTGCTGGAGAAAAACGAGCTGGAGCTTCCTCTGAGCCTTCAGAAAAATTAAAAACCGCCGGAAATCCTCAGATTACCGGCGGCTGAATGGAAGAAAGGTGGGTCTTTTCGTAATTCAGTTACTCGTTCATAAAAACTTCCCGGCCTTCTTGTGCGGACTGATACAGTTTTTCCACCAGCATCAACGATTTCCGCGCTTCCCGACCATCGATGTAATGACCGTTACCATCCTGAAGCACTCGTAAAATATCCTGATAAATATAAATGTGGTTAGGACATGAACCCTGGTACAACCCGCCCGCATAAATATTGGGCGGAAAACCGGTTCCCACGGCTGGTTTGGGATAATCCTTCACATGCCAGATTTCAATCTCGTTCATTGCTGACCCGCTTAATTTCACCGTCCCTTTCTCACCCATAACGGTTAAAGAACATTCCAGATTGTGTGGGTAGGTATTCACACTGAATTCAATGGTCGCATACACTCCATTTTGAAATTTGATTAGCCCGAAAGCCTCATCCTCAATTTCGATGTCATGATTGACCGTGTCAACTTTCCCGTACACCGATTCCGCATCACCCAACAACCACTGCATGATGTCCACATAGTGGATTCCCTGATTGAGCAGAGAACCGCCATCCAGCTTTTTGGTTCCCCGCCAGGAGGATTGTTCGTAGTACTCCTGCGGTCGCGTCCAGCGAATGACCAGCGAAGCGGAAAAAAGTCGTCCGAAATGCCCATTCTGGATGGCATCCCGAAGAACCAGAATGGGTGGATTGTAGCGTACCTGCTTTACCGCAAAGAAATGTTTACCGGATTTTTCCGCAACCTGAATCAGTTGATCGGCTTCCCGGGTATTCAGAGCAATGGGTTTTTCCAGCAATACATGTTTGCCAGCCAGAAAGGCGTCCCGCGCCATAGGGTAATGCAGACCATTGGGTGTGCAAATCACCACCAGGTCCAGATCGTCCCGTTGAATTAGTTTGTGGTAGTCGGTGTACCCATCGACCTGGTATTTTTCCATGTGTTCGTTTAACACCTTTTCATCAATATCGCACACTGCTTTTAACTGAAAATCGGGAAAGCTTTTCATGGAACTAAAATGCATCCGGGAGATGCGACCACAACCAATCAAACCGACGTTGACCATAATCCCCACCTGAATTTATTCTGGTTCGTGTTGAATAATCATTCGGACAATTTTAATAAAAAAATTGGCTTATCCCAATAGCCCATATATTTTTGTCTTCGCTTTCGGGAGAGGTGGATGGGAAAACGGTCAATTATTTTGTTTCTTGATTCGCTGTGTCTTTCTGCTTTTATTTTTGAAAAAACGAGGTGCTTATGGGTAAGTATGTGTTACTGGATATTCGGCGGGACGTTGCTACAGTCACTCTGAATCGGCCGGAGAAACGGAATGCGCTCAGTCCGGAGCTGGTGGAGGAGCTGGATGGAATTCTGGATTCGCTGGCGAATGATTCCCGGGTCAAGGCAGTGGTTCTCACCGGAGCGGGAAAAGCTTTTTGTGCTGGGGCCGATCTGGCTTATCTGAAGCAACTCAGCCAGTTTACCGATGAAGAAAATCTGGCTGACTCCTTGAAACTGGCTCATCTGTTTCAAAAAATTTACCAGCTTCCCAAACTGACTGTAGCGATGATTAACGGAGCAGCATTGGCCGGAGGGTGTGGCCTGGCTCTGTGCTGCGATTATCGGTTGGCCAGTAGTGAGTATGCACGCCTTGGATTCACCGAAGTGCGCATCGGGTTTATTCCTGCCATTGTCATGAATTTTTTAATTCGCACAGTAACCCCTGGTACTGCGGCTCACCTGGTTCTGAGTGGTGAAGTGGTCAATGCCGAGCGTGCCCGGGAACTGGGATTGGTACACCGGGTTATCCCCGCCCGGCAACTCCACGCAGAAACGATGAATCTGGTTGATCAACTGCTCAATCAGAACAGTTTTGCTGCCATGATGCAAACCAAACAGCTTCTTCAACAATTGTACGATGTTCCCCTGAGCGAAGGAATTCAGCTGGCCAGCCAATGGAATGCCCGCAGTCGTAAAACTCCGGATTGCCAGAAAGGCCTGAAAGCGTTTTTGAATAAAGAGCAGATTCAGTGGAGAAAATAAAGGATTGGGTCAAAAATAAAAGACAAAAGACAAAAGGGGGGTTATTTTTCTTGCTGAAGCTTTTTCAGTTCCTGTTCGATGTCCAATAGCAGGTCTTTGTACACACCTTCCTGCACCACTTTCATTTCGCCGGATTGAACCAGTTCATTAAGAGTCCGCAACACTTTGTTTGTAAACTTAACCGTGTTTATGGCAAATTCTTTTAAACGACGAGCATCTTCTTCGTTTTTTTCGTTCATAATCTGTACCATTGTATAAAGCGGGGTCAGGGAGTTGTTAATGTGGTGACTCAGAGTAACTAATATTTGCTGAATTTGTTTAATCGCCTTAAGCTGGTTCCTCTTTTCTTCAAGTTCCTTCTGAAGTTCCAGAAGTCGCCTGAACATTCGCATTCGAAGTTGCAATTCTACTGATGTGTACGGAACATAAATAAATTCATCAGCACCTAACTCAAAGGCAATCAGCTGTTCGACAACATAATCCTTTTGCACCAGGCAGATTAACGGTTTCAGTTTAAACTGGGAATGTGATTTTAATTTCTGACACAAGTCGGTAGTGGCCTCCACGTTAGAAGCCATATCCAGGATAATCATATCGTACGTGTTCAGATGCTGATAGAGTTCTGAAATAATATCCTGATAGCTAGCGAACCATTTTACCTGAAACCCTTCCTGTTCAAGGTCTTGAACGAAAGATTGACCGACCTGTTCATTTTCGCTGGCGAATAGGATCATTACATATTCCCGAATTAAATAGTTTTGCTTAATTTAATGAATAAATTTTCGTACCAAAATTTTTTTTCTAAAGGTGAACCCACAATTCATTCCGGCTTTTGTATAAGATATTCGCAACCGGTGGCCAGGAATTCACGCAAAAATGGAATATTGGGAAATCTCACAATCGGAGTCCCCATGCGATATTTGAAGATGGGACGCAGAAGAAACACCTCCCGTAGCACTTCCCGGAATCCTGCTGCCCGGTAAAATTTTTCGAACTGGCGGATCGTTAAACCAATCCGGTAATTATGCATCACCGAATCCAGGTATTCCCGCTCCTCTCCTAAGAGTTTTCCAATTCCGTACCATAAAAACTTCGGCCAGAGGTGAACATACGGGGTGAGTTTCAGGAAGGAATGGGCATGTTGCTGGTGACCGGCAAACGGAGAAAAACGTGGCGGGAAGGTAATTAAAGCATAGCCACCGGGATTCAGGAAGTTCCAAATCACATGAAGAGCGGTTTTCCGATCCGGCACATGTTCAATCACATCGCGCATTACCACCACATCGAAGCGTTTACCCAGGGTTGCGGGCAGTGAAATGTCGGTGATGTCTCCCTGGTACACCTCACTTCGGGGAGTAAGGCGGTGAGCCAGTGCTACTCGATTTTCTTCTAACTCGATGCCGACCCCATTTATACCAATTTCCTGCAAATAATCCAGAAAACCTGCCTCGGCGCAACCAACTTCCAATACGGTTTTATTGCGGAAATCAGGAATGTGTGCTTCCAGATGGGGGACTAAATATTCCCGGGCAAATTTCCGCTGCTCATGAAAATGTTTTTCCGCCATGCTCGGCAACCTTTTTGTTTAAGGGTTGCTCCCAACATTTAAATTTACAAAAATTATCCGAACAGGCAAACAGATGTTTCGATCGTCCCTGACCGGTAAATGAAATAGATGAATATAACTTTTATCATCGGTTTTATTTGACCAGGTCATTTTCTATATTTATTTCTTTACACATGGATTGGGGGGCTTGAAAGTCCGAATGATTTGAGTAACCAGCAAAAGGAAGTCAAGATGATGAAGCGTTTTTGGTATTTTATGATTTTTCTGACCGTAGTGTTATTCGGTTGCAAAAAGGAAGAGATGGTCAGTTTGCCGCCAGCACCCGATTGTGTGATTAGTCCCGCTACATTGGGTTTTCCACTCCGACAACCTTTTTCCGAAACAGGTTTAACTCGAGAACAATTTTATCCCGAAGCCATTACTGGCCCCGATACCGGTGGCATCGGATTACAAATAGACCTGAAAGATCCTTCTCTTTTCGGAACCATTTACTCCGGTGTGTTTTATTTCGAGAGGGATCGTTCGGATTATTTGTATCAGCGTTTTCGATATCGCTGGCGTCTGGAACATGGTAAAGGGATTATTCCCATCCATCGTTTTTTAGGCAAAGCAAGTGTGACCAATGTGAACCACTGGAAAGATGAAGGGGTGGTTGCTTACCGCTTAAACCTCTGGAAGCAATCGGGAGGTCAGTTTTTACATATGGGACCATACGATTCGGCGGTGCGGTTCCGGGTGGTGGATGGTCAGTTCCGCAAAGCATTAACCATCACCGAAGGTCCTATCGTCAATCTGGTCACCTCCGATCATCCGGACTGGTTGGTGATTTCTTTCGAAACGGATACCCTCTCCACTGCCTGGATTGAACTAAAAAGTGGCGCTCGTTTCCGCGATGTACAATCCCGGATTCGTCACGAAATACGGGTGGAGGGTCTCCAGCCGGATCGTCTTTACCACTACCGTGTGGTGGCCTGCACGGCAAACGACACGCTCCGTTCACCCTACTTTCCGGTGCGGACGGCACCAGCCATGGGGGATCCTGATGTTGCATTCGCTTACACAGGCGACGGCCGTTCCGGATACGGTGGCGGAGATCGGGAATACATGGGAGTTAATCGGGCTGTGCTGGAGCAAATCGGGGCAGCGATTTACCGCCATGGTGCCCGCTTCCTGCTTTTTGGGGGCGATATGATTAACGGCTTTACCGATGTTACAGAAGATTTTGTGCTGCAACTAAAAGCATTTAAACAGTCGCTGTTCGGATATCTTGTGCAGCGCCCGCTGTACACCGCCATAGGCAACCACGAAGCGCTTCTGTATGTATTCGATGACGGGAGTCGATACGGACTGGGGATCGACCGCTGGCCTTACGAAACCCAGAGCGTGGAAGCTCAATTTGCCCGTGAATTTGTGCATCCCTCCAATGGTCCCAGGCCCTATCCCGGTCTGCCTCCCTATCGGGAAAATGTATATTCCTTCCACTACGGAAACGTGAAGATCATTGTGTACAATAACAACTACTGGTGGACTTCTCACCGCTGGATACCCCGGCTGGGAGGTTGTCCGGAGGGCTATGTATTACCCAACCAGCTGGAATGGATTCGGGAACAGATCCGCCAGGCAGATGAAAATCCCGAGGTGAAATATGTGTTTCTCATGGCGCAGGAACCGGTTTTCCCTAATGGCGGCCATCCCAAAGATGCCATGTGGTATTATGGAGACAACCGAATGCGGGCGTATATGGCACATCCGGGAGCGCAGGGTAAAAAGGTCAAACCTTTCGAGAAGGGAATCATTGAAATGCGCAACGAGTTCTGGGAGATAGTGAGTAACTCCCCTAAAGTGGCGGCCGTCCTGGGTAGCGATGAACATGCCTATCACCGAACCCTGATCACCCGTCAAACTCCGGTGGGTATTTTCCCCGACGACGATGTGAACGGAAACGGAAAACTGGATGATGGCAGGTTCTCACCCAATCCCCGGTTCAAATATCCGTTGTGGCACATTGTTTCCGGTGGTGCCGGTGCACCTTATTACACCCAGCAACAAACCCCATGGAGCGATTGGGTAAAAATTTACATATCCCATTATAATTATCTTTTGTTCCGGGAAGTCGATAATAAAATGCAACTTAAGGTATTTACCTTAACCGGCCAATTGCTGGACGAAGTGGATGATCTGATGGCGGTTAAAAAACAGGTGTTTTGAGAGATTACCCGATAGGGGCTTTTCTACGCTCCACAGCAATTCGATAATTCAGGAGGAACCATATGGCAGAATATATCCCCGGTGTCACCCCGGACAGGAGAAAGGGTCCGGATTTACTCCTCAGGGCGTTGAACTGGTTTATCATCATCGGCTGGTTGCTGATGTTTGTGGCGCTGATTTTAGCCAGTGTGGCCAAACCTCAGACGCAGACTTTCTTCGACCGGCTGGTGCACATTACTCCGAAAACTACCTGGGATGTTCGACTGGTAACCTATATCCTGTATATCATGATTCTGGGATTACTGATTAGCGTTGTGGGACTGTTTATTAATTTAAAACGCAATCGCCGCAAAGAGGACGAACTGCGCGTTTCCTTCATCCTGATCGGGATGATGTCCATCATCGGAATGCTCATCTACTTTATGCTGTTTTAATCTGTGAAAGGAGAAATTTTTTCATGACTCAACCTGTGATTATTTTAAAACCCCATCGATTGAATCGAATTCACCGTTTGTTTCCGGAACTGTATCGAAACGATTTTTATCAGATTCGCGGGAATCCGCAGGCGGGCGATCTGGTGCGATTGATTGCCGATGATGGGGATTTTGCCGGGATTGGTTATTTCAATCCGAAATCGCAGACCATTGTTCGTGTGTTAACCATTCAGGATGAACCGATTGATCGGCAATTTTTTACCCGGAAGCTGGAGCAGGCCTTCCGCCGCAGGGATGGGTTCTCGGCTGATAGCAACACTGTTCGCCTGTTTCACGGGTTTGCAGACGGATTACCCGGTTTGTTTATCGATCGGGTGGATGAAACCCTGATTTTACAGGCAACCACGTTTTTTATGGATAAACAGAGAGAACTACTTGGCCAGCTGGCTGCCGAACTGACCGGTTCCTCCCGGGTGCTTTACCTGTCCCGAAAAGATGAGAGTGAAATGCTGAAAGATGCGATGTTCCCTCTGGTCGGGAGTGTGCCGGAACGATTGCAGATCCGGGAAGGGGCATTTACCTGGGAGGTGACTCCAGCGGAACTGTACCGTTCGTTTTTCCCGGACGAACGCCAAATTCGGCATGCCGTCGCCCGACTTACCCAACCTGCCCGTGCTGTGCTGGACCTATTTGCCGGCATCGGGACGCTGGAGTGTTCCATTGCTTCGAATGACACCAGGAAAGAAATTGTGGCGATAGAACCGGGCGAGAACATGTTGCAACAAGCCAGACAGTTCTGCCAGCAAAGATTCGACAAAGTTCCCGTGGAATGGATAGCGGACGATCCCCTGGAAGCGCTGTACCGTTTGCAGGAGCAGGGAAGACAATTCGATGTGGTACTCATTCATCCGCCATTCCAGACCCGGGATGTAAGGGAATATAAACGGATTAAATGGCGCTACTGGTATTACGTGTTTCATGCGCTTCCCCTTCTCCGGCCAGGAGGCTATCTGTTGGTGAGCACCCGTTCGGCTCATTTTTCCCAGGACAATCTGGTGCAAACCATTGCGCAGGCAGCCAGCGGACGCGGACTTCCCATTTACCTGCGCGAAACCCTGACGCCACCACCGGATTATCCCTATCTGTTGCAGTATCCTCAAACGTTTTATCTGAAAGCGGTTGTTTGTCAGATTTAAATACAATCTACAAGTTTCAATGGGATAAACAGGGTAAATCATGGAATCCATTTATCGGAAAGCAGCCCGGATGATTTTAAACGCCCGTCATGTAACGGCATTTACCGGTGCGGGGATTTCGGTGGAAAGCGGGATTCCTCCCTTTCGGGGTGAAGGTGGATTGTGGAGTAAGTACGATCCGATCTTTCTGGAAATTAACTACTTTCATACCCATCCGGCGGAGTCCTGGAAGTTAATCAAAGAAATTTTTTACGACTTTTTTGGTAAAGCCAGCCCTAACGAAGCGCATCGGGTACTGGCATGGATGGAACAGCAGGGATTGCTCAAAGCAGTGATTACTCAGAACATCGATAATTTGCACCAGGAAGCCGGAAGCCAGACGGTGTACGAATTTCACGGAAATTCTCAGAAGTTGGTCTGTACGGTGTGCCATCGGGAGTACCGGGTTCAGGAAGTGAATCTGGAGCAACTTCCGCCTACCTGTCCGTTTTGTGGCGGATTGTTAAAACCGGATTTTGTTTTCTTTGGCGAACCCATTCCCGAACCGGCCAATTCCAGCTCCTTTCGGGAGGCAGAAATTGCCGATGTGTTTTTGCTGATTGGTACCAGCGGCGAAATTATGCCCGCCTCCATGATTCCCCAGATTGCCAAATCCCATGGGGCAAAAATTATTGAAGTGAATTTGACACCATCCAATTACACACACCAAATCACCGACATTTTTCTCCGCGGTAAAGCCACGGAAGTAATGCGCAAGCTCAAGGAAGCGATTCTGGAGCTGAGGGGAAACGTACCTGAAGGACAACATACAGGGGAGCCGCAATGAGTGAAATTCTTATTTTTATTTTAATCGGCGCCATTGCCGGGCTGGTAATGGGGCTGGTAGGTGTGGGGGGTGGTGCGATCATCATTTTTTCGCTGTTGATGATTGCCCATTTTCCGCAGAAGCTGGCTCAGGGAACCACCCTGTTTATTGTGGCGGCACCGGTAAGTTTGCTGGCTGCTTACAATTACTATCGCCACGGGTTTGTGGATTTAAAAGCCGGGCTGCTTATTATGCTCTTTTTTCTGTTGTTTAGCTTTCTGGGTTCGGAGCTGGCCGCCCTTTTCCCTCGCACCGTACTCAAAACCCTGCTGGGTATCATGCTGATTCTGATGGGTATCAAACTGGTGTTTTTATAAAAATTTTTTCTGTTAGAAAATAACACTACCTGTAAAAATAAAAAAGCCGCGGAAGATTGATCTTCCGCGACTTTCCCCCTGAGGTAGCTTCTGGCTATTTAATGCGATAAAATTCAATGCGCCGATTCTTGGCACGCCCTTCTGCGGGGTCGCTGGGTGCAATGGGAAATTCCGGGCCCTATCCTTTGGCAATTAAACGCTTGCCGTCAACTCCTTTGGAAATCAGGTAATTCCGTACCGATTCAGCGCGTCGCTGCGAAAGTCTGACGTTGGCTTTATAACTGCCGGTATTGTCCGTGTATCCCCGAATTTCAACCACAATATCCGGGTTTTCCTTTAATGTTTTGGCCACTTTGTCCAGAATTTGTTTCGATTCCGGGGTCAGCTCCGCACTGTTGGTTTTAAAATATACTCCCTCTAACACAATTGCTTGACCCTGTGCAACCGCAATGGCTGGTTTTTCATCAGGGCATCCGTCTTCGTCCTGATAGCCATTCATGGTTTCTGCAGTGCTCTGACCGGCAGCCACAGTCTGATCGGTACCGGGGCATTTGTCCTGTGAATCCGGAATACCATCACCATCATTATCCGGGTCGGGTACACCATCTTCATCCTGGAAGTGGTCCATGTCCTCTGCCTGATTGGGGGCTTTGTCTTTCACATCCGGAATCCCATCGCCGTCGTTGTCCGGATCCGGGATACCGTCTTCGTCTTTGTAACCGTCATGGTCTTCCGGTTCCAGCGGTGCCTGGTCATCAACATCCGGAATCCCGTCAGCGTCATTGTCCAGGTCCGGGGCACCATCTTCATCCTGATAGCCGTCGAAATCCTCCGCCCGCAGGGGATCCGCATCGTTCTTGTCCAGAATGCCATCTCCATCGGTATCCCTGGGAGGGGCAAAGTGAATGGTCACACCGATGGAAGCGGTCCACCAGCCATCGTCATGGTCGGGGGATTTCAGATCGTCCAGATAATCAGTTCCTGAAAAGTGGTAGAGAGCTTCCAGGTCCAGACTAATCTTTTCACTGACCTGAAATGCCATCCCGCCACCTACCGGAAAACCCAGCTGGGAATTGCTGTACACATCCGCCTGATTGTTGGGTTTGGGCTCTCCGTTACCAAATTGCGGATCGTAGGTGAACAATTCCAGTCCACCGGTAAGGTAAGGACTGAATGAAGCTTTTCCCAATGGTCGCAGCACCAGCATCGGGGCAATACTGTTAATACGGCTTTCGAAATACTGATCTCCGCCGTTTCCATCCGCTCCGAGATGAGCCATGGAGCCAACCAGCGAGACCCCGAACTTCTCATGTACCCAGGCTGTAAAGGATAATCCGGCGTAGCCCCAGGTTTTCTCATTGGTTAAATCGCCGGTGTAACGCGAAACGCCTCCTTTGAATCCCAGCGAAAAATCCACTGCCTGAACAGCGGTGAGAAAACTGAGAGTTAAGACGAACAGTAATACTTTTTTCATATCTCCTCCTTGGTTTAAATCAATCGACCTTTAGCGTTCCGTGAAAAGACAAATACCATTCCACAATTTTCAAATGAGATGCGGTGACCGGTTTTTGAAGAAGAAAAGTGAAAAAAGAGTAAAATTATCCGGGTGTTATTGTGATGTTGCTGGTATTATGCAAAAAATAGTGGTAATGTTGCAGCAGAAACAATACGGTGTGTGTTTAAGGAAAATTTATCTGGAGTAGGATGGTGATTTGGTTGTGGGTTAAACCACCGGGTGGCGGGTGAAAATCCCCACTTCTATGTTTTACGCAGTTTCACGATGGTGACACCGGTGTCCCCTTCGCCCCATCGGCCAAGGCGTTTCTCTTCCACTCGTTTGTCCCGGGCAAGGAATTCATTCACCTTGCGGCGCAGCACACCGGTACCTTTTCCGTGAATGATGCGCACCTCGCTCCAACCCTCCTCCAGCGCCCGGTCCAGATAGCGGTCGGTTTCCTGAATAGCCTCGTAGGAATCCATTCCGCGCAGATCCAGTTCCGGCAAAGTGCCCTCTTCCAGCTTCTGTTCCCCGGGTTGAGCGGTTCGGAAAACGGTTGTATCCTGCGCACGGGATTTCTTCAGCTTTTTAACGTTTTCCAGTTTAAGTTTCATTTTGACATGACCCACCTGCACCCAGGCGCGTCCTTTGCTGTCCGGTTCGCTAAGCAATTCCCCTTCTGTTTGCAGGTTTTCCAGCCAGAGCACATCGCCGGGATGCACATCGGTAGCGGTTTCGTATTGGGGAGCGGTTTCCTGAAGTACCTTTTCGGTTGTCTGCTGAAGGCGTTCCAGTGTTTCCCGGGCTTGCCGGATGGTTTCGCGCCGGGCTTCGGTACGACGAATTTCCGCCACCAATCGTTCGATTTCAGCACGTGCTTGCTGCACCAGCTTTTGAGCTTCTTCGGCTGCTTCGCGTTGTAATCGTTTTTTCTCCCGCTTGAGTCGCTCCACTTCCTTCTGGTACAATTGACGTAATCCTTCCGCTTCGGAAAGTTTGATACTCAGTTGGCGGCGCTGATGCTCGACTTCCTGTAAGCGCTGGTTCAGGCTCAGAATCAGATTTTCCAGAGCTCCTTTATCTGGCCCGATGATTTCCTCCGCCTCTTGAAGCACCTTTTCCGGGAAGCCGTAGCGCCGGGCGATTTCGAACGCATAACTGCTTCCGGGAATCCCTACCTGCAAATGGTAAGTGGGTTGCAGGGTTTCCAGGTCAAATTCCATGGAGGCGTTCTCCACGCCAGGAGTGGCATAGGCAAAGGCTTTCAGTTCCCCGTGGTGGGTGGTGGCCAACGTCAGGGTTTTGCGGGCAGTAAGTGATTTCAGGAAGGCAATGGCCAGTGCGGAACCTTCCCGCGGATCGGTGCCGGTACCGATTTCGTCCACCAGTACCAGCGTGGCGGAATCCGCCTGCTGCAGAATATCCCGCAAACGAATGATGTGAGCGGAGAAGGTGCTCAAGTCCTGTGCCAGACTCTGCCGGTCGCCGATATCCACCAGAATTGCCCGGGGTAGGGGAATCACACTATCCGCCAGCGCGGGAATGTGCAAACCCAGGCGGGTCATCAGTACCATCAGGCCAACGGTTTTTAAGGTAACCGTTTTCCCACCGGCATTCGGTCCGGTAATCACCAGTGTATGGAAGTCCTCTCCCAGAGTCAGGGATACCGGTACCACATTCTGATGTCCCATTTTCAGCAGGAGCAAGGGATGGCGCGCCTGGAGCAGGTTTAATCGGGGTTGGTCGGTAACCTCCGGTGCGGTAGCCTGCATCTGCCGGGCCAGTCGCGCTTTGGCCAGGATGAAATCCACTTCGCCTAAATTCTCCAGACCGAAAAAGATATCGTCCCGCACCTGACGCACCAGGCCGGAGAGAAATTTGAGGATGCGGATAATTTCCTGCCGCTCCTCCAGCTTCAGATTTTGAATCTGATTGCTGATGCGCAGGGTTTCCATGGGTTCCACAAACACGGTGGCACCGGAGGCAGAGGTGCCGTGTACAATGCCGTTTACTTTGTTGACGTACTGTTGCTGGATGCCTAATACCAATCGACCGTCGCGCAGGGTGACAATGTCGTCCTGAGTCAGTTCGGAGTAGCGCTTAAGCACGCGCAAAAGCACGCTTTTCTGCTCGCCCTCCAGATGAGCAATCTCTTTGCGGATACGGCGTAGCTCCGGGCTGGCATTCTCACGAATTTCGCCTCGCGGGTCGATGGTGGCGCTAATCTCGTTGACCAGCGCCCGATGTGCATGCATCCTTTCGGCATATCGGTTTAACAGCGGACACCCCTCCCGATGTGTGCGAATGAACCGGGAGAGCTCCTCCACCGCCTGAAGGGTATTTTTGATTTGAATTAGCTCGGGAGCCTCCAGAAAGGCTTCCTCCGGTTTGAGCCGCTCCAGCAGCGGACGAATGTCCTCCATCTCCTGCAAGGGAATGGCATATCCCGCCTCTAAAAGTCCCACCATTTCGCTCACTTCCTGAAGTCGCTGCCGAACCGCATCCACACCAGGTAAAATATCCCACCGATCAAGGGGGCCCTCCCCGTAAGGGGTAAGCACAAGCTCCCGAACTTTCTGGATGATATATTCAATTTCCAGTTGCTGGAAATTATCGTTGTTTAGAATCGGTGGGGTTCTGGTTTCCATAATAAAAGTACTGAATCATTTCCTGTGTGATGGTGATTTTGGCTTTCTCGAAGGATTCCTCGATCTTTTTCTGGAATTGGTCCGAAGAACCGGAATACGTGGTGCTCAGATTGTACAGCGTGGGAATCAACCGCTGGATGGGTTCGTAGAGAACACTTTTTTGCCGAATGGTTTGCAGTGCCTCCTGAATGGGTAAAAAGCCTAAAATCAGCAGCACCACGCTGATAAGGAAGGCTCCTTTCAGCGCACCAACCAGACCACCCAGAAGCCGGTTAAGCCAGCTTAGATGAAGTACATGGGTAATCTGATTCAGAATACCTGCTGCGATTCGGCTGGCCAGGTAAACGGCAATGAAAATAAGAAGGAAGGAAAGGAACGGCCATACCGCGGAGGGAATTCCGGGAATCCATCGGGAAAGGGTGTTGGTTACCGGGCCGAAGCCGACAATTCCCAGAAAGATGCCACCAATCACACCCACCAGACCCAGCACCTCCCGGAAGAATCCCTTCCACAGGCCCAGAATAAAGAAAAATCCCAGAATAATCAGAAAAATGATATCTGCCGAATTCATGCTCCTGGCCAAATTGTTTCACCAGCCAATTTACGAAATTTTCGCGGGGAAGTTGAGCAGAAATTGTTTCACCGGTCTGGTGAAACGAAAAAGGGGAGACGCCAGTCTCCCCTTGAACATGCTCGATGAGTCCTGTATGGACAATTACAAACTTTCCAGTTTCTTTCGAACAATGCTCTGCACAATTTTCCCGTCCGCCCGACCTTTGACCTGGGGCATGATTTTGCCCATCACCTTTCCCATATCCCGTGGGGAACTGGCACCCACTTCTTGAATCACCCGTTCTACTAATTGAGTGATTTCTTCTTCGCTCATTTGCTCGGGCAGATACTGCTGAATAATTTTCAGCTCCTGTTCTTCCTCCGCAGCGCGCTCCGGGCGATTCACCGCACGGAACTGCTCGATGGATTCCTTGCGCTTTTTCACGGCACTCATCAGCACCTGAATTTCTTCCTCTTCGGTAAGCGGTCGTCCTTTGTCGATTTCCGCATTTTTCAGTTGCGCACGTAACCCGCGGATGGTTTCCAGCCGAACTTTGTCCTTCGCCTTCATGGCCTCTTTCAGGTCGTTCATGAGCTGTTCTTGCAGAGCCATTGTGTTGCCTCCCGTTTCGGTCGATTAACGCTGTTGTTCTGCCATCAGCTTGCGGATTTTCCGGCGCGCCGCATTCTCACGGCGTTTCCGGCGCTCGCTGGGCTTCTCAAAGTGCTGATGCTTCTTGATCTCCGACATCAGTCCCGATTTCTCGCATGCTTTGGTGAATCGCTTCAGCGCCTTCTCGAACGGCTCGTTTTCACGCACTTTGATGTGAATCATGCAGTTCTCGACCCCCTTTCAAAACGGTTTATGGTTCCACGTTGCTTTATTTTTTCAACAAATCGATTTCGTACAGCGCTGCTTGCTTCCAGGCACGGTCGTGGGAAGCAGCTGTGTAATATTTGATTGCCAGGGATTTGTTGCCCTGTTTTTTGTAAATTTCACCCAGACCAAAATTGGCTGCCCCTTTCAGATAGCTCCGGGTAGCGGTTTGCAGGCAGTTCTTGTATGCGGCAATGGCTTCCTGGTTTTTTCCCAACTTAGCCAGCGCATCTCCCAAACGCAGATAAATTAACCCTTTCTGGGTCTTCCGACGTTCGGTCTCCAGCGCTTTCTGAAAGGCGTTTACCGCCTCCTGATAATTACCCAGCTCACTGTAACAGGTTCCCAGGTTCAACCATGCTTTGGAGTAGTTGGGTTTAATTTCCACCGCTTTTTTGAAGTACGGTAAAGCATTTTTGTAGTCTTTCTTTTTCAGATACACCAGGCCAATACCGAAATTGGCTTTAACGTTAGCGGAATCAATTTGCAGTGCAGCTTTAAAAGAATTGAGTGCCGCGCTGTACTTTTCCTGCTTGGTGTAAAGTAAGCCCAGTGCGTTGTATGCTTTTACCAGATTTTTGTCCTTTTCCAGTGCTTTTTTGTAGTATTCTTCTGCTTTGGCAGGTTCTTTTTTCAGTTTGTAGGCCAGTCCCAGTCCGTAATAGGCCAGTGCCAGATTGGGGTCCTTTTCGATAGCGGCATTGTATTTCTGAATTGCTTCCTCAATTTTGCGTTGTTTAAGTAGTTTGTTCCCCTCGTTGTAAAGCTTTTTCGCTTCAATGGTGGGATCTGCTTCCTGCGCCAGAACCGCAGAGGCCAATATCAGTACGGTTAAAAAACCAATGAGCGATTTCCAGACTTTCATGTCTCCTCCTGCCAGTTTATAAACGTAAAAATTAGATTAAGAACCTTCTTTATCCAAGTTAAATAAAAATTTTCCCGGTTGAGTTCCCTGTGTCCGCCTATTTGGCCCGTTCAATGTATTTCCCGGTGGAGGTATCCACCCGAATGACTTCTCCCTCTTCGATGAAAGGCGGCACCTGAGTAGTGAGTCCGGTTTCCAGTTTAGCCGGTTTGTAAGAGCTGGAAACCGTTGCTCCTTTCAGGTTCGGCTGGGTTTCCACCACTTTCAATTCCACCACACCGGGGAGTTCCACACCTACGGGGTTCCCTTCGTGAAAGAGAATTTGCACCACCGTCTCTGGCAGCAGATAGTACACATCATCCCCCAAAGTATCTTTGCTCAAACTAATCTGTTCGTAGGTTTCCATGTCCATAAAGACATAGTGGTCACCGTCCTGATACAGGTACTGGTATTCGCGGGTAATCAGGGTAGCTTTTTCCACGCTTTCGTCCGGACGGAAGCGCTGCTCGGCGTTTACCCCGTCAGAGAGCCGTTTCATTTTAATTTGCATCAGTGCCTGTCCCTTTCCCGGAGTCACATGCACGGCTTCTGTAACTTTATACAAATCTCCGCGAAACTCAATCACGTTTCCCTTGCGAACCTGAATAGCTTTAATTTTCATAAATTCGACACTCTCCCTTTATGGTTAACCAGAAAATTTTAGCTTGCAAATTTAAAATTTTTGTGTGAACAATGCAAATTTTTTTAAGATTTTCCGGTTGGGTCATGCAGAATATGAAGCCTTGATGGGAAAGCGATGGGAAACATACAGCGGGCTATCGGGTGAAATAACCACTCACTTCCGGGCCTTTCAGAAAGAATAGCACGGTCAGGGAGAGCTCCGGGACATATCCGGACGGGAAGACAAGATGGTCGGGCAGGGAGATCAATTGCCGGGGCCACATTGAATAATGAGCCTGGTAATATCCCGCTTCCTGCGGGTAGATTCGAAATACCGGTTCCGGAAGCGATTCCAGCCAGTTCAGTAAATCGGTTTTGTCATGGATGCCCTCTTCGCTGGCCACCCGTATCGGGTGATTGGGGAACAACAGGCGGAATTGCCACTCCAGTTGATCTCGCAGAAAATCCACTAAAAATCGTCGGTTTTTCCCGTATGCTTGCTCAATCATGGGAAAGTAGTACTCAAAGTAGGGAAATTTCCCAAATAGGGAACGCAGAGTGCGCAGATGTTGGCGCTGCCAGGGGAAGGAATCGTCCAGTTGCACTTCCCGCAACGGTGGATGCGGTTGGCGGTGGTGGTGCACCGGAACGGTTAAATATCTCACCGGATCTGAATCGCTCAGTCTGGTACGGACCAGTGGGGATTGTTTGCGAAATTTCAGATGGTCAGCCAGCAGAAATAGTTCGCTTTGCGCAATTTTGTAAAAAAAATAAAAATCGGGCAAAAAGCAGGGGAAATGTGCCGATAGAATCATTCCTTTTTTCACCATCTTTTGAGTTGAACGGAATAAAAAACCCGGGCGGTTGTCTCCGCCCAGGTCTGGATGCACCGAAGCTGAAATCGGTTACGATTCCACCGAATAGGGTGGAATGTAGTGGATGTATTCATTCAGTACGCGAATCTGGTATTCCTTGTCCTCGATTTCGACATTGAGCAGATCACGCACCGATATGAATCCTTTAAGTTTGTGACCATCCACAATGGGCAGGTGGCGCATACGAAATTTTTGAATCAGCGCCAGGCACTCTGCCACACTGCAGTGTACCGGAGCAGCGATGACTTCGCGGGTCATTGCTTCTTCCACACGGGTTTGGGTGGGATTCAGGCGGCGCGAAACCACCCGCGTGAGCAGATCGCGTTCGGAGAAAATACCCACCAACCGGTCACCTTCCAGCACCGGAACGGCGCCAATTTCGTTGCGCACCATTTCTTCCACTACTTCCTGCACGGTTTGCCCCACGTGTGCACAACATATTTGCTGATTCTCGATGAGTTTATCCACATACATGATTAATCCTCCTTTAAGTTAGGTGAATAAATGATTTAATCCCCAATGGGTTGCCTGAATAAGTACTGCTTTGAGAAAGGTTTTGCGTGAATCCCCACTAATTCATAAATTTATTCACCTTTGTTTTCCTTTATACGGAATATGAAGGAAAACGACCTGAAAATCAAAGGAAATCTGGAATGAAATACCTCCGCATACCCGGGCTGGTGCTGGAGGTCGGCTCGGGACATCGCCCCTACCCCCAGAGCGATGTGCTGGTGGACAAATTTCCGGAAGACATCCGGCAAAGCGGAAGGTTACAAACCGGGGAACGCCCCCTCATTGTGGCAGACATGGAGAAGTTACCTTTCCGGGATGGGGCTTTTGCCTACAGCATCGCCTCCCATGTGGTGGAACATGCCACCCATCCGGATAGAGCGTTGCGGGAACTGATGCGGGTTAGTTCGGCTGGTTACATCGAAGCCCCTTCTGCCCTGATGGAATTTGTGGAACCGTATCGGGAACATCACCTGTGGTTTGTGAAAAAGGAACAGGGGGAGCTGGTGTTTATTCCCAGAAGAAAATTAACCGGGTTGCAGCAGCGGGTTAGTCGTCGCTTACGGGAGGAAAATTTCAGCTTTCGATTATTTTACCATTCCAATCCGCAGCTGGTCCAAACAACGCTGGAATGGCAGGGAACCATCCCCTTTCGGATTGAAAAGCGTCCGTTTCATCCCGATGAGTACCTGACCCTGACCCGACAGAGTTTCTGGCAGTTTGGAAGCAATATCCTTCGGAAGCTATGGGAGGAAGTGCTGAAGCGGTATGTTGCCTGGCGACGCTCCCGGAAGCAGGCGGAAGTGCCACTGGTAGAGTTGTTGATGTGTCCCCGTTGCGGAGGCGAACTGAGCATAGAATCCACCCGGGTGGTGTGTGCCACCTGCCAGGGATTTTACCCCCGGAATGAGAACGTGTATTTTCTCTCCCGGGAATATTTTAAAAAAGGGAGATGATTGATTGAAAACACCCCGGGCTGATCGCCAGATTTAGCTGACGGTAAGCCCGGTGGCGACTTCTTTATCGGTGGTAAGCAGGGACATGGTTCCGCTGTCCGTAACAGCCAGTAACATGCCCTGGGATTCCACTCCGCGAATTTTCGCCGGTTTCAGGTTTGCCACAATAATGATGGTTTTGCCCACTAACTCCTCAGGACGATAGTGCTGAGCAACTCCGGCAACCAGTTGCCGTTCTTCCTCACCTACCTGAATTTTCAGTTTAAGTAATTTGTCGGCGCCGGGAATTTTTTCAGCTGTCAGCACCCGCGCGGTTTTTAGTTGCACCCGTTTGAATTCATCAATGGTAATCTGCTCCATCTCCTCACCTTTCTCTTCGGAAGTTGCTTCGGCCTGTTCCTGCATCCGGCGGAATTTGTCTAACTCCGCCTGGATTTGCTTATCCGGGATTTTGGTAAACAGAATTTCGATCTCACCAATGCGGTGACCCTCCTTCAGCGGAAGCGTGCCAATTTCCTCCCAGCTGGCCTGCTCGGGAGGTTGTTCAATTTGCAGCATGCGGAAGATTTTTTGCGAAGTAAACGGCAAAATGGGATTCATGAGAATAGCCAGGGAATAGGCCGTTTGGGCGCATAAATTCAGCGTGGTGGCGCATTTTTTCGGATTGTTCTTGCGTGTTTTCCAGGGTTCCTGGTCGTTGAAATATTTGTTGGCGAAACGCACCACATCCATAAACTGGCGGGTGGCTTCCTTGAACTGAAACTGGTCGATAAGGTTGCCCACTGTGTTCCGGCTTTCCTGGAGTCGGTGCACCAGCTCGTTATCCAGATCATCCATCTCGTTGGGAGCGGGAATTTTCCCATCAAAATAATTGCGAATAAAGGTGAACGTCCGGTTGATGAAGTTCCCCAGAATGTCCGCCAACTCATTGTTGTGCTTGGCCTGGAATTCTTCCCAGGAGAAATCCGCATCCCGCGTTTCCGGCATGTTGATGGCCAGGGTGTAGCGCAGGGAATCGGCCGGGTAACGCTCCAGGACATCGTCCACCCACAGCGCCAGTCCCCGGCTGGTGGAAAACTTCAGCCCTTTGATGTTGAGGAATTCGTTGGCCGGTACGTTGTCCGGCAGCACATAACCACCATATCCCATCAACATGGCCGGGAAGATGATGGCGTGGAACACGATGTTATCCTTGCCGATAAAGTGCACCAGCCGGGTATTCTCCGGGTCCAGCCAATATTTTTCCCACCGTTGCGGGTCGCCTATTTTCTCTGCCCACTCTTTGGTGGCAGAGATGTAACCGATAGGTGCTTCGAACCAGACGTAAAGCACTTTGTCCCGGGCATCTTCTAACGGAACGGGAACACCCCAGCTTAAATCACGGGTTACAGCGCGGTCCTCTAACCCTTCTTTGAACCAGTTGTTGCAGAAGTTCACCACATTGCTGCGCCAGTTCTTCTTGCTGGCAATCCATTCCTGCAACGGTTTCTGAAACCGGGAAAGTTTGAAGAAGTAGTGGAAAGTTTTGCGTAGCACGGGCGGATGACCGCAGATTTTGCAGCGGGGTTCAATCAGCTGGGTAGGTTCCAGCCATTTGCCACAGCTTTCGCACTGGTCCCCTCGCGCACCGGGTGCCCCGCAGTACGGACAGGTACCTTCGATGTAACGGTCTGCCAGGAACATGTGGTCGTGCTCGCAATAGAACTGCTCCTGTTCCCGCTTTTCCATGTACCCTTTATGGTAAAGTTTCAGGAAGAAATCCTGCGCCGTGCGGTGATGAATGGGCAGTGAGGTGCGCGAAAAATTGTCGAAACTCATGCCAAACCGCTGAAAACTTTGCTTGATGTTCTCGTGGTAGTAATCCACCACCTGCTGCGGTGTTTTGCCTTCCTTTTCGGCTGTAATGGTAATGGGCACACCGTGTTCATCGGTGCCGCAGATGTACACCGTATCTCGCTTTTTCAGACGGCAATACCGGGCGAAAATGTCGCCAGGCAAGTAAGCTCCGGCCAGATGCCCTAAATGTAATGGCCCGTTGGCGTAGGGAAGGGCGCTGGTAATCAGGTATTTCTTTTTTTCCACAACAAGCACTCCTGTTCTTCCGGTTTCAGAGCGAATCGGTTCGCTTTATCTCGTTCAAAGCAAATTTTTCAATTTCTTCGTTGGGGAAGCGCACGTACACCACACCGTGGAAGATATCGATTTTGTCCACCACACCGGTTCCCTGCGGAGTTTTGATGGTGGAATCGATGGGGGGATATTTTTTCAATTCTTCCACATAAAACGTTTTCTCAAACGCCAGGCAACATTTCAATCGTCCGCAAACTCCGGAGAGTTTGGATGGATTCATGGGCAACAGCTGGTTCTTGGCGTACTGGGTGGTAATGGTTTCGAACTCCCGCATAAAGGAAGCGCAGCACAATTTGTAGCCACAGGTACCATAGCCGCCCAGTCGTTTGGCTTCGTCCCGTACGCCAATTTGCCGTAATTCGATGCGTGTGCGGTATTTGGCCGCCAGGTCGCGCACCAGCTGACGGAAATCCACACGCTGGTCGGAGGTAAAATAAAAGCTTAGTTTATTCCGGTCGAACTGATATTCCACATCCACCAGTTTCATGTTCAGGTTGTGCTTGGCAATTTTCCGTTTGCATACTTCAAACGCTTTCGCCTCATCCGCCCGATTCTGTTCCAGCTTTTTCAGATCGTCCGGGGTCGCTTTTCGCATCACATTTCGCGGGTCAGCACCCGAATCTTTTAGCGAAACCACCCGTCCTAACGCCGAAACCACTCCCAGGTCTTCTCCCCGTTCCGCTTCCACGATCACATAATCACCAATTTTCAGGGAGAGACCGGCGGGATTTATGTAAATGGCAGTGCGATTCCCTTTAAAACTAACTTCAACCAGTTCCGAAGGCATCCTGGCCTCCTAATTAAGTTACTTCTGTATCAATCTGTTAAGTTTAATAGCGAGGTTTGTTAAAATCAACGCTGGATTTAAATTCCTGGGGTCATCCAGTTCCTGCAAAGCAGTTTCCACCGCCTGAACGCAGGCGGGGAAATCGGTGGCCGGATATCCCTGGACGAACCCCCGCAGGCTGTTCAGCAGGTCGTGATTGATGATCTGTTCTTCTCGCTCCGGACAGTTTTTCATCCGCACCGCATCCCGGAACCATACCAGCAGGAAGAAAAGGTGTAGCCGCAGTCTCTCCCGATCTTTCCCGGTGGTTAGTGCATCCACCATCTTCATCAATTCCTGGGTTTTTTCAATTTTAACCACTTTTCGCAGAAAATCCACGGCCATTTCCCGTCTTTCTACCACGTCTTCCCCAACGAAATCGAACGCCAGCTTCAGATTCCCCATACTTAATCGGGTAATGAGCGCCAGATTTTCCGGTGGTTGTTTCAGGTAACGACGGATCATGCGCAGCTGAAAATCCCCGGGCAAAGGTGGGAAGTAAATAAGCTGGCAGCGCGAACGGATGGTAGGTAAAATTCGATGCAGATGGGAGGTAATCAGAATGAGCATCAGGTTGTCCGGTGGTTCTTCCAGCAGTTTCAGCAAGGCGTTGGCTGCCTCCGGCCGCATCGCTTCTGCCTGACTGATGATGAACACTTTTTTCTTCCCCTCGTACAGTTTAAACCGTGCCTCCCGTTTTAAATCGCGAATGGTGTCGATGCCAATGAATGTATTCTTACCGGGGAAACGGGTCTGGCGGTAAGGATTTTCGGCTTTCTCCTTCAGTACCTCGGCAATTGCTTCCGGTTTGATGGTGGAGCCGGTGGGGGTGGGAAAAATGAAATGCACATCCGGATGCTGAAGCTTTTCGATTTTGACACACTGAGAACAGCTACCACACACGGTAAAGGGTCCCTTTTCGCAATTAAGCAGTCTGGCCAGTTCAATGGCAAATGCTTCTTTACCGGTTCCCTCGTTTCCGTAAAACAGGAAGGCGTGGGGCAGGCGATTGTTCCGGATGGATTGGAGAATCCTGGCCTGAATGTCAGGGTGTCCCAGTTCCGGATGAAAAACAGTGCTTGTATCAATAGTCATGGAACTTCGTAGTTGAGCGTTAATTATTGCAAAAGAAACCCGTGCGGTGAACCGAAGTCTGACGAACCCACAACAGAGATTCCGGAGTTTCGGTATAGCCGGGTTTTGAACCGCACACGGTGGAATTATTGTTTGGGTTGCACGGCTATGACGAGTTTCGCCACCCCATTCTGCCGGGCAATGTCCATTATTTTTACCACAAAGCCGTGGGGCACAGTCTTGTCTGCATTGATTATCAGGCTGCGGTCCAGACTCTTATCCATGGCATCCTGTAACAGAGCAGGCAAATCTTTTAAACTGACCTCTTTATTCCGAAAATAAAGCTTCTCGTCTTTATCGATAAACAAAACCGCTTTCTCGATTTTGGCCAGATCGGTCTTCTTAGCTTTAGGCAGTGCCAGTTTGATACCCGGTTGTTCCAGAAAGGTGGAGGAAACGGCAAAAAATATAATGAGAATGAACAGCACATCAATAAGTGGAGTGATGTTCAAAATGGATCGATTTGACTTTTTCGGTGTCAGAAAATTCATCGTTCTACCGTTCGTTACACTTTGACGGGAAAAATTGCTGAAAACTCTCAGGAATAGCAAGGAGAAAAATGTTTCGGAAACCAATTGCGGGAAAAACTGCTTAGCTGCGGGTAACTTCTTCCGGCAACGGGTTTGCTCTACCAGCGAAATGGAGGAGGTTTCATCCAACAACTGTACCGAACGGTACACTCCCCGTACTTACCTGTACAAACAAACGGGAAACCGATGTATCCGGGCGGCACTGTAAGTTGTGTGGTAACAATGGGTTGTGTGTTGCTCCACTTTCTGGCACGGGTTTTGAACATTGTTTTGGGGAACAGAAAAATACGGTTGGTCATGAAACGTTATCTTTACATATTGCCTTTATTGCTGGTGTTCATCTTTTCGTTACAGGCGCAAACGCCAGCCCAGATCCAGAAGCTGGAGCGGGATATAAATCGACTGCACGAGAAGGTGATTCAGGCCAAGCGGTTTTCCACTCTGTTCTCTGACCCGAAAATGACTCAGATGGTGCATAAAGCCGAGCAGGAATACTTCCTGGCGCGCGATGCGTTTCAGCAGAAGAAATACTTCCAGGCGCGGAATCACGTGAAGATGGGTTTTACCATTCTTGCGCGATTGTATCGGATTGTGCGCAACAATCCATTTTTCAAAAATAAATTTAAAGAAAAACTGGATCGCAAAATTCAGGAAGCGGAAAGAGTGGTGGCAAGTCAGCCCAGTACGGATGCACAGGAGTTGCTGAATCGGGCGCGCTATTTCCGGCAGCAGGCGGTGCAATTTGCCGAACGAAATCAGCCCGAGCTGGCGATGAAAAACTACTTTCTGGCCATCTTCTTTGCCGATAATGCCATTCGTACGGTTACCGGTGGATTGCCCCGGCAGGTGGCCAACCTGGATCGCTATTTCGAAAACACTAATGCCATGCTGATGCATGCCCGGGACCTGGTGCAGAATTCATCCCATCGGCAGGCGCGTCAGCTGCTGGATCAGGCAGAAACCGAATACCGAAAAGCCTATCAGTTGTACGATAACAATCATCCCCGGCAGGCATTCGTCCGGTTGCAAATTGTCAATCGCCTGATTTACCGGATTCTGGATTTGCTGGAAAAAACTCCGGCTTCTCAGAAGGAACGCTTGCAGGACGATATCCGGTTGCTGGAAGAGAATCTGGTTTCGCTGAAATCCAGTGTGGAACAGGCCAATCTGTCCGATGCTCAGCGATTGTACCAGCGCATTGCGTTTCTGATTGCCCAGGCGCGGGAGAAATACAACAGCGGAAACTATGCAGCCGCCCGTCAGCGGTTGAATCTGGCCCGGCGACTATTCCTGCAGTTACATCGTCGATTAAATCGCACCGGGCTGAATCCCGAAGCGGAAGTACGTAACCAGCTTCAAACGGCACAAACCATGTACGCTGCGCTGGAGCAGAATTCTCAGGAGGATCCGTTGTATTCCCGATTGCTGAGCATATTGCAGGAAAATTTACACAAAGCTCAGAGCGCCTACGCAGAGAAGGATTTTCGAACCGCCATTCAACATCTGAAAATTTTCAACCGGCTGGCAATTAAAATGAATCGTTTTGTGAGCTACCGAAAAAAGGAGACGCAAGGGCAGAAGAGAGCACAGCAGGTGCTGGACCGGTTGAAAGAACTGCTTCAGCAAAACGTAAGCTGGAAAAATGATGAGATTTTGAAGATTCGATATCAGAATGCAGAAAGTCTGTATCAGCTGGCCCTGCAGGCACGGGCAAAGGGGAATGATCTCCTCTGCGGTCAGCTGTCGCAAACGGCAATTGCTATTTTAACCAAATAAATTTCCCTGGGCCCGGGAAAAAGTTTAAAGAAACAAAAAAAGGAGGTAGTCATCATGAAACGGATTATTCTTATTCTCAGTCTGGTATTTTTAAGCTGGACGCTTATGACCGGGTGCCAGAAAGACACCAGCGCCCCGCTTTCGGATGAAGAACTGGCGCAGATGAGCATTCAGGAAGAGTTGCTGAATGAAGACAACGCTTATCTGGCCGATTGGGGCATTGACGACGGAAGCGAAGAAAATATGTATAACGGATTCTCCACGTTTGGCGGACAGGCGTTCCCCAAGTTAATGGATTCGGAAAACCAGGTAGTGCGGTTCGGGCGGATCATTAAGAAGCGGTTCCCGCGCTCGTTGCTGATTCAGCACGTGGCACCGGATACCTTCATGGTCACAATGGAGCGGGTCTTGCTCGGTAACTTCATTACCATGATGAAAACGGACACTTCTCAGAAGGATAGTTTCCTGATTTACCGGAAACCGCTCAAACATGTGGTACGGCGCAGAGCCATCTTTGTGAAAAACACAAACAACGAAGAAATTAGCGAAAATCCCCGGAAGCGGTGGAAACTGAGCGCCATCTCCCTGAGCCGTGGCGAAAGCCGACCGGTTTCTACGGTGGAAATTCATAAGATCATCGTAATCAGCCAGAGCGGTGATACTCTGGTGTTCCAGAACCCGATGTACGACTTTCTGAACATCCCGGATGATATTCCCACCTTCGTACGAGGGGAAGAGGTGAAAGTTGTTGCTCTGGTGAGCAACACCACCAGCAATCCGGTGGTGGATCCGGAAACCGGTGCTACGGAAACCGTGCTGCTCCACTTTGGCATCGATCGTCAGCATCACGGACGCAAGCAGTTTGAGTACAAGGGAATTGATCCGGAAACCGGGTATGCCATCTACCAGGGGGGCTGGACAATTCACGAACCGGCCAATCGTCCCTTCCATGCGGTGGTGGACGTGATTGATAACGGAACCATCTACGAAGGAGACGAACAGACCTATCCGTATAATTCCGCTACCTGGGGTTGTCCCTATCGGGTTGTACTGAGCAAATAAAACCGACACGCGCATCATCCTCCTCCATGTGCCCGGATGCCAGTCGTCCGGGCACATTTTTTGACGAAAAACGGGAGTACGATCAACAGAAAAAGATGGAGATAATGAGAAAAACGCACCGGACAATCTGTTTGTTTATGCTTTTCTCGTTGTTGGGAACCGGTTTATTTTCTGCGGAAGAAGGTCAGGTGCACTCTGCCGGAGCGGATACCCTTCGCCTGGAGCTGGCCCGGGAAGCTTACCACTCCCGACTGATTCAGGTGGAATTCTGGTTTCGTTCCCGCACGGAGGTGGATAGCTCCCTTTATCTGCTGAGACAGGAAGCTGAGTATTTTGCCACCGTGGGCGATTACGGAACAGCACTGGAACTGCTGGAGGAACTACTGAACCAAACCACTGGTGAGGTACCCACCGCGGATTCCGATTGGCTCTGGCAGGATGACTCTCCGGACACCTCGCCCCTTTCCGCCTCTCTGTTTTTAACCACTCAACCGAACTGGCAATGGAGTCTGGAGAGCGGAGTGGATTATTCCCGACAGGAGTACGAGATGGTGATGCTGGAAAACGACAGCGTGGTGGTGGAACAGCTCAGTAATCCGTTTCTCTCCTTACGAGCCACCCGAAATGGCATACTTTCCTCCCGTTTTTCGTACCAGAGTTATCAGTATCTGCGTGCCGATCAGGTAATGGTTCAGGCAAGTTCTGTTCTTTCGCTTGGTTCTACGTTTTCTCCCTCCTTCTGGAAACTGGACGGAGAGGTGAATCTTTACTGGTTACACCATCAGCAACGGGGAAGTTTTGTGGAAGGACAGCTTCGGGGCACATACAACCGCCTGGTGGGAAATGGCGACCAGTTATTGTTTTACGGATTGGGAAGGGTAAAACATCACTTCCCGACCGATTCCTCCTATGGTGATGTGCTTCAGGGGGAGCTGAATCTGGGTTATCAGCACTATTTTTCGCCGTTTACCTACCTGCAGTTTAATGTTCGTCCGGAGATGTACCAGGAATCGCAGGTGCTGGGACTCCGTTACGTGCAGGTGCAACCACATGCAGAATTTACCCGTCGGCTGGATTATAACCGATACCTGACGGTGGAAGTGTATTACAATCAGCGGACATTTCGTAGCCGTCTGGCAGGTTCGACCACCGGAAATACGTATCGTGCCTGGTTACCCCGGTTGGTGGGGGAATTTCCCGTGTACCACCCTTTTGGCATCGCCGCACGAATGGAAGCGGAAGATCGGCGGTATCTTTCCCCGGATGTTTCTCACTCCGATTTCCGCTATTATTCCGCCGCAATTGAGCTCCGTTACTATTTTGGTGATTACAGTGCGGTTGGGCTGGGATATGTCGCTGAAGAAGAACGTCATTTTTCAGCGAACGATCAGGAAGAGAAATTGATTGCTCAGGAAAATTTCCGTGCCGGTGGGGTGGTCTTTTCCCTGGAACTGATTCAGGGAGAAGGGTTGATGGTGAATCTGAGCTACAGCCTGACTCTGCGCACTTACCCGAATCTGGTTCCCAATGATTTTCTGAGCATTTACAGCAATCGCCGGATTCACAACATTCAGGGTGTGGGAGTCATCCCGTTTACCCGCCACTGGCAGTTTCAGTTTCTGGTCAATTACGACAACGATCGGGATCGCGACCGGGAAGGAAATGACAATAAAAACACCATCTTTAACCTGAGTCTGGTATATTCCTTCTGATCTCCACACGCACCATCCCCTGAATCCTCTTCTTCCACTTCGCTCACTTTATACTCTTATGCCCTTATTCTCCCTATCTTCCCCATTCCCTTTTCCCCTCCCTTCCTCCTTCTTGTATTTTTCCCATTCATCGGTTATATTCATAAGAATAAAAATCAGGGAGAAACAAAACAATGGTGCGCAACCGCGTGATTCTGGATGCCATGGGGGGCGACAATGCACCGTATGAGATTCTGAAAGGTGCTGTGCTGGCCAGCCGGATGAGTCCCACATTACAGGTCATTTTAGTGGGGGATCAGGATAAAATTTCCCGCACGTTGCAGGAATTCGATATTACCGGACTGAATTTTGAGATTGTACACGCCTCGCAGCTAATTACCATGGAGGATTCACCTAAAAAAGCGCTGGATGAGAAACCCGATGCCTCCATTGTGGTTGCCACCAGGTTGCTGGCGGAGGAGGAAGGGGATGCTCTGGTGAGTGCCGGTAACACCGGTGCAACCATCATGGCCAGTGCACGGTTTCTACCCCGCATCGAAGGCGTGGAACGGGGTGCACTGACCGCCATCTTCCCTGCCATGAAAAATAAACCGGGAGATCCCGGCCGAACGGTGATGTTAGATGTGGGCGCAACCCTGCACTGCACGCCGGTTCAGCTGGTGCAATTTGCCATTATGGGTACCCATTATGCCCGCGAAGTGCTGGAAATTGAGCAACCCCGGGTGGGGTTACTCAATATTGGTGAGGAAGAGACTAAAGGTCACCAGGGATTGGTGGAAACCTATTCCCTGCTAAAGCAGATGGAAGACATTCATTTCATCGGTAATGTGGAGGGGAAAGACATTTTGCGCGGCATAAGCGATGTGATTGTTACCGAAGGAATGACTGGCAATATTGTACTGAAGGCGCTGGAAGGTGCCGCTGAATTGGGATTTGAAACCGGAAAACGCATCTGGAAAAAGAGCATGCTGGCCAAATTGGGAATTACTTTGCTGGCTCCTATGCTTAAAAAGGTGAAAAAGCGGGTGGATTACTCTGAGTACGGTGGCGCGCCGGTTCTGGGATTCCAGAAACTGGTGGTGAAAGCTCACGGACGTTCGAACGCCAAAGCCATTCAAAATGCCCTGCTCACCGCGGAACGCTCGCTTAAACACAATGTGATGACAAGCATCCGGCGGGATATAAAGAAGTACAATCGGTTGTTGTTCGAAATTTATTGATATTACCATCCACAGCGGGTTAACACTCGCCACACACGCAAACATGTTCATATCGCTCCCTCTTTCGATGGAGCGATTTTTTTTGCAGATAAGCGGAAAATTCCTTTTTCCCTTGCTTACGGAATAGCTCCCGGTTAGCTTTTTCCCGATATATAGAACCGAACCAACACAGGAGGAGCCATGAGAAAAAGGTCTGTTTTGATTTTGCTTGTTCTTTTCGTGCTGCCGCTGTTTGCCGGGAAGAAGCCTTTCACCATTCGGGATTTGTACCACATTAAAAGCGTGTACGACCCGCAGTATTCTCCGGACGGCAAGCAAATCGCATTTACGGTTACCACATTCAATCTGGAAAAAGGAACTCGCAATTCAGAAATTTACCTGATGGATGCCGACGGGAGCAACCTGCGTAAGCTCACCGAAAATGATGCTGCGGATTTTCATCCGCGCTGGTCGCCGGATGGTCAAAAACTGCTGTTTGTTTCCACCCGCGAAAACGGACCGCAGGTATGGGTACTGCCCATGGCAGGCGGTGAACCCCGACAAAAAACTGACTTTTACACCGGTGTTTCCAATCCGGAGTGGTCACCAGACGGCAAACACATTGCATTTTCTTCCATGGTGTTTGTGGATTGCGACCAGGATAGCGATTACAACGCGTGCAACAAGCGCATTGCCGAATCCATGAAAAATGGGCCCCTACAGGCGCACATGGCCGACCGACTGCTGTACCGCCACTGGACATTCTGGAAAGATGGCCGTCGGACGCACACCTTTTTGTTCGACTGCAAAGAGAAGTCGTATCTGGATCTAACTCCCGGCGATTACGATTCGCCTTCCTTCTCCCTGGGTGGTGCCACCGGTTTTGCCTTTTCGCCGGACGGAAAGGAGCTGTGCTACGTCTCCAATCACGATTCCAACGAAGCGGAAACCACCAACAAAGACCTGTGGATTGTGCCCACCGTGGGAGGTGAACCGGTGAATATTACCGACGAAAACGAAGCGTATGACGGCGATCCGCAGTATTCTCCGGACGGACGGTACATTGCCTATCGGATGCAGACTATTCCCGGCTACGAAGCCGACCGTTTTCGGCTGGTTATTTACGACCGGAAGACACACCAGAAAACAGTGCTGACGGAGAGTTTCGATAACTGGGTGGACGATTTCCAGTGGGCACCGGATTCCCGCAGTATCTATTTTACCGCCGATGTGAAAGGGCATCGCCCGCTGTACAACGTGGATATTCGCAGCAAAAAAATTCGTCTGGTGATTGATGCCAAAACCATCGATGTGTTTCAGGTGTCGCCGGATGGCAAATGGATTGCTTTTGCCCGACGCTCGGTGGGTGAACCCCGGGAAATCTGGCGGTGCACCAATAAAGGCGAAAAATTGCAACGACTTACCTTCTTTAACAAGGAGATTGAAGATTCCGTGGACATCCGTCCGGCTGAGGAAATGTGGATTCCCTCACCCACCGGTAAAAAAATCCACACGTTTATCGTGAAGCCGCACAATTTCGATCCGAATAAAACATATCCGCTGATACTCAACGTGCACGGTGGACCGCAGAGCCAATGGGAAGATGCTTTCCGGGGCGATTGGCAGGTATATCCCGGCGCCGGTTACATTGTGGCGTTCCCCAATCCCCACGGTTCTACCGGGTACGGACAGGCGTTCACTGCGGAAATTTCCCGGGATTGGGGCGGCAAAGTGTATCAGGATGTCATGGCTGTGGCTGATTCGCTGGCAAAACTGCCCTATGTGGATGAAAACCGCATGGGTGCCATGGGGTGGTCCTACGGCGGCTATATGATGATGTGGCTGGAAGGTCATACTACTCGCTTTAAGGCCATAGCGGCTATGATGGGGGTGTACGACCTGCCGGCTATGTATGGCGCAACCGAAGAACTCTGGTTCCCGGAATGGGACCTGGGTGGCACTCCCTGGACCTCCGATTTGTACCAGAAATGGAATCCGGCGAACCCGGAATTTGTCAAACGATTCCGGACGCCCTGTCTGGTCATTACCGGTGAGAAGGATTACCGGGTTCCCTACACGTTAAGCCTGGAATTTTTCACCGCTTTGCAAAAGCAGGGGGTTCCTTCCCGGCTGATTGTATTTAAAAACGATGGGCACTGGCCGGATTTTGTGAAGTCCATGCCGTTTTACTACAACGCTCATCTGGACTGGTTCCACAAATATCTGGGTGGAGACCCGGCACCGTTCGATATGGTCAAAATGTGGCGCAATCAGGCGTTTGAAGAGAAGTAAAAAAAGAGAATGTTTCTGAAAAAATTACCCCGCCTCCGGATGGGTACCGGAAGCGGGGATTTTTATTCCGGAACAATTAAATATTAGAAGTGATAGGTCAAACGTCCCACTGTCATCCGACCCACTTTCGGAGCACCGGCAAATTCCCGATGCAGTTTGTTTAAGGCGTTGTACACCATCACATCTGCCCGCAACCCGGGAAGGAATTGACTCAAGTCGTAGCCGACACCAGCATCTACCAGCAAATAGCTTTCCACCTCGCCAATGAAAACACCGCTAATCATGGGGAAACCGTCGGAATAACGGACAATGGCGTTTAAAGAAATGCCACCGGGAACGTTGTACGCCATACCACCTCGAATTTTAAGCTTGGGCGCATTGGTGGCCAGGGAGAATTCAGAGCCGGTTTCCTCTTCGCTGAAAAAGTCTTTGTTGATAAAGGAGAGACTTCCGTACAGGCTGAGTCGGTCGGAAGCATACCAGTTGGCCGAGATGTCAATGCCCCAGTATTCCACCTCACCAAAATTCAAAGTGGTGGCCAGCGCCTCCCCGGCATGCTCAGGCCCGCTATTCTCCTTTGGTTGAACAATGGCTACCGGATTTTTGGCCAATTCTTCCAGGGAAAGGTTGGGGTCGGAATTCGCTACTTCGATTAAGGTATTGACTAATTGCTCAATTTCCTGATCGGTGTATCCCAGATTCTGAAGGTCCGGATTATTCCGAAATGCCTGAAGCAGCGTTTCGCGAAAATCATTTTCCACTCCGGGCACCATCACCAATGGGGTGATAATCTGATTTCCCGCAATGAAATTTTTCCGATTGCTATAGTAGATGTCGGCAGAAATTAGCAGTTTATTTTGCACATTTCCACGATATCCTAATTCAAACGTCTGGTTTGATGGATGTTCCAGTTTGGGGATGTCATCCACACCATCAATGAATTTGTAATCCTGATTCATTCCGCGCGGAAGAGCCAGTTTACCTTTTGAGAAGCCCGAAACGGGATGCTTGTTGGGATCGATGGCATTTAGAATATCACTGGTTTCTTGAGGCGAATATCCTGGCAGCGGATTTCCGGAAGAAGCAATACTCTGATAAAGCTGAAAGAAAATCGGATCCAGGTACATTCCGACGGGTTGAGCTGCACCCATATTCGCAGGGTTCAAGCTAAATGCCACCAGATCGGTACCCGCCAGGGGAGTGTAAGCGCGATCATGTAAGAAATGAAATCCGTAAAAATTTCCCATCGTTCGCATACTCAACGGTCCAAAGCTTCCTCCGCTAAATGCAAGAATGTCCATGAACAGGTCCAGAGTTGAGAAGGAAGCAAATGTTTTGGTATAAAGCCCCCGGAACTGATGACCCGGGGAAGGTTTAAGCACCACCCCCGCCCGGGGTGCCAGATTAAATTTGGCATACACGTTGTCGTAATCCACACGCAGAGCACCGGTAACATCCAGAAAAGGTGTAGCCGAAACTGAGCCTTGCGCATACCCACCCAGAATGTACAATTCATCATCACCTTCGAAACGGCCGTTAATGGATTGATCTGTTTCGGGAATAACCACCCCTAACTCTCCGCCAAGAATGATGCGACCCAATTGATTGGGTAGCAGATAATCGTACTGTTGCTGAAGCTTGAATAACTTCGAATGATCTTTAAAGGAAAGGTCCCGGGATGTGTAAAAATATGAGTCACCTACATAATTCCAGGAATAGTGCGCCTGGGTAAACAGGTTACCTGAATGGAGCTGGAACTGGACGAAAGAGTTTCTGCCGGGATTTACCCGAAAAGCGGAAAATCGGGTGTACAGATTGCCAATAGTTTGACCGGTACCGAAATGCAAATCCATATACGTTTTAGGAGAGAAGTAGTATTTCAGAGCACCATACACTTTCAGGTTTTCCACCTGGTAATCTCGTGGCCGGACTTCGGAATCCAGCACAATGCGATCCAGCGAATCGCTTTGTTCCAGTTCCCAGTCGTTGGCTCGCTGATAATCCACCACCAGCTTGTACCCTAAGTTTTGTCCGATTTTACCGGCGTGGCGGATGGCACCGTGGAACAGGGAACGCTCACCCCCGGAGATCATGATCGTGGTGCCGGGGAATTCAAAGGGGTCCTGAGTCAGGAAGTGAATGACCCCGGCATCCACACCGGAACCGTACAACGATGAACCGGGTCCCCGAATAATTTCGATGCGCTTGATATCCGCCGGTGAGAAGGGCATGACCTGAAAGAAGTTGCCACCCATACTGGGCATGGCGGAATGTCGAAAGTCGGTCATGATATAGGGAGCAATGGAGTAGTAATTGTTAAACCCTCGCAGAGAAACTTCGTAATAGAACATGCCGATCTGCGCCATATCGATACCGGAGCACTTCCGGAGTGCTTCCACACAGCAGGGAAATGTTTCACCGCTCAGCTTGTCACCTTCCAGGATGGAGATAGAGGAAATTTTACTGACTGTTTCGTTCATCTGCCAGGAGGAGATGACCACATTGGCTCCCTGTTCCGGGGCAAAATCCAGCCGGATGGCGAACGCCTTGCTCTCCCTGGGTTGAATGGAAAAGAGAATTCGCTTTTCCTGATAGCCCACTGTTTCGATACGTAAATAATATTCCCCGGCCGGTACGTCGGTCAGAATAAAATTGCCGGAGGTATCGGTGGACGTAGCGTTGACTAATTTCATGGTCTTGATGTCCACCAGCAATACATTCACACTGGCCAATGGTTCACCGGATTGTTTATCGATGACGTACCCTTTTACCTCCGCCCCCAGCAACACGGAACTCCACGATAAAATGACCAGAATCATCAGCCACTGAAACATATTCTTACTTTTTCTCATTTTTGTCTCCTCGCCAATAAATCCGTGTTGTTTATTTAAATACAATTAATTCCACCACTTTGAAGCGCACCGGTTTACCGTTACGCGTGGCAGGTTTGTACCGGTACTGTTTTAAGGCTTCCACAGCCAGCTGGGTTAAGCGTTTGTCCGAAGCCGGATTCAACACCCTCACTTTTTCCACTCGACCGTCGATTCCCACCGTGCATTCAGCCCGCACTTTTTCCGGTTTGGAGATATTCCAGGTAGCCGGGACAACCGGCGTTTTCTTGAACACATACTTTCGTTTCCCTCCATCGATCAGGGGTTCGATAACCGTGGGAATGGCCGCACTGCTGGCAGCGGGCTTCGGTGTTGTGGTGGCCGGGGGAGTGGTTGTTTTGGCCGAAGTCGCAGGTTTGGTCGTTGCAGGTGGCGGAGTTGTTTTGGGTGCCGGGGCGGAAGAAACCGCCTTTTTAGGAGTTGGTGTTTTACGAACCACTGTTTTACCGGTTGATTTTGTCGATGCCGATTTGGAGGAAGTCCGGTTGGATGATGAAGCTGTTCTGGGCGGAGTGGAAGCTTTCTTTTCCAGTGCCGCACGCTTTTTTTGCTCCTCGCTCAACAGTCTTCGCAGTCGTTGGAGCTCCCGTTCGGTGTTTACGATGCGTTCGGAGGTCTTTTTCGTCTGATAATATTGATTCAGTCCCAGCACAATATTCAGAGCATTCAATGTGGCAGAATCGTCAGGCCGAATTCGCAGAATGTTATTGTACATTTCGATTGCTTTATCGTACTGTTTAGCTGCTTCCGCTTTTTGGGCTTCTGCTTTGTAATATTCCACAATTTTCTCCTGTAGATCAAGAGCAGGCTGGTAATGAGGATCCAGAGCAAGAATTTGTTCAGTATAGTATATGGCATTGTTGTTGGCTGGCTTCAAGTAATTCTTCTTGGCAAATGCCTGATTGGCCTGAGCCATCAATTCCTGGATGTGAGTGTTAAGCTTTTCTTTGCTTTTTTTCGCCTCCTCCAGCTTGACGGAAATTTCCTGAATGCGTCGTTCAACAACCGGAATAAGTGGATCGTCCGGAAAGTTGAGTTTGATTTGCTGGTACAGTGTGAGTGCTTCGACCAGATCCCCTTTTTCATAAAGCATCTCTGCTTGAGAGAACAAATCGGCACTGGAAGGTCCCTTTTTTCCGGTTAACTGAAAGACCAGATACCCCAGAAGTCCTATAATTATGAGTAGTACCAGAATTTTAGGTAGTGAGATTTTCCGTTTCGGAGCCGGAGCAGGTTTATTCGGTTGGGTTGAGGAAGGCGGTGAACCGGATGGTGTTCGGTTCGTCCAGAACTCACTGCCATTAAATGTGTTGTTAGGGGGAGATTGATACATAGCTTTCTCCTCATGTTATATGATACATACTCGAGTGTTTAAATGTATTATGCCTCTTATTCGGCATGGTACAAATTGATTTTCTATATCAATGAGAACAGCTCCTCTACTTTTGTTAAAATATTTTACCCATAGTCATTATAAGTTATATATATCACTTTTCCTCAAGTATAAAAATTAAAATGAGTTGCGATTTAAATCCCGTATTAATAAGAATATGTAAGATATTGCAATACTATGCATAGGTTTGTCTGGAAGACAGGGAAGCTGAGTTCGTGTTATACAAAAATGAAAGTTTTATTTAAGCTTTAATAAATCTTTCGTATAAAACTGTTGTCTTTGGGGAAGGCTTGTAATTCGGATAATATGTGATGGATAGTACAATTCAAGAAGAATTTGGTGACAGATTTTTCCCATAAAAAAAGAGCGCCAGATCCTCCCGGATGTGGCGCTCGGACCGAAAACAGGGGGTTATTTACCGGATCAAAAGCATTCTGCGGCTGATCTGGTACTTCCCTGCTTTCATGGTGTAGTAATACAATCCGCTTCCCACTTCGCGACCCAGTTCATCTTTTCCGTCCCAGTAAACCGAATATTCGCCAGCGGTTTTCACCTGATTCACCAGCGTGCGAATTCGTTGACCCAGCACGTTGAAAATGGTGATCGTAACCCGTGCGGTGGAAGGAATCCGGTACGAAATGGTGGTACCGGGATTGAACGGATTGGGATAGTTTGGCAGCAAGACATAATTCTGAATGGTGGCCTCCCGGGGTCCGTGCCAGATGCCCACAATTGTGCCTCCCTCATTGGGGGCACCAATAGTGGGTTGTGAGAAGAAAACCCAGCAATTTTGTCCGTCCCGGATGCGCCCGTAAGAAGTATCGGTGGCCTGAGGTCCGAAAGTCAGGGTGTCCACGGGAGTGGTGCCGTCCGAAGCGAATAGCCCGATTTGTTCGCCGCCACTACTCAGTTTAATTTTCACATGCAGCACCCCCTGTTCCGGTTGTTTATCGGCCCAGAGGACCAGAAACTGTCCGGGCAGGATGGTGGTAGTATCCGGGGCGGTGGCAGGAATCTGCCAGATAGTGGGATTGGTCAAATCGTCGGTGATGTACATTCCGCCAATGTCCACCGGAGAGGTCCCCGCATTGAACAACTCAATCCAGTCGTCATATTCTCCGTATTCATCCGGGCAGCAGGAGTCGTTGCTGGCCATGAATTCATTCACAATGATGGGAATGGGGCGATTGGTGTAGCGGGGAGTGGGATTATCGAACGTCATCCAGTTGTCCGTGCCATCGGGGTAGCGCCCGGAGGAAATGTCGGTGGTTTGAGGACCGAAAGTCAGGGTATCGATCACCGTCCCGTCCGAAGCGTACAGACCGATCTGTTCGCCGCCGCTGCTCAGTTTAATTTTAACATGCAGAACGCCCTGTTCCGGCTGTTTGTCCGCCCACAGTAATAAAAATCCGCCCGGAGGGATGGTGGTCGAATCCGGAGCGGTGGTAGGAATTTGCCAGGCAGTGGGGTTGGTTAAATCGTCGGTGATGTACATGCCGCCAATGTCCACCGGATTGGGACCGGGATTATAGATTTCAATCCAGTCATCGTATTCCCCGTATTCGTCGGCCAGGCAGGAATCGTTGCTGGCCAGAAACTCATTGATGTACAGCGTCTGGGCAGAAGCTCCCAACGCCCAGAGCAGTACCAGTGCCAGCAGTAAAATGGTAGAAAATTGCTTCATGGTGCGCCCTCCTGTATTTTGTGTATGGTTACGACCAATTCCTCTATCCCTTATGGTGCATGGGTGTGTTAGATTTATTGTTTGCTCAAAACATACAGCCGGGATTCGGCGTCGCTGACCAGATAAAATAACCCCTTTTGCGTATCCACTGCAATGCCTTCTGCTTTGGTGATGGGCAGGGAGTATTGTTGCAGTACACCCTGCGAAATGTCCCACAAAAACAGCATCTGGCTCTCGTCGCTGACAATCCAGAATCTCCCGCTAACGGTGTCCGCCCATAAACCGGAGTAATCCCCGGCAAATTGGAGTTCTATTTTTTGTTGTACCGTAAAATCGGTGTTCAATACCAGAAACAGGCCCGGACGTTTTTCTTTCAGTGCAAAAAACCGATGATTTCCATCGATACATACCCCTTCCAGACCGCTATTATCTGACCCGGAGAGCAACTTGTGCCGTTCCAGTTCGTTTCCCTGCAGGTCCAGTTTTACCAGCTCCCGACTCACTTCCTCAGCAACCCACAAACAGTGTTCCGTGGAGTCGTAGGCAATGCCTTCCAGGTCTTCGCCCTGGTATTTTAGCGTTTGCAACACCGTGCCGGTTAAATTAATCCGATACACCTGATTGGTCTGGTCACTCACCGTCCACAGGGATTGTCCGTCCGACTGAAGCGTCAATCCGGATGGTTCGGGTATGCTTAGCTCGTACACCGCCACTTGTTTCAAAGCCGGTGCGCTTTGTTCGGGTTCGGTGCTTTCCGAAAGCGAACATCCCAGCTGCACGAAAAGGAATCCGGCGGTGAGCCCAAGTACCCACCGCCGAATGAGTTGACTGCTCATTGATTAGGTGCTCCTGGTGTCGGGTTCTGGAAGAATTGCCAGTTATCGCTACCGTCTGGCAAACGTCCGTACGAAACGTCGGTCGTTTGCGGTCCGAAGGTGAGCGAATCAATCACTGTGGTTCCGTTGGGAGCAGTCAGGCCAATTTGTTCTCCGCCACTGCTTAATTTAATATTCACATGCAGCACCCCCTGCTCAGGTTGTTTATCCGCCCATAAAACCAAAAATCCACCGGCAGGAATGGTGGTGGAATCCGGAGCAGTGGTGGGAATCTGCCAGGCAGTCAGGTCAGTTAAATCGTCGGTAATGTACATGCCACCAATATCCACCGGATTGGGACCGGGATTGTAAATTTCAATCCAATCGTCATATTCGCCGTTCTCATCTGCGTAAGCGGAATCGTTACTGGCCATGAATTCATTGATGTACAATATTGGCGGAATGTAGCCCACCTGGAAGGAGAGCGTGTCGGAGACGGCTGTTCTCCCACCGGAATCACTCGCTTTAATGAAGAAGTAAATCATGGTTCCATCCTTAAAGGGACCAATCTGGGCAGAGTAATTGTCGCCACTTCCGCTCATGGACACGGTGTTGATCAGCGAATCCTGCTTGCCATAGGTTAATTCCACCTGCGCCAGATCACCGTCGGGATCGGTTACCGTGGCAGTGATGGTGACCATATCGCCAGCATTGATGGTATCTGGCGAAACGGAAATATTGGAAATGGCCGGTGGTTGAGGAGCGGAAGCACCGGTGTTGGAAGCACCCGGTGTGGGAGTGGTGAAGTTTTTCCACTGGCTGCCACCATCAGGATATCGCCCTTCGGACACATCCGTATTTTGTGGGCCATAGGTGTACTGATCCACAATAGTCATTCCATCCGGTTCGGTCAGCACGATATCCTCTCCGCCACTGGAGAGTTTGAAGCCCAGATGCAGTACGCCCTGCTCTGGCTGTCCGTCTGCCCACAATACCAGAAAACCTCCCGGGGGAATGGTGGTTTTAGCCGGATCGGTATTGGGAATCTGGCTTTTCTGAATGGTGGATTTGTCGTCCGACAGGAAAAATCCGGCAATGTTAATGGTATCGGAACCGTAGTTGTATAGTTCAATCCAGTCGTCGAATTCACCGTTTTCATCAGCGCAGCAGGCGTCGTTGCTGGCCAGAAATTCGTTAATCACCAGCTTGTAATTGCTGCCCGCCGGGGGTTGTTCGTTGGTCACCGTGTCATCCAGGCTGCAGCTATGCAACCAGAGACCCAGTGCCAGCAAAATGAGAGCAATTTTTAATCCCTTCATGCTTGCCTCCGTGGTATGTTAGAAGAAAAATTTAATCATAAATTGCACATAGCTAAATTCGTCGCCTCCAATGACCCCGTTCCCGGTGGCATTCTCGGAATTGTGCACAATGGTGTAATTGAGCTGGTTCACAATGTTGTCGTTGGGGTACCAGTTCAGCCCGAAAGTATAGTTGTTCGCCCGGCCACCCAGAATCAGTGCTTCGGTATCGGACAGATTCAGGTGGCTGTAGCGGAACCCCAGTTCCCAGGCACCCAGTCCTTTTTTGCGGGGAATCAGCTGACCGAACTCACCCTGCGTTGGGTCCCAGGGGCGGGATTCACCGGTAATGGTCCACAGCAGGTAAACATAACCACCGGAGAAGTTGGCGGTTTCCACGCCGTCGATGTTGTTCAGATACTGGTTGGGCAGGCTGTGCAATTGCACCCCTACATATTCGCCTTGCAGGTGAAAGTTCCGGTACACCAGAGCCCCCTCCACAATACCGCGATAATCGTAGCTCACGTTACGAATGGTACCGGTTTCCAGCATTTCCAGATCGCCGATTTTGGTTTCCGGTTCCGCTTTAAACTCTTCTGCCCAGGTTTCGTCATCGGGACGCACCCATACGCCGGAGACTCCCAGGTGCATGATCAGGCGATCATTTTGAATGGGGGTGAAGGCAAATCGGGCAGCCAGTCCGCCGCCGGTTTCGTCTTTGGTTTTGTTTTTGCGGGTGTCAAACATCTGGCCAAATAGCGCTGCCCGTACATTCCACTTCTGTCCCCAGCGGGAATATTCCACCGCCATCCGCCGGTGCAGTTTATCTGCCAGACCGAAATAAGCACGTTCCGGAAAGGGAAGGTAGCGGGAGCTGGTCAGAATCTCCAGACCGAACGGAACTTTAAAATTACCCACTTTGATGTGGGAATTCCGGAAACCCCGATAGGCGAGGTACATATCCTTCATTTCCACAATGCCTTCCGCCACATCGATATCCCATTCCGCGTACCAGGTGCGCCACATTTTCATCTTCAGCGCAAAGCGAATTTTGCGGGGATGGGTTCCGTTGCTCAGCTCGTTTTTGTTCTCGAAGAAATAGGCACCGTTAATAAATGCCCGGGTGTCGAAGCGTCCGGCAAATTCACCGTCCAGCGAACGCCAGAACAAAATCCCGTGGTCCCATTCCGTTTTGGCGGGATGAATCTCCTCCTGGGCCTGAAGCATCATGGGAGCCAACCAGGCCAGAAGCAGTATCGCCATCCAGACAACCATCATTCGTTTCATGGAGTTCCTCCTTAAGATTAATGATATCGATTATTGAGACACGCGAAAAATTAAATATAGCTCACGTCTTCTTTTACGAATAGCTTTATTATAGATTTTATTGACATTTTTGTCCGGTTTCAGGCGCCAGGCGGGACTGATTTGCGCCAGGGCTTCGTCCAGCTGCCATTTGTGGACAAATACCCGGCCGTGTAACTGTTTTACCGCTTCAATTTGTTCGGGTGTAAAGTGGTTGGGGTCCATCTCCCGTTCGGCAATGGTAGAATCGATGCGGAAACTGTCCCGCTGGGCAATATTGAAAATCTGATACAGCTGACTCTCGCTTAACTGTTCGTGTTCTTTCAGCGCTTCGCGAAATTTGGACATGTTGTGGAAACGCTGCCCTTCCAGTTCTTTGAGATGTTCCACCGGAATGTGCTTTTCCTCCAGCTTGTGAATCACCGCCGGGGAAAGCTCGTAGGTTACCGGTCGTACCACCTGCTGTTCGAAGACATTCTGCACAAAGAAAAGTGCAACAAAACTGAACAACGCCGCGGCAATGGGAGTGGTGATCCAGCCCGAAGCGATTTTACCTAATATTCCGTAATTGATTCCCTTGCCACCTTTGGCTATGCCGATCCCGATTACCGCGCCAATCACAGCCTGGGAACTGGAAACCGGAACCAGCGGAATGGGCGGCAGACCATGGGAGACCAGCCAGTGCTCCAGACTTTCGGAAGCAAACAGGAATAGCACAATGGATTCGGATAGCACCACAATGAGCGCCATCACCGGAGTCAGTTTGTACACTTCGTTCCCCACCGTGCGCATCACCCGTTCCGAATAGGTGTAAATGCCCACGGCAATGGCCAGAGCGCCTAACAGGAACAACTGCTGGGTTCCGCTGAAACGTATGGAGCCCGGTAGAACAATATCCTTAAAGGGAGATGCCGGTACGAATACGCCCATTACATTTGCAATGTTGTTCGCACCCAGACTGTACGCCCCAAATGCACCCACTACAATCAGACCAACCCGGGTGTAAGCATCTAATTCCAGCATGTGGATGCGTGCCCGGCCCAATACAACTTTAAATATCCGAAATAGAATAATGGAGAACACCGCCGCCAGTACCGGGGAGACCACCCAGGTGGAGACGATTTTCCCCAGGGAATTCAGGTCGGTGGGAGAACCGGTGAACAGGTTCCAGCCAATGATGGCTCCCACAATGGCCTGGGAGGTGGAAACCGGCAGTTTGAGTTTGGTCATCCAGGTGACTGTGGCAGCGGCTGCCAGCGCAACGGTAAAGGAGCCCGCCAGGGCGTTTACTGCACCTAATTTACCCAGGGTATGGGCTGCTCCCGCACCACTGATGACTGCTCCCAGAATCACGAAAATGCTTGCCACCAATGCCGCTACCTTGAACCGAACCATCTTGGAACCCACCGCCGTACCAAATACATTGGCTGCGTCGTTGGCTCCCAGCGACCATCCTAAAAAAAGTCCGCTTAGCAGAAAAAACCATATCATCGTCGCCTATTCCCCCGTTATAAGTAGCGTTTGATGGTTGCAATTGCCAGACGGTCGCACACATCTTCGGCATCGTCGGCAATATTTTCGATGTGATAGGCAAAATAGCGCATGTGAATTTTGTGGCTCAATCGCAAATCGTCTTTGCGGAAAACCAGCCGCTTAATTTTCTCCGCAATTTTGTCCGATTCCTTCTCGTAAAACAGCACCTTGTTGATGTGGTCGCGCACGGCAGCCAGTTCGCGGAAATAAGAACGAATGGCCAGAACCATCGCCTCCACCGCGGAAGTGGACACTTCCGCCAGCTCAATGTACAACGGGTGAAGCTCTTCGATGATTTCGGGAATTTCCACCGAAAATTGGAGCAATGTTTCGTTCATGGTGTTAAGCACGGTGTCGGTGCTTTCTAATAAACCCAGCACGTCGCCGCGGGACTCCGGGATGAGGGTTTGTTCGTACAGTTTGCTCTCAATGTCCCGCCGCAACTGGTCACCCCGGCTTTCCAGGTTGTCCAGGTCGTGAAGCCGTCCCTCAAAATCGTCGGTTCGTCCCTCCAGATAATACTTTACCCCCTGACGAAACAGCAGGGCACCTCGAACCACACAGTCCAGATATTCATCAATCTGCGATTCTAACTCTTTGGTTTTTTTGAATAAGAATGCCATGTTAGTTCCTCTTGTTTTTTGTAGCTGCTGAATCGGTTAACCACTGAATTGATTGAAACCACCGAAGCTATTAAAACCACTGAAAGCACTGAAAAACACTGAAGCGGTTAAAACCACTGAAGACACTGAAGACACTGAAATTTTTGAAATTACTGAAGATACTGAAGGCGCTGAAGTTATTGAAACCACTGAAAGCACTGAAGGCATTGAAGCTATTAAAACCACTGAAAACACTGAAGACACTGAAATTTTTGAAACCACTGAAACCACTGAAACCACTGAAAGCACTGAAGACACTGAGAACACTGAAGACACTGAAAACACTGAAGACACTGAAAACACTGAAGCGGTTAAAGCTACTGAAGTCGTCGAAATATATCCTTAAATGCATAAATGGTAAATATATGGATTGAAAGATGGTAATCCGTTTTACCGTTTTATGTTTGGCCCGGGGCGCAAATAGGTTTGGGTTGCCTCTCACCTGATTGCTCTTTTTTGATGGTGTTATTGAGTGCTTCATGGTAGAATTTTCTGCTGTTCTTATGAACCACATTTCAGTTACCTTTTTGAGATTCCAGGATTTTCTTTCTCCCCAATTTGCTTTTGATCAGCGGGTAGAAGAAAGAGAGAGCAGCCAGTACCAGTAATGCCAGACTCACCGGTCGGGTGAAAAAGATGCTGGCATTTCCCATCAGCAATGCGCGCCGGAAGTTGGTTTCTGCCAGAAAACCAAGAATTAATCCTAAAATTACCGGAGCGGTGGGGAAGTTGTACCGGCGCAAAATCCAGCCCAGTACGCCAAATCCCAAACAGCTCCATACATCGAACATGGAGTTGCTGACCGAATAACTGCCAATAAAGGCAATGGCCAGGATGATGGGATAAAGCAACGCCCGGGGTAGAGAGATGATTTTGATCCACAATTGATTACCCAGGTATCCCAGCACAAACATCACCCCATAGGCAAAGAACAGGCTGGCGAACAGTCCGTACACCACCGGTGCATTATCTTTGAACAGTTCCGGTCCCGGTGTAAGGCCGTGTAACATGAGCGCCCCGATAAGCACGGCGGTGGCGGCGCTTCCGGGAATTCCCAGCGTGAGCAGTGGCACCAACGCACCCCCCACCGAACCGCTGGTCGCAGCCCCGGAAGCAGCCACACCATCCAGTGCTCCTTTACCAAACATCTCCGGATGTTTACTGATGCGTTTGGCTTCGCTGTACGCAATGAATGCTGCAATGGTGGCACCTGCACCCGGTACCACCCCGATGAGCGTCCCCAGAAGGGAGGACTGCAAAATGGTCCGCTTAATTTGCCAGATTTCTTTTAATCCGGGCATTTTACCGGAGATTTTCCTGACCGCTTTTTGCACCCCTTCCGATTTTTCCATTCCCAGAAAAATTTCCCCCAGGGCAAACAATCCGATAAGCGCGGGGATAAAGCTAAATCCGTCAGCCAGTTCGGGAATACCAAATGTGAAGCGAAGGTAGCCGGTAAAGGGGTCCATGCCCACAGTGTTCAGTAGCAGACCAATTAATGTAGCGATGAAAGCTTTCAGGTAGTTTCCACGGGACAGGGAGGAAATAATAGTCAGGCCGAATACAGCCAATGCAAAGTACTCCGCCGGACCAAATTTTAGTGCGGCTCTGGCCAGAGGAACGGAGAAAAAAATGAGCACAATGGTACCAAACAGCCCACCAATAGTAGATGCAATCACTGAAGCACCCAGTGCCCGTCCCGGTTGCCCCTGCCGGGTAAGCGGATACCCATCGAAGGTGGAAACGATAGCGGAAGGAGTGCCCGGTGTGTTGATGGCAATGGCGGTGATGGTCCCACCGTAGTTGGCTGCCGCATAGACTGAAGCCAGCAAAATCAGAGCATACAGCGGGTCCATTCCGTAACTAAATGGCACCAGCAGGGCCACCCCCATGGCTGGCGACAACCCCGGCAGAACACCCACTAAAATGCCCATGGTAACACCTGCAGCAATAATGAGCAACGGCGTCCATCCCAGTATTAAGTGAAATCCCTGTACTAATTCGGAAAATATTTCCATTCCTCGGCTACCTTCATTCTATAACCATTTTTTTGCCAGTCCGATAAAAATCTGACTTCTTAAACAAGGTTTCGCAGTACCCCCCACCTAATCGAACCAGATACCCCGGGGCAGTGGCACCTGAAGCACCCGGTAAAAAATCAGATAAGAAAATGCGACAAAGCCGATCACCACCGCCCAGATCACCACATGCTTCCGGTATTTCATCATGTACGTACCGGTGAGCAGAAAGAGAAACGTGCTGAGGTAGTAACCCACGTACTGAATGATGACCAGATAACCCAGCATCAGAGTAATGAGCTTCAGAGGTGGTAATACGGAACCGCCGGTGTGGTTTTCGGTGGGGTTTTTCCCCCGCAAGGTTTGCACAATCAGCCAGCTGCTGAAGAACCACAGTCCGTAAATCCACAACCGGGGCATGGAGGCCGGGCCCACCGTGGAAGCTAATTTTCCGCGGGGGAAATCCAGGGTCAGATAGTACAGAAAAGCAGACAGGAAAATCAGAAAGGCGGCAATAACCGTGTCGCCGTTGACCCATTCCCTGCGGAAACGAAATGTGAGCAGCACCAGCGTCAGGAACGAAACGGCAAGCAGGGCAGCCACTTTTTTCTGGCTTTGTGCTGCTTCCGGCGGGGTGGTGGCCAGAATTCCCGCTTTTTGCAAATATTTGATGGCTTCCTTCTGATCGCGATTCACCATGCGGGTAAATTCGGCATGTTCGTAGAATACCGGCTGGGCAGAGGTGTTTCGCACAAAAGCGACCCAATCGGAATCCTGACTGATTTTGCGGAACAGATCGGTCAGGAAGCGGATGGCCTGTGGCGGAGTTCCTTTTTTTACCGCAAACCCACGCCAGAGCACTTCACTTTTCAGGGGATAACCTTTTTCCACAAAGGTGGGGGCGTCGGGGAACTGGGCAAGTCGTTCCGGTGCTGCAACCGCAGCAATCATCAATGAAGGGCGACCTTTGACATCCACCGGATTTCCCACGTACACTGCGCCATGTTGTCCCATCAGTGCAGCCAGCGCATCCGAACCGCCTTCGTACGGAATCCATTCGCCGCGGATACCCAGCACTTCCCAGGTTTTTACTGCCATCAGATGGTCAACTCCGCCCACTAACGGGCCCAGCCAGCGCTGTTTGCCCTTTTTCGCCCGGGCGTCGGCAATGATGTCCTCCAGCGTGCGTACGCGGGAATGGCGGTTGGTAATCAGTGCTTCCGGGTCCACCACCATGCAGGCCAGAAAGTAAAAATCGTCCATGCTAACTCCGCTTTTGGTGAGCAACACGGTGGAAATGAACGATTTGGTGACTCCCAGCACGGTGTAACCGTCCGCACGTTTGCTCAGTACCGTTCGCATGGCTACCACGCCGGAACCGCCGCTTTTGTTTTCCACCAGAATGGTGGCATCGGTATATTTACGGGCGATGTTGGCAATTTGCCGGGCGGTAATATCGATGGCACTGCCCGGTTTGCTGTGCACCAGAATGGTGATGGGCTTTTCCGGATATTCCGCCCGGATGACACTGAATAGACCGGTTAGTAGTAGCAGGTAAAATATTCCAATCAGATTGTTCTTCACGCCCTTTTGACCTTGCGTTAGATTGAATAGATGACTGTTTTAAAAACTAACCTGCCTGTTTTGGGCAGGTCCCGTGTCCATGCGTTGGGACGCGTGACCACCACCGAAAACGGCTACGATGCCTGAGTATCCTTCCATGTACGATACGGCTGTTTCATCAGCATGGCGTTGTAGTACCGTACGTCTCCGGTTACTTCCTCACCCAGCCACTCCGGTTTTTCGAATGCTTCGTCTTCGGATTTAAGTTCCACCTCAGCCAGAATCAACCCTTCGTTTTCGCCATAGAATTCATCTACTTCAAAGGTGTGGTTCCCCACCGGTACCAGATAGCGGGTTTTGTCAATGACTCCCGGTTCACAAATTTTAAGCAGATTTTCCGCATCTTCCCGGGGAATTTCAATCTCCCACTCGAACCGGCTGGCACCGCTCTCGCTACCGATCCCTTTTACCGTCAGGTAACCTTTGTCTCCTTTTATCCGAACCCGTACGGTGCGTTCCGGTACTGAGGAGAGGTAACCCTGAACAATTCGAATTGCTCTGGTTGCCTGCTTTTTAAATTCATCGCTTTTTACCAGAAACTTTCGTTCAATTTCCTGCGCCATTTTTAGCTCCCTGCAAAGTTTGGTGGTTCATTCTCAAAACGGTATTTTTTAAGAGGTTGCTCCGTAAATTCGTTTTCTTGTGGACTCTCGCGAACAGGCTGCAGTAAGCCGAACGGAGAGTCGGGCGTTCCATTCGGGTTTAGCAGGTTCCGTGCGCCAGCAGAGCAACTTTTTCGCCACGCCGGAATCGCTCGTTGTACATCCGGCAGGCTTCCGGAGTGGTGGCAACTATCAGCTCTTTGCCCTGACGGCGAATGAATTCTTTCACCTCTTCCGGCACTTCCACGGCTCCTAAAAAGCCGTTTCCGATAATCAGTGTGTCGATGTCCGCCTGTACTGCTTTTTCCACCATCTCCATAGTTAGGCGGTGTCCCCTGCGTTCCGACCAGGACTCCAGATGCTCTCCGATCAGTCGGATATCCTTTCCTGCTCCGATGATGGTGCCGTCTGAGCGCTTGGCATGTTCCCGACCCTTGATGACAAATCTGCCCCAGCTGACTTCCTGGATGGGTCCTGTTTCAAAACGGAACGACTCTCTCATCGGTCACCTTCCGCCTTTTTCAAGCAAATGAACGGACTGATTTGATTATTCCTCTTTGAATGAATAGTTCAAGCCGATGGAACGCTTCATGGCTTTGATGTAATTCACGTTCTCGTAGTGGTCCAATCCCAGCTTTTTCACCGTGGAAATAACCAGTTCGGGATCGGCATGTTCCACAGCGATGGTTTTAATGGGTTTACCGTTGAAGGTTACTTCGGCAATTTCCACAATGCAATCGTCAATGGTGTAGCCATAGCGTTTTTTGAATACATCCACAATATGCAGTTCCGGCGCCGGTTTGATGAGTTCATTGAGGTATTCTTCGTAGGTGTATTCATCCTTCTGGAAATATGGCATGGGAATGTTAAAAGCTTTGTACACCACCGCCAGGTCGGTGATATGGATGGGAAATCCCGCTTTCATGATAGGCGTCCACTGTTCTAACCCGTCCTGATTCACCCGCAGCAGAGTTTTGATGTCCATCAGCATATCGCGGATCTTAGTGTTGTCGTTACTCTTCTCGGACAGGATGTAAATCTCTGAGCTTTCGCGCACCTTACCCTGCGGATACTGCTGAATGGCCTGGATGCCATCGGTGAGTTCGTCTCCAAATGTCCGCCATTCCCAGCGTGGAATGATTTTCTCCATAACATGTCTCCTGCGTTTATGATGTTTGATCTTGGTTTCTCATCGTACCAATCAGTGACAAATAATATGCCAGGAATCCGAAAAATCCTGCTCGAAAGCATCTTTTTATGGGAACCCGGGATGCACCGATGGGCTCCGCTTTGTTTTTTGTGAAAAATAAAGCCCTGCAGGCATTCCGAATAGGCGTATGAAAAGAGCATTCCGGAAAAGCGGCGATTTTTTCCGATAGCTCAGGAACAAGAAGGTTCGCATGAGCGGGCGAATATCTGGCGATGTTTCGCCGGATGGCGACCATTCGCCAGCAAATTGGCGACTACTCGCCAATTTTAGTTGATCTGAATGGTCGGATTGGTTAAGTTACCGACCAAATGGAATTTCCGCCGGACTGGCAAGATTTTAGCAATTGGGTGGCATGAAGCAAAACATTGAGGACATCTTGAAGCGCAAATGGGTTTTTTTGCCGGGCTTTGTGCTGGTGAGCCTGGCGTTGATGCTGCTGACCATTTTTTTCTACCACCGTGTGCTGGACATTCGACAACCGTTTCCGGAGACCGGGAATGACGAAACCAATCTGATGCAGGAGGCGGAAAAGCCGGTGGTGTATTTCGGAGTTATTTCCCGATATCCGCCTACGCTGATTTACCAGGGCTATCAGCCATTAATGGACTATTTGAGTGAACAAACACCTTACCACTTTGAGTTGAAACTGAGCGGTTCCTACCAGCAAACAGTGGAGCAACTGGCCCGTGGAGAGGTGGCTGCTGCGTTTCTGGGTTCTTACATTTATGTGCTCACCCGTCACCGATACGGATTACAGGCGATTTTAAAACCGTTAAACGAAAATTTTGAACCGTATTTCCATTCCGTACTGATTACCCGGGCTGATTCACCCATTTACCGGGTACCGGATTTGAGGCACAAAAAGCTGGCACTGCCTTCCCGGCAATCTTTCTCCGGCAACTGGTTGTTGCGGTACGAACTATCCCGTTTCGGGTTAACTCCCGCCGATCTGGATTCCATCCATTACTTCTCCCATCACCATACCGTGGTTTACCAGGTGCTAAAGGGGAATTTTGACGCCGGGGTGGTGAAGGATCGCGTGGCGCGGGAATATCTCAATCGGGGAATTCGCATCTGTGCGTTTTCTTCGCCCGTTCCCGGTTCGCCCATTGTCATTTCCCGAAAATCCCCGCCACAGGTAGTGGCGGCTATCCGGGATGCGCTGCTAAAAGTGGATGTGCATCGGGAGCCGTATCGTCAGCTGGTGAGCCGATGGGATAAGGAGTTTGCTTACGGATTCGTGGAAGCTTCGGACAGCGATTACGATTCTATTTTAAAGATTATTGGTTCGAATAAAGGAAGATAACCGGAAGGCGTTCCTGTGAGAGAGCGTTTTCCTTGAATATAAGCAAGAAAAAGGGAGTTCATGTCGCCGGTTAAAGCCATTCGACACAGCCTGAAGACGCGCATGGTGCTCACCGTGGGAGCGGTAATTACCCTGTTGATGCTGGTGATTTCGCTGGGAATTCTGTTTCAGTGGCGTTCGCTCATTCTGAACAAGCTGCACAATCGGGCGGAGTCCGTGACCCGGGCGTTTGCCATTTCGGTATTGGATGCGCTGATTTACGGTGAGAAAGGGAACTTCCAGGCGGAAGATTTACTGGAATCTTACATTAACGATCTGAAACGGCAGGTGCCCGGGATTCGGTCCATTGCAGTGCTGGATAACCAGCGGAGGGTGATTGCCCACAGCGACCCATCCCGGTACAATCAGGTGTTCAACGATTCACTGTCGATTCGGTTGAGCCGGGTGAATCGTCTGGTGAGCGGTATCTACTTGTCTCAGGAATACGGCTGGATCATCGAATCCGTTCTGCCCCTGCAAATTGCCGGAAAACGGTGGGGGGTACTGCGCATTGCTTTTGATGCGGAAAGGACGCGAGCGGAAATTCGCCAGCTTTTCCTGCTGTTGCTTTCGCTCACCGCACTGGTCATTGTCGCTACCCTGCTGGTCCTTTCGTATCTGATTGGCCGACTGGTGAATTCGCTGGAGCAGTTAGTGGAAGCGATGGATACCATCGATCTGGAATCGGATCGGAGCCTGCATATTCCCCATTCGGTGCACCGCCACGACGAAATTGGCTTTTTAATTGACCATTTTGAGATGTTACGCCAGCGGCTGGCACAATCCCGCAAGCAACTGATTCAGGCACAGAAGCAGATTTACCACGCAGAAAAACTGGCTTCCATCGGAAGGCTGGCCTCCGGCGTGGCGCACGAAATCAACAATCCCCTGAACGGCATTAAAAATTGCATCTACGCCATCCAGCGCGACCCGGAAGACCGGGAACTGCTTGGTGAATATCTGGAACTGATGAACGAAGGACTGACCCATATCGAAACGGTGGTGCAAAAGCTGTTAGGGTTTGCCCGTAAACAGTCCCGTTCCCTGGAACCGGTGGACGTGAACGAAGCGGTAAAACGGGTGGTGCAACTGCTGGAATTCCGCTTGCAACAGAAACAGGTTACCCTGGAACTGCACCTGCAGGAGGATTTACCGCCCATCAAAGCGGATTATCATCTGATTCAGGAAGTGTTTATGAATTTGCTGCTGAACAGTTACGATGCGGTGAAGTCGGGAGGGCGAATTTCCATTCGAACCGAACAGCCGGACGATCAGCACATTGGCATTACCGTGGAGGATGACGGAGTCGGCATTCCCCCGGAGGAATTGCCCCGCATTTTCGACCCGTTTTACACCACCAAGGAACCCGGGGAAGGAACCGGTCTGGGGCTTTCGGTGGCGCTGGGAATTGTGGAGTCGCATGGCGGTTCCATTCAGGTGAGGAGCGAACCGGGCAAAGGAACGCAGTTTTATGTGCTGCTTCCTGTGGCAGGGGAAGAAGAGAACCATTGACGCTTTTCCGCAACGACAGTTTTTACCGAATCAGTAAAGATTGGTGAACCATGAGAATTCTGCTCATTGAAGACGAAAAGATTACCCGCATCAGTTTAAGCAACACGCTGAAAAAGGAAGGCTATCAGGTGTCCAGCAGCGAAACGGCACGGGAGGGACTGGAGCTTTTCCGCAAGCAGCCGTTCGATGTGGTGATTACCGATCTGCGCTTACCCGGGATGAGCGGTCTGGATGTGCTGAAAGAGGTAAAAAAACACTCCCCGGACTGTACGGTGATTGTGATGACGGCTTACGGAACGGTGGAAACGGCGGTGGAAGCACTGAAGCAGGGAGCCTACGACTACCTGACCAAACCGTTTTCCCCGGACAAGCTGTTAAGCATGTTGCAGCATGTTCAGCAGTTTCACCGCGTACTGGATGAGAACATTCGTTTGAAGAAGCGGCTGAAGCTGTTTGAGCATCGCGTGCTGGTGGGCAACTCCCCACCCATGCGCCGGTTGATGGAGACCATTCAGCACGTAGCGCGGCACGATTACACGGTGCTGATTCAGGGGGAAAGCGGAACGGGTAAAGAGCTGGTGGCGCGCGCCCTGCATTATCATAGTCCGCGCCGTGAGAAGCCGTTTGTTCCCGTCAACTGTGCGGTGATTCCGGAGACCCTCCTGGAGAGCGAACTGTTCGGACATGAGAAGGGTGCTTTTTCCGGTGCTATCCGTCAGCACATCGGTTATTTTGAGCGTGCCAACCATGGTACGCTATTTATTGACGATATCGACGATTTACCCATGCCGTTGCAGGTGAAACTGCTGCGGGTGCTTCAGGAACGGGAGTTTCATCGGGTAGGTGGAACCGAAGCGGTGCAGGTGGATGTGCGGGTGATTGCTGCGACAAAAATCGATTTGAAGGAGCGAGTGGAGCAAAATTTGTTTCGCGAGGACCTGTACTACCGTTTGAACATCATCCCCATTCGGGTACCGCCGTTGCGGGAACGGAAAGAGGACATTCCCGCCCTGTTTGAGCATTTTCTGGAAAAACACGGGGCGCGGGAGAAAATCTCGCTGCTTACTCCGGATTTGCTCCGGCGTTTGATGGCTTACCACTGGCCGGGCAACGTGCGAGAGCTGGAAAATATTGTGGAGCGGTTTATTGCCCTCTCGGACATGAAAAACCTGCATCCGGAGACGTTGCTACCCGATCTGGCGGTTGCTCCTGCGCCGGTTGAATCATCAACGGTTTCCGAAGATGTGTACCCGCCGTACCAGCAGTTTATGGAAGCCAAAGAGCAGGAGATCATCCGATGGGCGCTACAAAAGGCGAACGGAAATGTGTCCCGTGCAGCGGAACTGCTTCAGTTGCCGCGCAGCACACTGCGTAGTAAAATGGAGCGGTTAGGGATGCAGGGTCGTTAGTCCCTTTTTTTTCCCGGTTAGTTCTTGCCGGAATGTAACAATTCGATCAGGTCTGCCTCAAAAGTGGTCTGCGGAACTTCCACCATCCTGCCGATTTCTTTACCTGCCCGGAACACAATAAACGTGGGAACGCGCTGGACGTGATATTTCTTTGCCGAATCAAACGGGTCGTGTCGTTGCCGGTCAACTCCGTACAGGGTAATTTTCAGATGAGGGTTGTTGGCTTCCGATAGTGCTTTCAAAAAGCCGGGCACACCCGCTTTCGAGTCCGGGCACCAGATACCCATTACGCACACAATTTCTACATCCTGCTGGATCGTGCGGAGCTGTTCAACCACCGCCGGATCCGGCTGGTAAATCATGTATTCAGCTTTCCAGTCGGGAATCTCGTTCCACAGGTCCTGTGGTGTGAACCTGCCCACCAGAATTTTCATGCCTTTGTATTCCTGAGTCTGATAGGCGCTTTCCGGTTCGGGCTCTTTTTTCTGGCAGGATGAAACAACCGTAGCCAGAATCAGCCATCCAATCAGCAGCATACGGAATTTCATGGTGTGCCTCCCTGTGTTGTGGTGGAATCGGTTGTAGAGGGGGATTGCGACGTGCGGGTAGTGTCCTGTGCTTTTTTACGCGATTTGCGAATACGCTTTTCCGCGATGCCTTCCGGAGTCAGCACCAGCCGTACCACTACCTCGTCTGCATTGCCCATCACTCCCAGGTCCTTTCCGTTCAGCCAGATGTCCACCCCGTCTGCGCGACCCAACAGCAATTGCACGGATTGCGCCGCCTCGATTTGGCGCTTCAGTCCGGGCGACATGATATAATCGGTGGTGTCCCGGGAATCCCGAATTTCTCGAATCCAGGTACGCTGCAGCGCTCGTAATTCCACCTTTACCGCACCGGCTTGCTGGCTCCGGCTCACTGTATTCCCGGACAATTTGGGTGTCAGCAAGCTGTCCTGCTCCTGAAGCTCTTCAATAAAATCCGACACGGTAATTTCCTTCACTTCGAAGCGGGTATTTTTGAGCAATACATACTGCTGGTAGGCAAAGTAGCCCACCACCCCGATTAAAACAATGGTTACTGCAATCCAGAAGTAGCGGTACCATCGGTCCAGGTTGACTCCGTGGGGAAGTCGCGGGCGGTGAGGTCGAGGGGAGGGAATGGAAACTTTCTCCGGTTCTTCAGGCGGAACGGGTTCCCGGGCGGTTTCTTCTGATGGTTTGTCCTCGTCGGAAGCAGCCGGTGTTTCCGGAGCCCCAAAGAACAGGTTAAAATCATGCCAGATTTCCGGGGTGTCCTCGCCAATTTCCTTCAGGTAGCGTTTAAAAAAGATGCGGTTGTAGCCGGAGGGGAGTTCTTCCAGCCGGCCCTCTTCGATCGCCTTCAGGTATTTTAGCGGTAGCCGGGTACGCCGGGCAATATCCTCCAGCCGAATTCCCTTGCGAATTCGTGTTTCTTTCAGATTCTCGAAAAATTCTTTCATCTCTCCAACCGAAAATGAGTTTTAGCGAATATCCTTCAGACGCAGCTGAAGCTTCACCTGACCGTTCCACCGGTTCTCTTCCACAACAAATGCGCAGTCGATCACCCCGTTATTCTCCTGAATTTTGTTCAGGTAGTCGCCCATATTAAAGCCAATGGCATCCATAATCACCCCGTTTTGTTCCACTTTCAGGCGCAGGTGGTTATTGCCTACGATGCTGGGAGAGCCATACATTTTCAGGTTGCGGCTGACGAAGACTGGGCGCATGTTCATGGGGCCGAACGGACCAAGCAGTTTGAGCAGCCGCACGAATCGCTGGTCGAAATCCTTTAGCTCCACTTCACTGTCGATGCGCAGGCTGGGTACCAGGTCTTCGGGCTCCAGCTGACTGGCAGCAGCTTGCTTGAAGCATTCCACAAATTCCGGAATGCGGTTCTCGTCAATGGTAAGCCCTGCGGCGTATTTATGCCCGCCGAACCCGGTGAGCAGGTGGGAACAGGATTTGATAGCTTCGTAGATGTTAAAATTCGCGATGCTCCGGGCGCTTCCTTTACCAATGCCATCCACCACAGAGATCAGGATGGTGGGGCGATAGAAGCGTTCGACGATGCGAGAGGCCACAATGCCAATGACTCCGGGATGCCAGTCCCGTTTGTACAGGACGAATGCCCGGTCCCGGGTAGGATCCAATTTCTCTTCCACAATGCTCAGTGCTTCTTTAAAGGTGGTTTCGTCGATGTCCCGCCGTAAGCGATTTTCCTTTTCCAGTTCCTTGGCCAGCAGGCGTGCTTTTTGCAGCGTTTGAGCTGTGAGCAGTTGTACCGCCCGGCGTGCATCGCCCAGTCGCCCCACCGCATTGATGCGCGGAGCAATGACAAACACAATCAGGCCCACGCTCATTTCCCGACCGTTTAGCCCGGCGGTTTCTAACAAAGCCTTCACGCCGTAGCGGGGATTGTAGTTAATTTTGTCCAGTCCGTGGCGAACCAGAATGCGGTTCTCGTCCACCAGTGGAACAATGTCCGCCGCACTGCCAATGGCTACCAGGTCCAGATACTCATCTAACTCCGCTTCATCTAACTGGAGACGTTTGTACAGTCCCTGCAGCAGTTTGAAACCCACTCCCACGCCAGCCAATTCTTTGAACGGGTAGGGGCAGTCTGGCCGTTTGGGGTCCAACACTGCCACGGCTGGGGGCAGTTGCTCACCCGGCTGATGGTGGTCGCACACGATGGTGTCCATCCCCAATTCCCGGGCCAGCCGGATTTCCTCCACAGCGGTCACGCCACAATCCACGGTTACAATTAGCGACACCCCTTTCTCTGCCGCTTCGCGAATCCCTTTTTCGGATAGACCGTAACCTTCGGTCATGCGGTCCGGGATGTAGTAGCTAACGCGGGAGCCCACCAGGCGGGAGAGGACCAGGTACATCAGCGAGGCAGCGGAAACTCCATCGACATCATAGTCCCCGTAAATCAGGATGCGTTCCCCGTTCTCCAGGGCGTGGAACAACCGATCCACCGCTACATCCATGTCCTTCATTAAAAACGGATCGTGGAGGTTCTCCAGGTCGGGACGAAAGAACACCCGGGCTTTCTCGAAGGAGTCAATCTGGCGGTTGAGTAAAATCCGGGCCATTACTTCCGGAACCGCCAGCTCACTGGCTATCTTGGCTATGTCCTCTTCATCATAATCGCAATCGAATACCCATTTGTACTCCATTCATACACCTATGTACCTTTTCTATTTTTATAAACATTACTTTCGATGGGGTGATGTGCGGAAAATGTTTTTGTTTCATGGCTAAAACGGTGTTTTTCATGATATTTCGAAAGATAGTTTAACACCTGATTGCAGAAATTGCAACTAATTTTTCATATAAAATAAGGTGACCGGAAAAAGAGGTTGTGAAACAGGTCATTTTTTCTGTGCATAAGCATTTGCTTTTGGTCTGGTGGGCAGCTAAATTAAAATCTAATTCAATTTTCAGGAGGGCTGTTTATGAAAACGATGTGGATGCTGCTTCTTGTAGCAGGGACGTTTGTTGCCCTATGGGCGCGAGCACCTTATACGGAAATCAAAGTCGGTTACATGGATCCGAAAGCGGCTGAAGCCGGTTACCTGTTTGGCATGAATACCGGTCGTATGATTGATGAGAGTTTAAGCTGGAGCTTCGAAGCCAACTATTTTCAAAAGACATATCGCAAGGAAACCACCATCTATCAATCCCGCACCGCCAGTGGCATTACTCCGGAGACCAAGCAGTTAGAAATGGATTTTGTCACGCGAATTCTCCCTGTTTTTGTGAAGCTGAATTATGAACATCCTCTGGGCGGGCGGGGACCGCTGTACATTCGTGCTTCCGGGGGAATAGGCTGGGAAATGGTGTGGAACAACGAGAAAAACTATCTGGAAGGGTATGAGCAAAATCGGTTTTACCATGGCTTTGGCTGGCAGGTGAGCGCCGGACTGGGATTCGAAATCAGTTCCTCAGCCAATTTCTTTGTCGATGCGTTTTACAACGATTCCCGCGCCAAACGCAATCAGTCCACCAGCGAAGCCGGACTCCCCACCTGGGAGGAACTGGATATTTCCGGAATGGGTGTCAAAGTGGGGGTGAGTATTGTCGGGTTTGGGTGGTAATCCGGTGGAGCCGGAACCACTAAACGCATCATTCAAGGGAATAAAAACAGAATGGCATTGGGCATCAGGATATGAACGGAATTCGAATTGGATTGAGTAAAATGCTGAAGGCGTTCCAGGGTAAAAATTCTATCGCCGTTCTGACTATCCGTAAATTTCATTCATCAACTTCCCCCACCATTATACCCGATGCCATTCCCCCCCTATCCCCTATACCCCTTATATCCCTTATTCCCCTTATTTCCCCTATATCCCCTACACCCCTTATATCCCCTATTTCCCTTACACCCCCTATCCCCCCTCATCCCCTCACCACGGAGGTTCGGATCGCGTGAGAGCACGGCACGGTTTATGGATTTTAAGTGGATTATTGCTGTGGTTGGGCTGTGCCCGGCAGATTCGGAAGCCCACCCCGCCACCGGAAGAAACGGTTCCGGCTGTCCCCATTGTTCGGGTGGCGCTAACCGAAAAAATAGACCAGGGGACACTCTCTTTGAACGGGACCTACCTTCTCCGTAGTGAGGAAGCCACCTATATTTTGAACAGCTCGGTAGGCACATTTCGGGTTAAAGTGCTGGGGGATAAGTTCGTACTTGCCAGCCGACGCCGTTATTTTGAATTTTCGCAATTTCAGGCGATAAAACTGATTCCGGAGAAAGATTCCTATTTTGTGTGGAACGACCTGCCTTACGATGGTAATATTCTGTTTGTTAAAACAGAGAATGGGGTGGCGGTGGTGAATGAGCTTCCCATGCCGGAATACTTAAAAGGTGTGGTACCCAACGAAATACCCAGCCATACGCGCGACTTTTTTGCCGCGGTAGAGGCGCAAACGGTGGCGGCGCGCAGTTATGCCATGTATTATCTCACCCATCCTGTTTCCCCTGCCTATCACCTGTTTGCTGATGTACGCCATCAGGTGTATCTGGGGCGTAAGAATCAATCCGATCTGGTGACGCAAGCTATTGCCTCCACTGCCGGACTGGTGCTGGTGGATGCGCAGGGACATCCGGTGCGCAGCGAATTCCACTCCACCTGTGGTGGGTACCTGGAAACCGAAGGCAATCGTCCGCAGGTGGATGGCCAGTCGGGAACATCGTACTGTGCTGCCTCTCCCTTCTACCGCTGGATGCGCACCCTCTCCGACCGGGATGTTTTGCGCAATTTACAGCGTCTGGGTCGCATTCAATCCGAGGTTTTCCGCCGTTGGATGGAAAACGGTTTTGAGATGACCGTGCAGGTACAGCATCGCACCGCTTCGGGACGGGTAGATCGTCTGCAGATTATCGTGAACGGAAAGAAGTTTTTACTTAAAAACGGTGAAATCCGCCGTGTGCTCACCACCGATCCCGGGCATCCTTTGCCAGGTACGCTCTTCTTCCTGAAAAAATCCCGTGCCCGTGCGGACCGGATGTACGTCATTGGTGCCGGATACGGCCACGGACGGGGAATGTGCCAGTGGGGAGCAGTGGGACAGGCACTGCAGGGACGCTCTTTTCGGGATATTCTAAAATTCTACTATCCGGATTATCACCTGAAACAATTGTATCAGGTAACCGGGCAGAACCGTCGCGCTGTGTCGCTCAAATTTGAAGGTGGGAGGAAAGGCGATGAATAATTCCCTCTTTCTCCGCACGATGATGATTTTTCTGTTAGGTGCCCATCTGCTTGGTGCACAAAACACCGTGCAGGGACGGCTGAAATCGTTCCTGTGGCAGCGCGATTTTCAGGAGTTGATTCGTACTTACGGGGAGGAAACCGTGGTGCTCCGGGACGAAGGATTGGTGGCTGAACAAAAACGCCTGCGCAGTTATGTGGAGATTCCCGGCTTTCGGGTGCAGGTATTTGCCGGTACCAATGAGCAGGCGGCACGCGCTCAGGCGCACCGTCTCGAAGCGCTGCAACTGGATTCGGTGTACGTGGTTCAGGAAGGAGGATTGTACAAAGTTCAGGTGGGGAACTTCCGGGAGCGGCGGGAAGCGGAGAAAATGCTGGACCGCCTGCACTTTGCTGGTGTGGATAATGCCTGGATTGTTGCCACTACCATCCACTGGCCCAAATCGAAACTGTCTGCTACGGCAGAAACAACCGCTCCTGTTTCGCCAATGCGCGAAATGACGCCCCGGTTCGCCATCCAGATTTTTGTAACCGGCAGCGCGGACAAAGCCCGGCGCTTGAGCCAGGCTTTCGCTCAGAAAATGGGAATCAAAACCCGGGTACTGGCGCAGAATGGATTCTACAAAGTGTTGGCGGGAGATTTTACCAGCGAAGCCGAAGCACGCACCGAACTGGAACGCCTCCACGCTTCCGGTTTCCCGGACGCATGGGTCATTCAGTTACCAGCCAATCCGGAACAATAAAATATTCCGAACCCACATTTCCTGATTCCTGTTTCCCAAAATAATTTGCCATTCCGGCGGTACCGGATTTTGTTCTTCGAAAATGTTAGGATTTTTTTCCGCTGTTGCGTAATATGAAGGGAACGTTCGGGGGAAGCCATGAACGCCATGCTTCGAATGCTCTTGCTCTTCCTTTTATTTTTCCTGACCTCCTGCGAAAAATATGTGGGGTACAATCTGGATGCCGAGCCATTGCCAGTCACGGTGCGCATTTCCGGCTCCGTGCGGGACTTCTACACCAACCAACCACTGGAAGGCGTCAGGGTGCGATTTGGGGATTACCAGACCAGTACCGACCAGAGCGGATTCTATCAGCTGGATTACCCTTACGGCACCGATGAGGAACGGAATAAACCGGTGGAATTGCTGGTGATTCTGAAAAAATATTTGCCTTTTCACGAATCGGTTATCCTGCCTCCCATAACCTACATTCGGGACTTTCGTCTTGTGCGCGGGGCACCCATTATTCAAAAGGTGGTGCTGCCTCCTTTTACCACCAATAGCGGACGGCAAATTTATGTGTGCCAGGCGCAAGTGAAGGATTATCAGGGGGTGGTGGATATCCAGCTGGTGGAAGCACTGGTGTATTACCAGTTTCCGGGGAATCCTCATTTGAGCAAATACCGCAAGGAGCTTACTCTGGTTTATGAACTGAGTGACACCACTGCTTATTACGAAGGCATTTTCCCACCATTCCTTTCCGATGGCTCTACCATTTATCGTCGATACGAAATATATGCGGTGAATCGTTCCGGTCTGGCAGACACACTGGTGGCTCTGCGCTCGCCGACTCAGCCGGACACTTTTCTGTTTACACCGGTGCTGGACGACACCATTCCGGAGATTGTGCCATGAGAGCAGTTATGGTTGTGGGGATGGTCCTTCTTTTGCCCGGGCTTGTGCTGGCGGGGAATCGAACCGGTCGGGTGGTGGATGCTCAGACCGGTGCTCCGCTGGTGGGGGCGGATGTCTATTTGCAACATAGCCGGGTGGGAACCACGACCGATTCGCTGGGCTGGTTTCAACTCACGATTACCCGGGAGCAGTGGCGGGACACGCTGGTGGTACACTTCCTGGGTTACCGGGAACTGCGTCTGCCAGTGGTGGCGTTGGAAAATCAGGCGCTTCTTCGTCTTCAACCGGTTGCTCTGAAAGCAGGAGAGGGCATTGAGGTGTGGGGGGAGAAGCAGGAATTGGTGCGGCAGGATATCCCTCATGCCCGTAGCACCATCCACTTTGAGGAAATTACCGCTTATGGGAGTCAGGAGATCAGCGACGTATTGAAAACGGTTCCCTCCGTGCGAATCACCGGTAACGATCTGGACGGCCGACGCATGGAAATTCGTGGTAGCAACGCCGATGAAGTCAACGTATATCTGGATGGTATCCTCATCAACAACCTGCGTCTCGACAACGCAGCGGATTTGTCGCTGATCTCTCCGGAAGACATCGGGCGGCTGGAAGTGCTGAAGGGCGGGAATTACTCCCTGTTAGGTAGCGGAGCGTTTGGTGGGGTGGTGAATGTGGTTACCCGTCGGAGCATGGAACGCCGGTTCCGGTTGAAAGCAAAGATGGGCAATTTGCACACTCGCATCCTGCTGGGCGAAATAAATTTGCCCGTTTCGCAGCGGATGGTAGTGAATTACTTCGGTCAGTATCATCGGTTGTCTCCGGAAGTTGAGTACTTCCCCCTTGAACAGTTTTCGGACAAAACGGAAAACAAACAAATTACCACCGAGCGGCAGAATCATCATTTGAGTTTGAGCTTTTTCCCCCAAAATGGGCAATGGACTGCCCGGTTGTTAAGCTATTCGTACACTTACCGCAAACCGGGCTGGGAGGATCGGAATAACAACCTGGTGGGGGCACTCTCCTTTCGGGGAAATTTGCCGGGCATCCGCGATGTGGAAATGATGATTAATCAGTTTACTGTGCGCGACCGGGTGGATCGGGTGACGGAAGGTACCACTCACTATCTCTCAGACTATCGTGTGAAACGGGTGAATGCCCGTCTGGCTAAAAAGTTTACGGGTTCAAGCTGGGAGGTGCAAACCCTGACGGAATACTTCCATGAGGAGCTCTCTCAAAACTCCCGCTCCCGTAGCGAAGATCGTGAGGTACCGTTATACCGGGCGGATGTGTACGACAACCGGATTGCCGGTGCAGCGGTGTTTTCTGCCACCGATCAACTGTCCAGCCGTCCCGGACTGTCCTGGAAAACCTACCTGGGCATCAGGCTGGATGCCCTGGCTTCCGGTCAGCAGGACCTGACCCATACCGTAGGTGTTCGCCTGACCTATCGACAAAAAGAGTGGGAGTATGCACCTTATTTTAATTTTGGCAAGAATGTGAAGTATCCCTCTTTGCTGGAAGCAGCTTATGTGCGGGAACTGGTGGATTTTTCCCGGCGGGATTCCCTGGCCAGAAGACTGGAACCGGAATACAACAATTCCACCGATATTGGAGTTCGGGTCAAACAAATACCGGAGCAGGGCGTGTACCGCGAAATGGAGATGTCCCTCAGTGTGTTTACCCGAACGGTGTACAACAAATTACTCAAACAACCTTACGGAAACGAACTGGCAAATTTTCAGCTGGGGCGCAATGTGACCCGGGGATTGGAGGCGGCGCTCAGCTGGAAAGAGCTCTATGAGTATTTCACCGTTCAGCTGGCTTATCTCAAACTAAACGTCTCCGAGCCGTTGCTTTATGCGTACAAACCGGAAGAAAGTTTCAGTGCTCAACTGCGTTTTCGTTCATCTGCAGGGTGGTACGGGACGGCAACTGTCTTCTACGAGGGCAACAGTGTGGCCTGGTATTACGACTTAGAGAACCATCTGCGCACGAAAACCCTTTCCCCCTTTTACGACATGGATGTGGTGGTAGGCTGGCGCTTTCCTTTAATTGGTATTACGGTGCACATTCAGCTGGCCGGATATAATCTTCTGGACCATGCCGGTTACCGGTATGATTATCTCAAGAAGCGCTATGTGCAGATTTCGCTGGGAGTGAGGTATTGAGAAGCTCAGGAGGGAGCGAAGCGGGGAAATCGGGCAAATTCCATTGCCCGGATTTCCCGTGTGAATTGATGTCTGGTGGTTCTACCCGGTAATTTTTAAACAGCGGGATTCAGCCTAAAAATCGAACCGATAGAGCAGAGAAATTTTAGCGAAAAAGTAATATTCATCCACTGTATCGATAGAACTGTTAGAGCGATCGCCGCCGTACAAAGTGTCGTCGAACAGGTCTGGCCAGCGGTACTGGGTTTTGCTTACGGCACCGGCCACATCTACCTTCCAGTTCTCCCCCATAAATCCGGTGCCTGCGCTTAACATTGTTCGGGTGGTTCCCCGATGCTGGAAGGAATTGCGGTACTGCATTCCCACCTGAAAGGGCACTTTGTTGAAGAAAATGTGTTCCACTCCCACTTTAAAAACATACACGTCGCTGTACTCCCGCGGCTGGTTAAAGACCGGATTGTTAGGATTGTAATACTTCAGGCTTCTGGACCAGAATTCGTAACCGAAGTCGATGTTAAGCCGGGCTTGCAAAATTTGCCGGGCGCGGTATTCCCATCCGGTATTAATGCGCAGGGGATACCCGATTTCCTCCTGCACGGCTTGCCCGGCGTTGTAACGGGTCAGGTAGGTAATGGTGTAAGGAAGGGTGATATCCAGCCCCCCGGAAATGCGTTCGTTTACGCGGTAGGTGGCACCCAGAGAGATGACAAACGGTGTGCCATCCAGGCGATACTGGGCGGTGGCCAGGGAATCGCTCCGGGATCCGCGCACGAAAGTAATTCCCGCATTGTAATCCAGCGAGCCGGAGAAAAAACCGGTCTGGATGCCCAGCGAAAGTGCGGGAAGGAATGGCATGGAAGCCGCCAGCGCAAAGCTGTATCGTCGCAATCCTCCATCATAATAAATATGGTTGTAGGCAAGCAGCGAATCGCCAAAAATGTTTTCCCGAACTTCCTCGTCGTATTTGTAGTTCTGGTCAATTTCCACAAACGAACCGATACCCAAAGTAAGCTGGGGAAGCGAGGCAAAAGGGAGCCGGAAGCTTACCGCACCTTCCGGGGAGTAGTAATAGTTGTTATTCAGAGCATAGATGGCATCGGTGATGACCCCGTCGAAGCGGTCGTACAGCGGATAGGAGCGATGTTCTTCCATTTTACGCACGTTCATGGTAAACTGGGCAGTAATGCGCCCGGTTGTTCCGGTCAGGGCTGCCGGATTGTAAAGTATGGCAGACGGTTGATGCAGCGAAACCGATCCGGCACCGCCTAAAGCCAGCGAGCGAGCATCCGGGAACATCCAGTATTCGCCCACCGGAAAGGAAGGATAATTCTGCGCCAGGAGAAAACTGACCATCAATAAAAGAATGAGAAGAAAACCGTTCATCTTCATCGTGTATATCTCCGAAAAAACTGGTTAACCCGTATTAAATTTCTTAGCCATTCTGCGCCGGCGGTGTCTCCGTCTGGAAATGCGGGGCCGGCAATCAATTTAAGCCATGCAGGCGTTCCATTGGCTTACCGGTTAGAAGTGGAAATTCAGTTCCACGTAATAAAAATCCTGATTGGGCTGCACCAGATAAGCGGTGTAATAACGCCCGTTTTTCATGACAATGGGCAGGTTGGTGGATTCCCGCGCCTGCACAAAATTTTGCGGTTGCTGAAAGTCCCGGGTGTACTTTACCCGCATGGTAATCTGCGGGCTGATGCGCGAATACACCGAAATCCAGATTCGGGTAGCACCCAGTGGACTGTCCATCACCATGAACTGAGTATCCTCAAAATTCCAGAAAAAGCCTTTGTAGTAGCCTAAAAATCCTTTGATCTTCAGATACTGATTAAAATTATGGGTAAAGAATCCACCTAACGCCTGCCCCGGGGAGCCAATGTTACCGGCCAGATTGACGTAACGGTAACTCTCGCCGGTTTGAATCGGAAAGAGAAATCTCGGACGCGGGCGGAAACGGGTCATGGCGCTCACGTACAGCAATCCCATTTCGTTAAATCGGGACAGACGCAGACGTACCCGACCGCGAAATTCGAAGTTCTCAAAATAATCCGTGGTTTCGTTGTTCAGCATCTCCCGTCCCTGGTATTTCTGCCGCAAGTCGATGCGGATGGGGAAGATGGGACGGAACTGAATGGTGCCTACCAGCCGGTGCTGAGTAGCATCGTCGGCTACCCGGCGCCAGTTATCGTACTCGGCAGTAAGCACAAATTTGCGATTTATCTGATAGCGGGTGCGGAAGTAAAAGCCCCGTTCCGCCTGGGGTTGCGCTGCATTGGTGTAAAGCTGTCCGTACTGCGGGTCCTGCAAATAAAAATATTTTTCGTAGATGGTGCGTTTGTACCGCCGGTAATTGGAGAAGGAACGCTGGTAAGGATTATCGAATTCCAGACTGTAATCCCGATACAGTGCCAGCAAATTAAAGCTGTTGTACTGTACGTATGCGCTCACCACGTAAGCATAAGGATTGTGGAACAGACCGCGGGATTTGTCCAGTTCGGCGTATTCCCCCTGAAAGGCGACATTCTGATACACCGCCTGGAAGTCCATGCCGTACACCCGCCGGAAGGATTTTGCCGCGCTCCATAGCGGATTGGAACCGTCGGAGATCGGGCCGCCGTATGCGTTGAAGATTTCGTTATCTGCCATGGAGATGGTGCCCAGATTTTCCGGTGCCACCACTTCCTGGATGTCGGGACGAATCAGACGGTCGTACGCACTTTCGTAATAAGTAAAGCCTACCTGAGTGGTGGGGAAGATGTCGTAAGCCAGGTGGGTGCCCAGCAGAAGTTCCCGAACATTATCCCGCCAGGGCAACTGCTGACGCAGCCGTGCCTCGTCCAGCGGAGCGTACCGGAAACGCTGATCCAGCACGATTAGCTGGTTCATGGGGTAATGTACCTGTCCGTTGAATAGCACGGGGGTTGTGTTCAGAATGGCGTCCCGTTTGTCGAAAGAGCCAAACAGAAAAAGATGGGTGTTGCGAAAATAGAGTTCGGTGGCAGCGCCGGTCAGTTTGAATTCCCGGGTGCGGGAGTTGTCTCCGGAAATGCCCAAAAAACGTTTCCGGAAACCAAATCCGGATTTTCGGGGCTGGAAGAAGTCCGTGTTCTCCATCACCACTCCCTGCCCGAAGGTCAGGCTGTAATTGCCCACATACAATTTGCGCACTTCCACCGGACCCAGCTTCTGGTTTTCGATGCCCAGGTACATCTTACCTTTCGGGGCATAACCCAGTCCTAGATTGGTGGTCAGGAATGGTTCGTTCAGGGCATGGTAGAAGGAATAACCGAAATGGATGTTCGGTCCCAGACTGCCCAAAAACCGGGTGTACACATTGGGGTAGTTATTGTTGAACCGGGCGGCAGGAATCTGTGCAGTAGCTTCCGCTTCGTCGGTGAAGAAGGGGGTGTTGTCCATGCGGGTGAGCAGATGCCCGTGGAACTCCCGATGCCCGGGAAGGGGCTGGAAGGAAACAAAATCCCGTGCATTGCGATAGCCGTAGTAAGAAATCCAGGGAGCACTGCGCAAGTCCCGCGCGCTGAAGATCTTGCCGACCTGGTTGCGATAGTTGATGATGGCAGCCGCATCCACCGGCGATACACCCTGCAAGTTCAGCAACTGGTCGTAGCGAATGGTGTTGATGTCCACCGGTTCCAGTGCCTGTTCCATCCACATATCCACCAGCGCCTGATTAATGCTTTCGTTGGCTTCCCAGCGTTCCAGTTTGTAGTACAGACGTTCGATGCGCACTTCCCGTTCGCTACGCGCCTGGTAAGGTTCCACCCGGATAAGCGGTTTGATCTTCAGAAAAATTTCCGGCGTCATCCCGGGAATCTGATTCAAATCGTAAACGCTTTTCAACGGTCCCTGATATTCGATACGGTAGTAAATCCGTTCTGCCAGCTCCCGGGGAATGGGCAGTCGGGATATCTCCTCGAACGAAGCGTTGTTGATGTCCAGTTGATGCTCCGGTGTGTACGGTGTGGCCGGTTGCTGGGCAAACAGCAGGCTCAGTAGTGTCAGACTCAGAACAATGGTAAGCCATCGGTACAGGGGAGAAATCGGCCGACCTGCTTCCCAAAGGTGATGGGTATGATCGAATAGCTTGCTCATGGTTGTCGATATCCATTTTTCCATGATGAAACGTTCCCGCCTTCCCGCCTCCTCAACGGTTTAAAATCGGATACTTAATCCCATTTGATGCGTTTCGCCCAATTCACTGTGGGTCATCAGGGCGTAATCTAACTGAAACTGAGCGATGTGCAGACCGATGCCTGCAGAGAAGCGGTTGGGATTGGTGGTGCCACCAAAGCGCAGGAAAAGGCGTTGAAACACGCGGAATTCTGCGCCACCCCAAACCTGAATATCGCCGACGCCCAGCGTTTTATTAAAATCCAGACTGGTGGTGACCCCATCGTAGGGCTGGTAAGCCATGCCCACCACAATCCGCTGGGGCAAATTGTGTTGGGTTTCGACACCAATTTTCGGGGCGTTCACATTCAAAAAGTACACTCCTAAATAAGTTCGTCCGTACACCGAAGCGAGCAATCCCACATCCACACCAAAGCTGGAGGCACTACCCAGATCGCCGTACTCCAGAGATTCGCCTAATTGCCAGTGGTAACCCTTCAGCGAGTAGCCAAATGCCAGGCTGGTGTGGATGTCGTTTAGCAGATAGAAACCGTGAGAGAGGGTCATGGTGTACTCGCCCGAGAGATTCTGGTCCTGATAATTCACCCCGAAATACTGGAAAGTGAGCGAGGCGGTGCCATAGTTACCGGGGAGCTGGTAAGTGGCTGCACCGAAAAAGTTGGTCAGAAACGATACATTAAACAGCCGCAGGTAAGAGGTCGCTACCTGGATGCCTGATACCCGTGCCAGACCCGCCGGATTGTAATACGCCGCCCACACATCGTTCGCTACAGCCACACCGGTTCCGCCCATAGCCGTAAAGCGCGGACTGGGGTAACGATCGTCAAACAATCCCGCCCGCACGGCGACTACAATCAGTAAAACCGATACTAACGCTGTTAAACCAGATCGTTGGATCATCATGAAAAACCTGTCGTTTTTACTGTTTTGAATTACACCTGTTTACACGTATTTCGATTTTATTCCTTCAGCGCTTCCCGCAAAAATCGGTTGATGTTCTGTTCCGATATTACTTTTTCAGAACCGTTCCCACCACGATGGGTACCACCCGGGTACGCTTTTTGCCGGATTTGGGCTCCATCACTTCCAGATGACAGAGATAAGTACCCAGCGGTACGTAGTTATGGAATTCGTCCCGACCGTCCCAGTTAAAGGTATTCACAATCAATCGGGCATCTTCGTCTAACAGAGTGGTAATGAGTCGCCCGGCCAGGTCGAAGATGCGGATGGTAATGTGGTTGTTTACCGCACCAGCATTGTAACGGATTCGGATGCGTTCGCCGCGATCCGGCACAAAGGGATTCGGTGGCACTTCCAGAGAAACACCTTCCAGGGTGGGCTGATAGTTCGGGTCCACCCGGATGTCCTCCTGATAGGCCGGAAGAATCTGATAGTTCGCCTTTCCTTCCCGGTCCACATACACGGCACCCACTCCCCGGGCAATGATGGCCGTGTTCACATCGATGGAATCCAGGTTGATCCCGGTGGTTCCCCACACCCGCAGCATGGTTCCACCGGTGCCATCGTTCACCACCACATTGTAGTCGTACGGCTGCTGAGTGGAGGTGGAGTATTTTTCGGTGACCACCCCATGCACCTGAATCAGGGTACCATCCCAGCGGGGATTGTTAGCCTCCGCCGTGCTCAATTCAATGGGCTGGGGTAACTGACCCAGGTAATAGGCGGTGTCCACCTGAGTGGGAGTAATCTGGGTGGTCTGTCGGTATTCGGAGATGGTACCGTGGATTTTTACCCACCAGCCGCGCTGGTACGTGGTGTCCGGTTTACCTGCTTTGTTTATCTGAATTCCGTACCCGGAAATGTCCTGCATGTAAGCGGTGGTTCGGTCGGTGCGCAACACCCCCGCCCCAATGGTGACCACGCCTTCCAGGGTTACCGCATCTTTAAACTGGGTGGAGTTGGTCTGGATGTCTTTAATCAGATACACCGGTGTGTGCCCTACTACCAGTCTGGGGCTTTCTGCAATGAATTGAGGCACTCCGTTCGCTACAGCGGTTTGGACCCAGAAGTAAGCGTACACAGAGAATTCCGGCGTGGTGAATCCGGTAAGTGTGATGTAAGCGGTGTCCGCTGCGGTTATCTGACAATCGTTCAGGCGAATCCATTCGTCACCGTACTCGGTTTCCACTTTGACCGAAGCGTTCTGCACGCCTTTACCCGTCAGCTGAACGGCTTCGGGAGTACCGCTCCACTGCCAGCCAAACGGCATCAGAATCTGCACGGTACGCAGGGTGTCCGTGGCGTTGCTCCAGATGGTGATGGTAACCTGGGTGTTGCTCTGGGCAGGGGGTAGGCTGTCCGGGTTGAGCGTGGCAAATCCGCTGCCATCACCCACCAGTCCGTGTCCGGGTTCAAAGATGTCCTCCTGGTAGCCTACCAGTACCTGTCCGGCGTTATTGTATATGTCCAGCGGTCCGCGGGCGGTGATGGTGTCGCCCACGGCAAAGGTCGTCAGGTTCAATCCGGCCGTGTCCCAGATGCGCACGGTGCACGGACCGCTTCCGTCATCCACAATGATATTGGTGCCACCGCCAGCAGCGTACAGATCGGTGATTTCCCCCTGTACTTCCACATAAGTCCCCTCCCAATCGGTGGCTGTGGCTTCCACAGTTTGCAGTTTTAAAGGGGTGGGAAGCGGTTGTCCCTCTGCCAGCACTTCCACCGTGTATCCGGTAATTTCGGTTACTCCCTGGTATTCTTCCACCGTACCGGTGACCACGACCAGATTGCCCCGCTTCAGTTTGGCATCCACTGTTCCGCTCTGGAATACGTTGATGCCGTAACCGGATTTATCCTGCACGTACGTATCCGTCCAGGAGGTGGTGGTAATTCCGGCTCCCAGAGTGACCACTCCCATAATGGTCACCTGCTGCCCGAGGTAATTCGATGTGTTGAGTTGAATTTCCGAGATAGGGGTTGCCACAACTCCCTGCCCCACCTGCACCCGCGGGGGGTTGGAGATGGGCGTCAGGATGCCACCTGCGGTGGCGGTGCTGATGGCAAAGGTGGAAAAAGTGTCCTGGTTCGGAGAGGTGAGGTTGTGGATCAGGATATGTCCTTCACTGGTGGCACTAACCGCCGCCCCGCTAATTTGCACGCTGTTCCCCTGCACGGTTACCGATGCGCTGGCAAATCCTGCGCCGGTCAGGGTCACGTCGGAGGAATTCTGGCTCCATTGCCAATCCTGCGGAATGGTTAGCGACACCGATTCCAGCACGTAAGCGTCCTCTCCGGTAAGTGTAAAATCCAGGGTAATGCCGCTCTGGTTCACCCCCACCGAATCCGGCGAAACGCTGGCCATACCGGTGCCGTCGCCGGGCTGCAGGGTAATTTTCTGGATGTCTTCCTGATAGCCCACCACAATCTGCCCGGCATTGTTGTAAATATCCAGCGGACCGCGGGCGGAAATCATATCGCCCACGGCAAACTCGCTCAGGTTCAATCCGGCCGTGTCCCAGATGCGCACGGTGCATTCGCCGGAGCCGTCATTCACTTTAATATTGGTACCTCCACCGGCACTGTACAGATCGGTAATTTGCCCCTGCACTTCCACAAAAGTGCCTTCCCACTCGGTGCCGTTGGCTGCCGCAGTGGAAAGATGAAGCGGTTCCGGTAACGGCTGATTTTTAGCCATCACCTGCACGGTGTAGTCAATCATTTCCGTCACGCCATTGTATTCATCCACGGTTCCCACCACGCGTACCCGATAACCCCGAACCAGCTGGGTGTCCACCACCCCGTTCTGAAATACGTTGATTCCATAGCCGGAGGTATCCTGCACATACGTATCCGTCCACATGTTGGTGGTAATGCCAGCTCCCAGAACAACCACGCCTTCTATCATCACCTGCTGCCCTAAGTATGCACTGGTGTTTTGCTGAATGTCTTTGATGGAAGTAAGGGACAATCTCTTCCACACCACTACCTGAGGGGATTGAGCGATTTCCTTCAAACCGGTACCAGCCGTGGCAGTGCGGACGGTAAAAACGGAAGTTTCCGGCTGGGATGGAGCGGTCAGATGTGCCACTTCAGCCACTCCGCTATCCGCCTGGGTCACCATGCAACCCGAAATGAAGATGGTGTCCTGCACCACCGCTACGGTTGCTGAAGAGAAGCCGGAAGCACTCAGGGACACATCGCCGGCACTGCCGCTCCAGTTCCAGCTGGCGGGAATGGTCAATGCAATGGTTGTCAGGGTGTCGGCAATATCTTCTTTAAAGGTAAAGGTCAGGGTTACGGTGGAATCCACCAGAACGGAATCCGGGGTTACCGTAGCCACACCGCTTCCGCTTCCGGAGGGGATCTCCAGCTCAGTGGTTCCGGGAGTCGGATCGCTGAGTGTGAAGCTGGCGGAAATTTCCTCACTGGTTTCGTCGTGGCCCAGGATACCGTTGCCACCGGTGAATGTTTCGCCGATTTCCGCCAGGGAGGTACGGGTCATGCTTTTACCGGAAATGGGAGCGGGATAGAATTTACTCTGGTTGCTCACCGGCGTGTCGTTCAAATAAGTGGATGGCTGGCTGTCCGGGTCCGGCCCGTCGATGGACACTCCGCTTTTATCCACAAAATTGCTGGTGGTGCTTCCCCACATGGCGTAGTCGATGTCCTTCACCAGGTCACTTACCCCATCCCAGTAGAAGAGCATGACAATTTCGGAGTTATTAGCCAGTGATGCCGAGCTGACCGGGGTGAGTGCCACCATATCCGGTACAGTGGAACTGGTTCCTTTAATTTCGTAATCGGCGGAACCGGAGAACCCGGCGCCATCCAGCGCGATGACCAGCACACCGGCGGAATCGATGGTCGCTCCGTCGGGGAATTTCACCAAAAAATCAGTGGTGACAGAGGTGAAAGTTCCCTGTACCATCTCGTAATAGGTGTTGTAGTCGGTCAGATACACGCTATCCAGTGCAACCGGGAAGGGGTTAGGATTAAAGATTTCGATAAATTCTGCCGATGACGGGGAAACCTCTATTTCCGAAATGAGTAAATGATTTTGGGCCATGGTAAGTGGTGGAATAAAAAATAAAATGAGCAGAAGTGACCAGAGTCTCATAAAAATTTTCTCCACAGTTTAAAGTAACACGTTGAGGCCAATATATTGACTGGTAACTGAAGTGTCAAGATAGAAAAGATAAAACAAAACGGGTGTTTGTTTTTTTGAATCTTGTTTTTAAATTAGTTTGATCAAAATTTAACGGGATAGCTTTGAGACAGAACAAAAAGAAACAGGAACTGGAAAAGCTGGTCAGGCATGGGGCGAAGTTGCCCAAACATGTAGCGATTATTATGGATGGGAACGGGCGCTGGGCACGGCGGCGGGGATTGCCCAGAGTGGCTGGCCATAACGAGGGAGTGAAATCTGTGCGAGCAGTGGTGGAAGCGGCTGGCGAAATTGGCATCAAAGTGCTGACGCTGTACACCTTTTCCAAGGAAAACTGGTTCCGCCCCCGGCAGGAGGTATCGGCACTGATGAAGCTGCTGGTGAACACCTTGCGCCGGGAGATTCATGATCTGATGAAGAAAAACGTGCGCCTGCGCGCCATGGGCGATTTGAGCGATTTACCCGAAGAGGCGTATGACGAAATTTTATACGGAATCGACCGCACCCGGCACAATACCGGTCTCATCCTGAATCTGGCACTGAGTTACAGCGGTCGGCAGGAAATTCTGGACGCCGTGCGCGCCATTGCCCATAAAGTAAAAGCCGGACTGATCCAGCCGGATGAAATCAGCGAACAGGTTTTTGCCTCTCACCTTTACACCAACAACCTTCCCGACCCCGACCTGCTTATTCGCACCAGCGGAGAACTCAGGGTAAGCAATTTTATGCTCTGGCAATTGTCCTACACGGAAATTTATGTGACCAAAACTTTGTGGCCGGATTTCCGCAAAGCGGAATTTTATGAGGCAATTATCAATTATTTAAATCGTGAACGCCGGTTTGGAAAAGTGAGCGAACAGATTGTGCAAAATGCCACAGGATAAGGACTACATCCGAAAGTTCAACTTGCTTCTCAAGCAGGTCTGGGATTTTATTTACACCTTTCGCAAAATCATCATCATCTGGCTCTTTCTCACCGCCTTTGTGGTGGTAGGGGTTGCACTGGGATTGGACAAGAAGGCGGTGGCGTTTCTGGCCATTATTCTGGGTATTCTCAGTCAGGCGTTCATTGGCCTTATTAATCTGATTGCACTGATTCCGGTGGTGGGTCCCCTGGTAGCCAAGGTACTGGCGCTACCTATTTACTGGATTTTGAATTCGCTGGGATATTTTGTCTCGGTGGTGGCCATCAAAAAGGGATATAAAAAGGAGGTGCTGAATTATCGGGTGCTGACCATGGTGTTTCTGGTGGGCCTGGCAGTGGGGTTTGTTATTGGTCAGTTGATTTAACCCGGTGGTTTCCCCACTCAGCACACCGTCATTTTCAGGATGTGAAAAAAAAGTCAGAAAATTAAGGAAATGGTGAATCCGAACCGGTCAATTTTTCTCCCTTATCACGAACCACACAACCATTAACGAATCCTTCTTTCCCGAATGAATCCGAATTATCAGCAACAATTGGAGTTTTTGTACAGCCTGCAGTATTCCGGCATCAAACTGGGGCTGAAAAATATTACCCGGTTGCTTAACGAGCTGGGGAATCCCCAGAAGCACTTTCCCGCCGTTCACCTGGCTGGCACCAACGGGAAGGGTTCCACGGCAGCATTTATGGCTTCTGTTCTTCAGGAGGCAGGTTATCGGGTGGGGTTGTACACCTCTCCGCATCTGGTGGATTTTACCGAGCGGATTCGCATCAACGGGGAAGCGATCCCCCGGGAAGTGCTCATCGAATACGTCCGGGAGTTGCGAGCGGCCATCGAGCGGATTCGCCCTACTTTTTTCGAAGCCACCACGGCGCTGGCGCTGCGCTACTTTGCCGACCGGCGGGTGGATGTGGCGGTGGTGGAAACCGGTCTGGGCGGTCGGCTGGATGCCACCAATCTGGTGGAACCGGTGATCTCGGTGATTACTCCCATTGGACTGGAACACCAGCAGTATTTAGGCGAAACACTGGAAGCGATTGCCGGGGAAAAAGCAGGCATCATCAAACCGGGAATTCCCGTGGTGACCAGCACCGCCAACTCCCGGGTGATGGAAGTGTTCCGGAATCGTGCCCGAGAACTGGATGCACCGCTACACGTGCTGGAAGTGGAACAGGCCATTCGGATACACCGATACGGTCTGGAAGGAACCCGTTTTGCCCTGCACACGGAACGGGCTGATTTTCCGGCGCTCACAATTCGGCTGGCAGGGAAACATCAGGTGCACAATGCTGCCCTGGCGGTGGAGGGTTTGCTGCGGGCGGCGGGACTCACTGTTCCCTCCCGGGCAGTGGAACAGGGATTAGCCCGTTGCTTCTGGCCGGGACGTCTTCATGTGCTCCATCGCCAACCGCTGGTTTTGCTGGATGTTTCCCACAATCCACCCGGTTTCCGAACCACGCTTTCGTTTCTCCGGGAACTTTTTCCCCGGGCATCATTTAAAATCATCCTGGGTCTGGCGAAAGATAAAGATTCCCGTTCCATTGTCGATATTTTGATTGGCGAAGCAAAGGAGATTGCGCTGGTGGAATGGTTCTCAGAGCGCGGACTCCCTGCCCGGGTGCTGGCACAGGCTTTTGCCAGGCACAATGTTTCCACCACTCTTTTCCCGGATGTGGCCACCGCTTATCGCACCATGCGGGAACACCTGACTTCCCGGGAGGTGTTGCTCATCATTGGTTCCCACTATCTGGCAGGTGCTTTTCTGGAACAGTTTCCGGAATACCTTTACCCAACCCGGACGATGGGAGCGGGAATTCATTAAAAAGATACAAAAAACTTGATTTTATCCGGCAAACGGGGTACATTTGAACGCTACATGGACTGCATCGATATTGGCTTCTGATTTAGCCCCCATTGTCACCCTGCTGGTGTTGGGACATTGAATCCGGACAAAATTCAACAACAAAAAGATAAAATGAGGTGATGTTGTATGCTCGATCTTGAATCTCTGAAATCGCTGAAAATTTCGGAACTGGCGCAGATTGCCCAGGAACTGGGAATTCCCGGTGTTTCCGGAATGAAGAAGCAGGAACTTATTTTTAAAATTCTGGAGGAACAGACTGCACAGGAAGGTTTGATCTTCTCCGAAGGCGTGCTGGAAGTGCTGCCGGACGGCTACGGTTTTCTGCGTTCGCCGAAATTCAATTACTTGCCGGGACCGGACGATATTTATGTCTCCCCTTCGCAAATTAAACGTTTTGATCTACGCACCGGGGACACAGTATCCGGTCAGATTCGTCCGCCCAAGGAAAACGAACGCTTCTTTGCCCTGCTGCGGGTGGAAGCGGTCAACTTTGAGGCTCCGGAGAAGAAACGTCACGTGACGTTTTTCGATAACCTGACCCCCATCTATCCGCTGGAACGGCTGAATCTGGAGACCAATCCCAAGGAATACACCATGCGCATTATGAACTTGCTGACTCCCATCGGGAAGGGGCAGCGTGGATTGATTGTGTCTCCGCCACGGGCTGGTAAGACGGTGATTCTGCAAAAAATTGCCAACGCCATTACCGAAAATCACCCGGAAGTCATCCTGATTGTGCTACTGATCGACGAACGTCCCGAAGAAGTAACCGATATGGAACGGAACGTGAAGGCGGAGGTTATTTCCTCTACCTTTGATGAACCGGCCGAGCGTCATGTACAGGTGGCGGACATGGTTCTGGAAAAAGCCAAGCGTCTGGTGGAATATAAAAAAGACGTGGTGATTTTGCTGGATAGTATTACCCGTCTGGCGCGCGCCCATAATACGGTGGTGCCGCACAGCGGTAAAATCCTTTCCGGTGGTGTGGACTCCAATGCTCTGCACCGTCCTAAACGGTTCTTTGGCGCAGCGCGGAACATCGAAGAAGGTGGCAGTCTCACGATTCTGGCCACGGCGCTTATTGAAACCGGTTCGCGGATGGATGAAGTGATTTTCGAAGAGTTCAAAGGTACCGGCAATATGGAGATTGTGCTGGATCGCCGTCTGGCCGATCGACGGATTTTCCCGGCTATCGACATCAACCGTTCCGGTACCCGAAAAGAAGAACTGCTGCTCAGCAAAAAAGAACTCTCCCGCGTATGGGTGCTACGCAAGCTGCTGAACGAAATGAATCCGGTGGAAGCAATGGAATTCCTGCTGGACAAAATGCGCGGCACGCGGAATAATGAAGAATTTCTGGATTCCATGAGCTCCTGAGGAACGGGAAGGGCACAAAGCGCTTCGAAACATCGAAAGCAAGAAATTTATTCGCAAACTTGATTTTACCCGGAAAGGGATGTATATTCGCAAGCTAAAATTTTAATTCAGGAGGTTTGTTTTGAAACAGGGAATTCATCCGGAATACAAAATAGCAACTGTGACCTGCGCCTGCGGGAATACGTTTGTCACACGCACCACGGTAGGCGATCTGCATGTGGAAATCTGCAGCCAGTGCCATCCCTTTTTCACCGGAAAACAGAAGTTGGTGGACACCGCCGGTCGTGTGGAGAAATTCCTGCGTAAATACGGCGACCGCCGGTAGCTACCGGACATTTGACATATCTCGGAAAACGGAATGCTGTTCAGCGAAAACGGGCATTCCGTTTTTTATTATCTCCGGAGCGGATGAAAATGGTTGCTTCCTCCGCAAGGAAAATTGAACAATCTGGAAACGGAATAACTCCATGAGTCAGAATCAGGAAGAGAAAATTATGCCCATTGGCGGGCAAGCGGTTATTGAAGGCGTGATGATGCGCTCTCCGGAACGGGTTGCCACCGCTGTGCGACGAGCCAACGGAGACATCACCATTAAAGTGCAGGAGTATCAGTCGTTGATTCAGCGTAAAAAATGGCTGGATATTCCCATCCTGCGCGGTGCCATTGTGCTGGTGGAGGTGATGGTGCTGGGAATCAAACATCTGAACTTTTCTGCGGACATGGCCATGCAGGATGCCGAAAAGGAAGACGAAAAGAAGGGCAAGAAGAAGCGCCAGAAAAAGGGTCAAAGCAATCTGTCCGCGTTCCTGACCGTGGGTGTGGCGCTGGTGCTGGGGCTGGCTATTTTCTTTGCCTTGCCTTTGTTTGCTACCACCCACCTGTTCAATATCGAAAAAGAAGCATTTGCATTTAACCTGGTGGCGGGCAGCATCCGCATCGTGCTCTTTCTGGCTTACATCTATGCCATTTCGCTGATGAAGGATGTGAAACGCCTGTTCCGTTACCACGGGGCGGAACACAAAACAATTTACGCGTTCGAGTCCGGGCAGCCGCTTACGGTGGAAAATGCACGCAAGTACACCACCCTGCATCCCCGTTGCGGTACCAGTTTTCTGGTGATGGTAATGCTGGTAAGTTTGCTCTTTTTCAGCGTTCTGGACGCACTGATTATTTACTTCCACGGCAGCATTAACCTGCCCATTCGGTTGTTGGTGCATTTACCGCTGGTTCCTCTGGTGGGGGGCTTTTCCTACGAAGCCATCAAAGCGTCGGCTAAAAAGCCCGATCATCCGCTGGTGAAGTGGCTGATTGCTCCGGGATTGTGGTTGCAAAAAATTACCACACAGGAACCGGACGACAGTATGCTGGAGGTGGCGATTGCTGCGCTGAAGGCTGCGCGCGGGGAGCAAAGCGGAGCAACCGCACAAAACCGATAACAACCTGAATTCACCGACAACTTAAACGACTTTCGTCATCATGTTAGACAAAATTAAAAAATACGAAGAGCGCTACCGGGAAATTGGCCAGGAAATGGGCAAACCGGAAGTCGCAAACGATTACGAAACCTATTCCCGACTGGCTAAAGAGTACGCCGAACTGGAGGAAATTGTTAAAACCGGGCAGAAATACCGGCAGGTACTGGAACAACTGGAATCCACCCGCCAGATGCTGAAAGAAGAGAGCGACGAGGAAATTCGTGAGCTGGCCCGGGAGGAGCTGGAACAGTTGGAAGAGCAGGCGACGAAGCTGGAAAATCAGCTCAAGTTGCTCATCATTCCCCCGGACCCCAACGATCGCAAGAACGTGGTCATGGAAATCCGTGCCGGTACCGGTGGAGACGAAGCAGCCATTTTTGCCGGCGATCTGTACCGCATGTACCAGAAGTATTGCGAACGTCAGGGCTGGAAAACCGAGGTTCTGAGCGCCAATTACGGCGAACGCGGAGGGTTCAAAGAAATCATCTTCTCCGTAACCGGAAACAATGTGTACGGAAAGTTGAAATACGAAAGCGGAGTGCACCGGGTGCAGCGGGTACCGGAAACGGAGACCCAGGGGCGCATTCACACCTCTGCCGCCTCTGTGGTGGTACTACCGGAAGTGGAAGAGGTGGAAATTGAAATCGATCCCAACGACCTGCGTATTGACGTATTTCGAGCTTCCGGCCATGGAGGTCAGCACGTCAACACTACGGACAGCGCTGTGCGCATTGTCCATTTGCCCACCGGCATCACCGCGACCTGTCAGGATGAGAAATCCCAGCACAAAAACAAAGCCAAAGCCATGAAGGTGCTGATGGCACGGTTGTATGACATGGAGATGCGCAAGCAGCAGGAGCAAATCACCAGCCAGCGCCGCTCCATGATTCGCAGCGGTGACCGCAGTGAAAAAATTCGTACTTACAACTTCCCCCAGGGGCGAGTCACCGATCACCGGATTAATCTTACCCTCTACCGCCTGAACGAAATCATGGAAGGCGATCTGGATATGATTATCGATGAGCTGCGCATGGCCGAGCAAGAAGAACGGTTGAAATCCGAAATGGAAAGTGCGTGAAAAAATGGCTTTATCTAACCGGTTTATCTTGCAGCGTGATGGTATGTAAAGTCCCGGTTCAACCAAAACAATAATGCAGGCACCAACAATAAAAATATGCCGGACATCTGGACCGTACAAAAAGTTCTCACCTGGACTACTGAGCATTTTACCCACCATCAGGTTCCAGAACCCCGTTTAAGCGCCGAGTTGCTTCTTGCTCACATCCTTCACCTCCGGCGCATCGACCTGTATTTGCAATTCGAACGGATTTTAACTCCGGAAGAGCTCTCCCGGTACAAGCAGGTCATTTTGCGTCGGGTGCGCATGGAACCGGTGCAATATATCACCGGCGAGCAGGAATTTATGGGACTTACGTTTCGGGTAACCCCGGCGGTACTCATTCCCCGCCCGGAAACCGAACTGCTGGTGGAACAGGTGTTGCGGGACTTCCCGGAGAAGAACGAATCCATACGGGTTCTGGATGTGGGAACCGGTAGTGGCGCCATTGCTCTCAGTCTGGCTCATTTCAGACCCCGATGGCAGATTCTGGCTATCGATAGCAGTGCAGCGGCGCTGGAGGTGGCTCAGACCAATGCCCGCCAGCTGCAGCTCTCCAATGTCCGTTTCCTGCACGCAGATGCATTGCAGTTTACTGTTCCACCGGAAAAACGCTTTTCGCTCATTGTGAGCAATCCCCCTTACGTCTCCCGGCAGGATTACCAGAAACTGCATCCCCAGGTGCGCGAGTACGAACCGCGGGAAGCGTTACTGGCCGGGGAAGAGGGAATGGATTTTTACCGACAGTTTTTACCCCGCTTGCCGGAATTGCTCACACCAGGCGGACGAATTTATCTGGAAATGGGTTATGACCAGAAAGAAAAATTAGTTAAATTATTGAATCAATTAAATTTCCCGAAGGTACAGTTTACCCGGGATTACCGGAATATCGACCGGATTGTGAGGATAGAATTGTGACAGAAAAGAAAAATAAGAAATCGAAGAAGAAACCTACCGAATCGGAGGTGAATTTTCACCAGGCGATTGTCCGATTGTTAAAGCAGCATCGCGGAAAGGTGCTGACTTTAAAAGAAATGTCCCATGCTCTGCATGTGGATAGGTCCCGTTACCATCTGTTTCGGGATGCACTCCAGGAACTGGTAAAGCAGGGACGGGTGGTACGGCTGAAAGGTCGGCGTTACACCGTGCCCTCCGGCTTGCGCCGCATTCAGGGAACCATCCAGCTTACCCGCAAAGGGTTTGGATTTGTCACCGACGAACGTACCGGTGAGGAAATCTTTATCCCTGCCCAGCACCTCAACACCGCCCTGGACGGCGATCTGGTGGAAGTGCAACTGTTTGCCGTTTCCCGCGGACGCAACAAAGAAGGTCAGGTGGTGGCGGTACTGAAACGCAATCGCACCACTTTTGTGGGGACCTATCATAAAAGCGAATACTACGGATTTGTGGTGCCGGACGACCCCCGCATCTATCGCGATTTTTTCATCCAGCCAAAAAACGACCTGCATGCCCGGGATGGCCAGAAAGTGGTGGTGGAATTCCTGAAGTGGGAAAAATCGTCTCTGAACCCCGAAGGGCGCATTGTGGAGATTTTAGGTTTCCCGGGTGAGCCCGGAGTGGATGTGGTGAGCGTGGCCAAGGGATTCGGGCTCCCCATGGCTTTCCCCTCCAGAGTGGAGGAACAGGCGCGCAAAATTCGCATTCGGCTTACCCCTAAATTGCTTGCCGCACGCCTTGATCTGCGGGACTGGCTCATTTTTACCATCGATCCCGAAGATGCCAGAGATTTTGACGATGCTGTCTCTCTGGACAAACTGCCCAACGGTAATTTCCGGCTGGGCGTCCACATTGCCGACGTCAGCTATTTTGTGCCGGAAAACTCCGCTCTGGATCGCGAAGCGCTGAAGCGAGGCACCAGTGTGTATCTGGTGGATCGGGTGGTACCCATGTTGCCGGAACATCTGTCTAACCAGATTTGCAGCCTTCAACCCGATGAAGACCGGCTGACCTTCAGTTGCATTATGGAGATAACTCCGGCCGGGGAGCTGGTCAATTACCAGATTACTCCTTCGATTATCCGCAGCAAGCGACGGTTTCATTACGAAGAGGTGCAGCAAATTATTGATGATCCCAACAGCCGCGATCCTTATGCGGATATTTTGCGTCAGATGCGCGACTTCAGCCGGGTTCTGAAAAAAAAGCGCCTGGAGAAGGGCAGTATCGACTTCGAAACGCCGGAGGTAAAATTCAAACTGGACGAGCGGGGCAAACCGGTGGAGATTATTCCCGTCCGGCGTTTGCAGAGCCATGAACTCATCGAGGAGTTCATGCTCATGGCTAACCAGACCGTAGCACGGCATATCCGTCGCATCTCCGGCAAGGGGAAGCCCCGTCCTTTCATCTACCGTGTTCACGAACGACCGGACAGCGAAAAGATCGAGAAGTTCGAGCGCTTCCTGAATGCCCTGGGGCACCGCGTGAAAATTCCTCACAACGTAACTCCCAAACAGTTCCAGGAGATTCTGCAAAAAGTTTCCGGCACCAAAGATGACATCCTGATTAAAGAAGTGGCACTGCGCACCATGATGAAAGCGCAGTATTCCATTAAAAACATCGGGCATTTTGGGCTGGCGTTCGAGGACTACACCCACTTTACTTCCCCAATTCGGCGCTACCCCGATCTGGAAGTGCACCGTCTGCTCAAACTTTACGCCGGTAAAGTTTCTCCCAAAGTCATCCGTCCGCTCAAAAAAGAACTAAAGAAAATTGCCGATCGGAGCTCCGAACGCGAACGGGTGGCACTGGAAGCCGAACGTCAGAGCGTGAAAATCAAGCAGGTGGAATGGATTGCCGACCACGTGGGAGAAACCTTCCCGGGAATTATCTCCGGAGTAACCGCTTACGGAATCTTTGTGGAGATCATTCCGTATCTTATCGAAGGATTCATCCGTATCGAAAACATGGTGGACGACTTTTACATTTACGATGAGAAGACCTATTCCCTGGTGGGCAAGGAGTTTGGGCAGGTTTACCGATTGGGGGATGAGGTTACCATTCAGGTGGAGCGGGTGGATCGCGAAACCAACGAAGTGGATTTTACCCTGGTATATGGGAGAAAAAAGAAAAAGTCCGGATAGCAGGCGAAATCCGGCGGCAGAGGTATTCTAAAATCCGACAAAGGGTGCTCATCTCTGCGGGGCAGTATCGTTATTCAAAAGCGGGGCGGGTTTGTCCCCGGCACATCGAAAATGCTTTAGCTGTTGAGTGAAAAGGGTCAATCCAGAAGGGAACGATTCTGTAAAGGAAACAATGATCATGCGCCCGTGGTTGCACTTTCTGGTATTTTTAGGGATGGTTTTGATGATCGGACTGAGTCCCGATGAGCTTCGGGCGCAGGATACCCCGGTTCAGTCCGGACGTTCTTTAACGGTCGTGCCTTCCGATTCTGCCGCTTTAACCGACACCCTTACTCCCCCCAAACAGAGCGACATCGAAGGACCGGTGAAATACCGGGCGGAAAAAATTACCTTTTCCATGGACAAACGCCGCACTTTTCTGGAAGGCAATGTACGGATTGAATACCAGAATATGAAGCTGGAAGCTGGACGGGTGATGATTGATTGGAAGAAGAACGTGATGGTTGCCACCGGTGTGGCAGATAGCACCGATTCCCTGGGGAATCCCGTTTACAGCGGGTTACCTGTATTCAGCGAACGGGGCAGCGAACCCATTCATGGCTTTCGCCTGGAATACGACTTTAAACACCAGCGCGGCAAAGTGCTGGAAGGGCGCACCAATATGGAGCCCGGTTACTACCGCGGCGAACTGATTAAAAAAGTTGGCAAAAAGACTCTTCTGGTCAAAGAAGGATATTTTACCAGTTGCGACAGCATCGAGCATCCCCACTACTATTTTAAAGCGGACAAGATGCGCATCATTGTCAACAAGCGGGCAGTGGCAAAGCCCATTTACATGTACATTGCGGATATTCCGGTATTTGCCATTCCGTTTGGCGTATTCCCCATGGAGAAGGGGCGTCGTTCCGGTTTTATTATTCCCAAGTTCGGAACCAGCAGTTACGGTGGCCGTTATTTGCGCGATTTTGGTTACTACTGGGCGGCGTCGCAATACTGGGATGCCACCCTGTTGAGCACATTTTACGAACGCACCGGCACGGTTTACTCCGGGGAGTTCCGCTATAAGAAGCGGTACAATTTTAGTGGCAACGTGCTGGTGCACTATGCCCCGCGGGATGTGACCACGGGACAAAAAAAGCAGCGCTGGAGCATCCGTTTCAATCACAATCAGAAAATCGGGGAAACCATGACCCTGAACGGAAGCGGACAGTTTGTCAGCGACCGCACCTTCATGAAAAATTACTCCAACAATCTGGAGAACCGCCTGGACCAGATCATTTCCACGAACGTTAACTTCTCCAAGCGCTGGCCCAATTCCAAAAATTCGTTGAATGTGAGCATTCGGCGCAACGAAAACCTGCAGACCGGCAACCTGGACTACACCCTGCCGCGCATTTCGTTTTCCCATACTCAGTCCAATTTAATCCCGTTTAATCCCGCTAAAAGCCACAAAAAACGCTGGTACCATAACATTACTTACAATTTCACGAGCGATTTTCAGGCGGATGGCAGTAAACAACTGCAGCCGGATTCCAGTTTTCTGAAAAAACAGCGGATGGGCTGGCAGCACCGCGGTGGGCTCTCATTGAATTTCAATCTGCTGAAATATTTTCGGTACCGGCAGAGCGTTTCGTTCCAGGAGTTGTGGGTGCCGGAATATTACCAGTACACCTGGGTGGACTCCCTGAATAGCGCCATTGCCGATACCGTCCGTAAACCGCGCGCCCGTCACACGGTGAATACCCAGCTGGGGCTCACCACTACCCTTTATGGTTTGTTCGAAATACCTTTCTCACCCCTTAAGCTCATCCGCCACAAAATAGACCCGACCATCCGGTTCACTTTTACTCCTGACTATACCGATCCCCGTTTCGACTACGTCCAGACGTTTGTGGATAGCACCGGCCATCGCCGATATTATGACCGGTTTACCGGCAATCCTTTCGGAGGAACACCCACCGGCGAATCGCGGATGATGTCCATTTCGCTGGGCAACCTGTTTCAGGGCAAATGGATTCATAACGGACAGGAGAAAAAGATTGATCTGTTCCATTACGATTTATCCACTGCGTACAATTTTTTAGCGGATAGTCTGAAGTGGCGGGACATTAGCAGTAGCCTTCGCACCCGCGCTACCCGGAATTTCAACTTCAGCATGACCGTAACCCATAGTCTGTACAAAGTCGGGCACCAGGGGTACGGACGCCGAAATGAGTATGTATGGGAGAATGGTTTTTCCCTACCGCGGTTGGTTAACCTCCGATTTTCCACGGACATTCATCTGGCTCCGCCCGCGCGGAAGGAAGAAGAGAAAAAAGCCCCATCGACTGCCGACACGACCGAAACCCCGTTATCCACATATGCGGAATCCCTGGTGGGTAACCGCGATATGGAAGCCCTGCGTAATCTGAAATTCCCCTGGGATGTGACCGTCAACCTGGTGTACAATGTGAATCGGAGAAACATCCATCAAATTCAAAAAGATTTTACTGCCAGCGTGAATGCACGTCTGGAGATTACCCGCAACTGGCGAATTCAGTATTCCGCCAGTTTCGATTTGATAAACAAAGAGATTGCTCATCAAAGCTTCAATATTTACCGGGATTTACACTGCTGGGAGATGTCCTTTAACTGGCAGCCCAATCCGGTGTACAGTTCGTTTACCTTTGAGATTCACATCAAAGAACCGATGTTGCGGGATATTAAATTAACCAAGAGCAGTGGCGGGTATTTGCCATTTTAGATTTTCGGAACTGAGACAAAAAGCAGTAAACAGAACCGGGGCGGTGCGAATTTAATGGAAAAGGTGCCAGGATGATTTATCTGATATTCAGCATTTTGTCCAGCGTATTGGTAGCAGTGGTGATTCGCCGGAACGAAGCCCGGCGATTGGACCGCCTGGGCGTGATGTTGTTTAATTACCTGGCTGCACTGGTAGTGGGCACCATCCTGAACGGGGTTTCCGGAGAAATGGGGTTGAACCTTCGGCTCCTGCCCATTGCGCTGGCCACTGCTACCATTTTTGTCTCTGCTTTTATTGTTTACATGGTCGCCATTCAACGGTTGGGAATTGCCATTCCGGTCACCGTGACCCGCCTATCGGTGGTTATTCCTGTGATTGGGTCGTTATTGCTGTACGCCGAGCGGCTGTCCCCGCATCAGTATCTGGGACTTCTTCTGGCTCTGGTCGCCATCTACCTGTTCAGCTGGCAATCGGAAGCGAAACGAAACCGCCGGTGGAGCAATACCCGAACAGGTTTTGTAATTCCTCTGCTTCTGTTTGTGTTGATGGGTTCCGGCGACATGAGCCTGAAGGTATTCCAGGAGCAATTTGGTAGTCAGTGGATGATGCCTTATATGCTGCTGGTTTTTTTCCTGTCCGGGGTACTGACCGCGGTCCTGGTGGTGTGGCGTCGGGTTCCGTTAAACCGGGCGGTAGCAGTGGGTGGAATGCTGCTGGGGCTGGCCAATTTCGCTTCGGCTTATTTCATCCTGAAAGTGCTGCAACATTTACCGGGAGCACTGGCTTTTCCCCTGAATAATATCGGGATCATATTGCTTTCCACTCTGGTGGGTTACCTCTGGTGGGAGGAGAAGATCACCCTTCGGGTGGGAAGCGCTATTGTATTAGCTGTAATTGCCGTGCTGTTGCTTACTCTGAATGCCTGAAAGGAACCATACGTTCCCCGGGGCAAAGGTAAAAATTTTCATCCCTAACGAACCGAATGGTACTTCCCGGATAAATCCGTGAATAATTTTGACATTTGCGGCAAAATTCCGTAATTTGCCCGTCGAAACGTGAAAAATGAGGTGAAAGGAATGGATATTCAATATGCTACCGAAAAGCAGAATGAGGTGCTGGTGTTCACTGTTCTGGATGAATTTGTGAACCATTCCAATGCCGCCTCCCTGAAGGAAAAACTGTTTGTGGAAATTGCGGAGGGGAATTCGCAATTAGTGTTGAATCTGGGGAATGTGCGGGAGCTGGACAGCTCGGGTCTGGGGGCGCTGTTATTCGGGAAGCGGCAGGCCAACAATGCCGGTGGCGATATGGTGCTGGCAACTGTTGCTCCGGGTGTGGAGAACATGATCCGGATTGCTCAGCTTTCCCATGTGTTTCAGATATTCCCCGATGTGCCCAGCGCAGTCAATTTTTTTTCGTGAGGCGAACTAATTGTAGTTGAAACTGTTTAAAAGGAGAAATGCGCCAGATTGGGAATGGGTCGCCCATTCGGTTCAGAGTAATGGAAAATAGAGAACGCAAAGCTTTAATCATATCCATTGTGGTTTCGGTGTTGTTGCACCTGATTGGGTTGTTCCTGCTGCAAAAGGATTTTTTGTTGGGTTCCACTGCAGTGAAACAACCGGAACAGCCCAAACCACTGGAGTTAGTGTTTGAGCAACCCAAACCGCAACCGCCGGAGGAAGAACAACCTCCCCAAAAATTTTACGAACTGGTGGAAAATCCCAATGCCACCCGGGACAAACCCACCGAAACAGACCGTCTTTCTACTGAATCGTCGGTGAATCGGGCGCCCGAAATCTCCGACAATCAGGCCCGGCTGGTACCCGGTGCGGAGGTGGAAAACGAAAAGATGCAAACATCCAGCAGCCGGGAGGCTGATCCGCAGTTGCTGGAAGCGGTGCGAAACGCCATGCTGGCGTATAAATCGTCTCATACTTTTAGCAAAGATTTGCTGGCAGGTAAGAAGGGGGAACAGAACAAGCCGGCGGAGGAACCGCAAAAATCGAAACAAAATAAAAGGCGGGGAGAAACGGAGGTTCAGCTGGAAAGCTTCAAAGCCGATTTGATCGGCGATTTTGCCCTGAGCACCTATGCCTGGGAGTGGGCGCCTTACTGGCTGGCGTTTAAGCGAAAACTCATCCGATTGTGGACCGCACCACCGGCATACTACCCGCTGGGTCTCATCCACGGTTACACCATTGTGCGGTTTAAAGTGTCGCGGGAGGGGAACATGTACGATTTCCAGGTGTTGCGCCACGTAGGGCACCACTCTCTGGAGGAGAGTTCGGTTAATGCAATTCACAGTGTATTTCCGTTTCAACCCCTCCCCGATGACTTCCCCGATCCTTACCTGGAAGTCACCATTCGAATGATTTATCCGGATTTACGCCAGTTTCGGGCAAATGAATAAACGGTTGCCAGAGTCCGGAGCGGGAGATTTTTCGTGACGGACAATTTTCTATCGGCCGTTTGAATTCTTTTGTTTTTCGTGTAAATTGTATTTTTGAACCAATCTATTTGATGAGGGTGACGAAGATGCTGGAACTGTTTTTCAAAGGCGGATTGATGATGTATTTTCTGCTGCTCACCTCGGTTGTGGCGCTGGCCGTGATTATTGAGCGAACCATCATGCTCCGCCGAAAGAAGGTGTTGATTCCGGAAGTGGTAACCATGCTGGAACAGATTAAATCTCCCGGAGACCTGCAATTGGCCGAATCCGTGTGCCGAAAATTTGATGCACCGTTTACCCGCATCATCTTAACCACCCTGAAGAACCAGGACTTACCGCCGGAGGAATTGCGCAGGTTGGTGGAAGATGAAGGAAAGCAGGAAGTTCGGGTGTTGCAACGTGGACTCACAACGCTGGAAACGGCTGCCACCATTGCTCCCCTGCTCGGTTTGCTGGGGACGGTACTGGGAATGATCAAAGTGTTCGATATTATTCAGACGCTGGGAGTGGGGCAGGCCAAGGCATTGTCCGGCGGTATTTCCGAAGCACTTATTACAACCGCAGCCGGGTTGTTTATCGGAATTCCCACCATGGTGGCTTACATGTACTTTAATCATAAGGCCGAATCGTTTATCCTGGACATGGAAAAATACATCCTGGAATTGTTGAATAAACTGATTCGGTTCCGTCGCGGGGAAGCCGTTCCGGAAATTGAAAATATTAAGCTCGGTAAATAACCGGAGGGACATCACGATTCCGATTGTAATTGCAGGGCCGGAGCCTGGCCGGTCCGGCTATTTCCGATAGATTGTGCTTTCGGAATTTGAAAATAAATCACCCGCCATCGTTACTGTTTTTTAGCAATTCACTCACCGTAACAAATCGATAGCCGCGTCCGGTTAAGGTGTGGATGAGTTGGGGGAGGGCTTCGAACACGTGGTGGTTATCGCGATGAGAGCCTAAATGCATCAGGACAATCACCCCGTTTAGTCCGTGTTGACGGGTGGAGTCTGCCGTCATGAAATGGTGAAAGATTTCTTCCGGGGTGCGATACAGACGGGATGAACGGTCGGTGACCCAGTCGTAAGTGTCGAATTGCGGTGTCCAGCGGATGTGCAGGTATCCCACTTCGGCCGCCCATTGTAAAATTTGCCTGTTGTATTCCCCGAACGGTGCGCGCCAGAACGGCTTTAGATGCTGGCCGGTGAGGGCGAAAAACACACTATCTGTGCGGAGCAACTGGTGCTGAACAAAGGCTCGGCTTACACCATTTCGGGTTTTCTGCTGATGATTCTCGGCAAAGGTGGTCAGGTGGGGATGACTGTATGTGTGGTTTCCGATTTCATGCCCATCGGTTACCATTTGTTTTACCAGATCCGGATGCTTTTGCATAAATCGACCGGTGAGAAACAGAGTGCAATGAAGATGATGGTCCCGCAAAATTTGCAGGATTTCCCGGGTATGGGCGTCATCCGAACCGCCATCGAAGGTGAGAGCGATCAGGCGGTGACGAATACTTCCCTGTTCCACGGACCGGTTGAACAAACGCACCAGCGGACGAAAAAAAGTCAGATGAAACTCGTCCTGATACACCTTCTCCTGAAAGTTGTTGAGTACCAGAAGCCGAAAAAGATTTTCACCTTCTTCCAATGGTAGGTCGAACCGAAACACAGAATCCTGCTGGACAGATTGAGCCACCACCGGCGAACCATTGCGCCAGACGGTCACCACCCAATTTTTTTGCAGATTCAAATGGATTGAGAACAGATTCTGCTGCTGGTTCCCGGTAGCGTTCACGGTGAATTGCTGTTGTTCGGGTCGGAAATGTTTAAGAAAATTGCTCAGAGCTTGCCGGTAAAGGCTGTCTGGAGGCATTGTTCGGGAGGCAAACCCGTTCTGGAGCTGATTCAAACGGTGCTGAAAATAGAATGCCTGCCCGATAATAAACAGTATCAGAAAAATCTGGAACATTACCTGCAAGAGATGTTTTCGGCGGGCAACATAACGTTTTAATTCGGTCCATAGAAATTGATAGTAACATCGTTTGCTGCAAAAGTAATGATGCCGGATGGTCAGGCGACAGTCCAGGCAGATGGGTTGCTTGCACTGGTAACACCGGTAGCGGGCGATTCGCTCCGGATGATTTTTACAAAAGTGAATTTCCATCGATCGTACGTTTAGTGTTGAGTCTGCCCCATTCGTTCAATTGGGGAAACGGGCGGAGGTACCGGGAAGTGGTTTTCCTACTCTCCGCATGAAGCCGTTCTTCCGATGAATTTTAATGAACTTCCCGGAAAAATCCAACCTTCTTCCCATCTTTTCCGGAAATATTGAACTCCTTTTTGTTTGAATTGCTTCGGTGTTCGTAAACATCGTTGTTCTTTAGTGTAAATATTTTTTTAATCAAAGTGAATCGTCAGATGAGGAATTCTCGATGGCTCATGATGATTTCCCCATCCAATTGTTTTTTTCTCCCCGTTCCTGGTTGTTACGGATTTCTGTGTTTGAATCTAAAAATATGTGGCGAAATTGCAAGGGATTTTTTCGTCATCGGCGGATAAACACACACTACTCATTGAGCATCCCACATACATTGCTTATCCCCCTTCCTTCTCTGAATCTCACCAATATCCACGAAATAATGCGAAGTATTCAAAAAAGCAGTGTGGGAATCAATCGTCGGAGGTTTGTTTTTCGAACATTTTTACAAATTCCTGCTGGTACATTTGTTGAACAAACATCACTGTTCGTTCTTCACCGGGATGGACGGAATCACCGAAAGTCT
>CAZBWV010000043.1:0-31300 GCA_964495805.1 uncultured Calditrichaceae bacterium
CTGGATGTATTAACCATTGGAATGGCCTCCTGGGATCTCAATTTTGAACTGGAGCATCACCCCGGGGCAGACGAAAAGCTGTTTGCCCGCTCGCTGGTACAAAGCGGAGGGGGACCGGCGGCAACGGCTGCCTACACCGCTGCCCGTTTGGGAGTGCACGCTTCGTTTATCGGTTACCTGGGGCGCGATGGATTCGGAGAGCAACATATTCTGGAGCTGAAACAAGCGGGAGTGCACACGGATTTTATCGTTCGGGGGAATTCGCCAACACCGCTTTCGGTATGCCTGGTTAAACCGGATGGTCAGCGAACGGTTGTAAGCTATCGGGAAGAAGATGTGCTGCTGGATCCGGATGCGATAGAAACCTCCCGTCTGCATCCGGCAGTGGTGTTATTCGACGGCCATCAACGGAAAGTATCCTTACCCGTTGCTCAGCGGAGCAGGCAGCAGGGTATTCCCACCATACTGGATGCCGGTTCGGTGCATCAGGGTACGCAGGAGCTGATGCCATATACCGATTATCTGATTGCATCGGAAAAATTTGCCCGGGATTTCACCGGAACAGCTTACATGCCATCTGCACTGGAAGCGCTTTCCCGAAGGGTTCCGGTGGTTGTGATCACCCGGGGTGCACAGGGATTGCTCTGGAGCCGGGGACGTGAGCGGGGAGAGCTTCCGGCATTTCGGGTATCGGTAAAGGACACCACCGGAGCAGGCGATGTGTTCCATGGGGCATTTGCTGCGGGATTGGTGTGGGGTCTGTCGCTGCCGGAAATTCTGCGTTTTGCCAGTGCCACCGCTGCCCTGGCCTGTACCCAACCGGGAAGTCGGCAGGGAATCCCCACCCGGCAGCAGGTGGAATTGTTTCTGGCAGAGAACAAAAGCATTTGAGCTCCCCTCAGACCTGAAATTTGTTTATTTTGGCAATGTTTCTTAATTTTCCTTCAGGAATCCGAAATGAAATTTGAGCGGAGCGATAAAATAAGGGAACGGGATCGTAGAACGGATAAAAAGTGGCGTTCTGATTTTCCGGAAGCACACAATCGGACCGGTTTTTTCGATTCTCAATACCTGAATCAGGTTGATTGACACGCCATTCACCCAAACACATAAACACCAATATGGAGGCAGGAGTGTGATCACTTCCATTGAAATCGTTCGGGAAATCGTGCGGGAAGCGGGTGCCATTGCGCAGGAACGGCAAAAGCGATTCGACTTTTCGCGCCGAACATTGAAAGAAGATGGCAGTGTACTCACCGAAATCGATCAGGAAATGGATGAATGGCTGTACCGCCATCTCCATCGGGAATTCCCCAGAGCCAATATTTTAACAGAAGAAACGGTGCGGAACGACAACCCTCAAAATGAGTTCACCTTTGCGGTGGATCCCATTGATGGCACCGATGTATTCAGCCAGGGAATGCCCGGCTGGGCAATTTCGGTGGGGTTGCTGGATGCCCGCTTGCAACCGATAGCGGGAGTTGTGTACGCACCGCGCTGGAACTCCTTATTTTTTCGGGATGTTCGGGGAACACCGCAACATAACGGAAGGGAGATTGTTGCCAATTCATCCCCACCAATTACCCATAACACCACGTTGATGGTTTATTCCCATATTCATCGGGACATGGATTTACGCCGCTATCCGGGCAAAATTCGCAATATTGGGAGCACAGCATTACATATTTGTTTTCCGTTGATTTATCCCGGTGTGTGCGGTGCGGTGCTACGCAAGGTGCATCTCTGGGACCTGGTCGGTGCTCATGCCATCGTTCAGCCGATAGGAATGAAGCTGGAATATTTTCAGGGCGGTGCTCCGGATTACTCCGATTTTCTCCGGGGAGAACCCGCGCCTGATTTTTTACTGGTTGCTCAACCCGACGTTCTGGGCTTTCTGCGTCAGCACATTCGGGTGTATGCTTCCGGCGAATCGTTTCATGAAACCATGTGATTAGAAGGCGAAGCGGAGTAAACTTATTCTATTCCCATGTACTTTACCTCACAACAGCGAAAAGCGTTGTGGTTTGTGGTAATTGTTTTTGCCGGGGCTGTGGCGGTTCAATATATTCAATTCTACTTTTTCCCGCCACCAGCAGTGGATTTTAGCGAATTCGAAAGAGAATTTTACCGGAAGCGGGATAGCCTGGCGCGTTTTTTCGCCGAAGCCAGCAAGGAATCCCGGGAACAAAACGTGGCACCAGATCGGCATCAGGACTCTGCCGGCGAAGATGCGCCCGTTAACATCAACACCGCCGATGCCACGGAACTGGAGAAATTGCCTCGCATCGGGCCGAAAATGGCACAACGCATCATCTCGTATCGAAACCGGTATGGACCTTTCCGGCACAAGGAAGACCTGATGAAAGTAAAAGGAATCGGAAAAAAAACGTTTGAGAAGTTAAAAGATTTGATTACCATTCAAACGAATGGGAATTGACTTTGAGTTTCTTACGGAAAAGGCAAAAATTCAATCGGAGTACAAAATGTACCTGGTATCGTTTTGATCAGGCGGGAAGTTTCTTCATCAAAGAGAAACATCTTTCTCCATACGCACCTTCCGCCGCAACGCCTGCTTTATTTTCGGGAGGATAAAACAGATTTTTTCTAAGATTCTGTGAATAAACTCAATCTAACCGGGTAATTGGTTCAATGGTGGAAACAACAGAGGAAACGGTGCAAACGGACGAGGAATTAATCCGGGCTTCCCGGCAGGGATCGGAGGAAGCGTTTCGACATCTGGTGGAACGGTATTATCAACAGGCGTATGCCATCGCCCTGTACTGGACGCATAATCGGGAGGTGGCACTGGACATATCTCAGGAAAGTTTTGTACGGGTGTACCGGAACTTATCCCGATTCGATCTGAATCGCCCGTTTAAAATCTGGTTGTACACCATTGTAAAGCGGCTGGCAATAAACTATCTGGAGCGTTATCGGAAACGATGGACAGTGTTCAGCGATTATTTGTCCGGTTCTCATTCCGGAAACCTTCCGGACTCCTTTCAGGAGAGCAGTCTGGAAAAACGCGAGAGGCAGGAGCAGGTCTGGAAGGCTCTACGCGAATTGGATGAAAAAGACCGTGAAATCATTTTACTTCGAGATTTTGAGGATTTCTCCTACAAGGAAATCAGCGAAGTGCTGGGACTCCCGATTGGTACGGTGATGTCCCGTTTGTTCCATGCTCGTAAAAAATTGGCAAACATCATAAAGGGAATGAATCGTGACGAGCCCTAATCCGAATTGTGAAGAATTTAAGCTCCTGCTGGTGAAATATGTGGATGGAGAACTAAGCGGAGCGGAGCGAGAGCGCCTGGAGGAGCATCTGAAAATATGCCCGGATTGTCGGGCGGATTTACAGGACCTGAAGCGATGGAAGGAGGTGAATCAGGAAATGAAGACCAGGTTGTTACCGGATATGGCGTGGGAGGAATATTGGCGCCATCTTTACAACCGCCTGGAACGAGGGATTGCCTGGATATTAATTTCGCTGGGGGCAATTATTGTATTGGGTTACGCCGTAGTGGATTTTGTTTCGGATGTTCTGACCTCTACCCAGCTCACCACGCTGGAAAAGTGGGGAATATTAGTGCTTTCGTTCGGATTTGTAGTGCTATTTATTTCGGTAGTTCGGGAGAAGTTGATGGTTCGCAGACACGACAAATACAGGAGGGTGATACGATGATTATTACCACCACGCAGGAGATTCCGGGAAAGAAAGTGGTCAAAGTTCTGGGAATTGCCAAAGGAAACACGATTCGCGCCCGAAATATTGGTCGGGATATTCTGGCTTTTTTCAAAAATATTGTAGGTGGCGAAATTGAGGAATACACCAAACTCATCGCAGAATCCCGCGAACAGGCAATTGACCGGATGATTGCCGATGCCGAAGCACAGGGCGCCAATGCAATTGTGAACGTCCGATTCACAACCAGTTACATCATGCAAAATGCTTCGGAAATCCTGGCTTATGGAACCGCAGTGGTTGTGGAGGACGAGTAGCTGTTTTCCCCCCATGAATGAAGCCGCCATAACTTCCGGCGCTGCGATCCGCACTGTTTCCACAAAGCTTCTGGCATGGAGAACCGGTGTTCTTCATGCCAGAAGGAAATGCATCGGTATTGGCAACAGCCGTATTCCACTCCGGTGAATCGTATCCCTTCTTCTATTGCAAAAAACTTCCTCACAATGTAACTTTTTTTCTCCGATCGTACGTATATATTTCAGGCGCACGTTCTATTCAAATAGCGGGAATAAGTACGTTTCCGCCCGAATGGGTGGACTCCCCATCGTGTATCATCCAGCTTATTTTAAATGAATGATTGATCGTTAAATTTCACGGAGGTTCTATGAAACAATCAATCCGTTTTCTGGTGCCAGGTATTCTTTTGTTCCTGGTAATTTCTCTGTTGGCACAGCCGTTACCCGGATATTACTCCCGGTATTCATTTTTGTTTGCTCCGCCCGCTTCGTATCAAAATGGATTGGTGGGATTTGTTAATCCGGCCAACCTGCGTTTTGTGAACGGTTTTGAGGCAGAACTGTACTGGAACCAGAACGCGCTGGACAGCAGCGCTCCGCGAGATTGGGGGCTTTTTACCGGTGGCAGAGTGTTTGGGTTTGGGATGATGCGTCAACATGTCGGAGATGTGTCGGTCACCGATTATAAAATTTCCCTGTCGATGGGCAAACCTTCCCTGGCGTTTGGTGCTTCCTATGGTTGGTCTGCCGGTGCGAAAGAGGCGTTTGGGCGGGAACGTGTGATGACCATTGGTGGAATTTTGCGGCCTTTCTCTCGTTTATCGGTGGGATTGGTGGGGAACTTTTCGGTGGATTCCCGGGCGCGCGAAGGCATTGCCGAAATAGGAATTCGTCCTTTTGCTTCACCGTGGCTTACCCTGTTTGCCGATGGCGCCTTAATGCGAAACGAATCCCTGGCGGATGCACCCTGGAGTGTAGGAGCCAGTGTTCAGCCAATAAAAGGAGTCTCTGTGGTAGGGCGGTATTTTAGCACCGAGGCGTTTACCGTGGGACTAACCTTTCAGCTCGGGCGCGCGGGAGTTGCCTCTCAGGGAAGCTGGAACGCAGAGGGGGATTATGCCGCAACCACTTATATGGTTCGGGTGGGCGGCAGACAACCCAGCTTCTTCACCCCATTGTTAAATAAAAACAAAATGTATGTTTCAATGGATTTAAAAGGTCCGGTTGCCTACCTGGATTACCGGTATTTTAAAACCGGTGTTCATCGCTTTTATCGGATTCTGGCCGATATTCAGGCGGCACAGAACGATCCCCGGGTGAGTGCGCTGGCAATCAACCTTTCGCGAACCCGAATTACTCCGGAAAATGTGTGGGAAATCCGTGAAGCCCTGAAGGATTTCCGGCACTCCGGTAAAAAAGTGGTTATTTTTCTGGATAATGCCGGCATGAACCTGTACCATCTGGCCAGCGTGGCGGATATGGTGGTGCTGGACCCCGAAGGCAGTTTGATGCTTCCCGGTTACATTATGGGAAGAACCTTCTTGAAGGGAACTCTGGATAAACTGGGACTTGGATTTGATGAGTGGCGATTTTTTAAATATAAATCCGCTGCCGAAGCATTGAGCCGCGAAAAAATGTCCGATGCAGACCGGGAGCAAAGGCAGGCTTTTCTGGATGACTGGTACGAACTGGTCCGTGCGGATGTGTGTGAAGCCCGGCGAATCCCTTCTCAAAAATTCGACGAATATGTGAACAATCACGTCTTTTTTATGGCATCGGAAGCGGTGGAAGCAGGCCTGGTGGATACCCTGGGACGATGGTCAGACCGAAAAAAGTTATTAAAATCGTTGACCGGTAAAAAGCTGAGTTCTGTTCCAACCTCCGATTTGCTGGATAACACCGTGGCAACCCAGCAATGGGGCGAATTGCCCCAAATTGCCGTGGTTTATGGGCTGGGGGTGTGCGATATGGATAAGGGAATCCGGGCACGCTGGCTGGAAAAAGTGTTCCGAAAACTGGAAAAGAAGAAAAATGTGAAAGCGGTGGTTTTCCGGGTGGATTCTCCCGGCGGAGACGGACTGGCCAGCGATGTGGTGGCAGAAGCCCTCAAAAAATGCAGCAAAAAGAAGCCGGTTATTGTGAGTCAGGGCCAGGTGGCAGGCTCCGGTGGATACTGGATTTCCATGTACGGGGATGAAATCCTTGCCGGACCCAACACCATCACCGGTTCCATCGGAGTGATTGGCGGATGGCTGTACGATAAAGGCATCAGCAAAAAAATGGGAATGACCTCCGATTATGTAAAGCGGGGAAAACATGCCGATCTGGGATTCGGCGTTACCATGCCTGTATTGGGACTTACCATTCCGGCGCGCAATTTAACCCCGGAGGAACGCCAGAGAATGGAGCATTACATTAAAGCATTTTACGACATATTTGTGAAGAAGGTGGCTCAGGGACGGGGATTGTCCGAAGAGCGTGTGCGCCAGATTGCAGAGGGACGTATTTACTCCGGGCTGGATGGCCAACAGGTGGGATTGGTGGATGAAATAGGTGGATTGATGACAGCAATTGCCATTGCCCGGGAGAAGGCGGGCATACCGGTTGATCGGGAGGTTCAAATTGTGGAGATCCCGGCACACAAAGGGGTATTCCCCAACCCGCTGGAAGAGGGCTTTTCCGTTCGGTTGCGTTCGGAAGATGAAATGGTACTGGAGTACCTGCGCATGCTTAGCGAGCACCCCGGCAAACCATTGCCCATGTTGCAACCGGGCAGTTATCCCACAGAGGTTCAGTGACAAATTCAGAACACCTGCCGTTTTTAATAGAAGCCGGGAAAATTTTCCCGGCTTTTTTATCGCATAAAAAACCGAAATTGGAGAGGAAATCAAAAAAAAAATTAAAAACGAAGAAAAGGTTTCGGTGCGCAATGTCACACAAAAATGTGCAATCTGGGTTATTTTCATGTTGCACTTTGCAAAAATAAGCTATATATTCTTTTCAAACACATTCTATCTGTGCAAAATGAACCATAAAACAGTTACAAAGGAGGTGTCGATGACCCGGGACGAAATTTTGAAAATTTGTAAGGAAGAAAATGTACGGTTTATGCGGTTGCAGTTTACTGATATTTTCGGGGTGAACAAAAACGTGGAGATTCCGGATTCCCAGTTCGAGAAAGCACTGGACGGAGAAATCCTGTTCGATGGTTCTTCCATCCAGGGATTTGCCCGAATCGAAGAATCGGACATGCTGTTACATCCGGATTATAGTACATTTCGAATACTTCCCTGGGATAACGGAAAGGGGAAGATAGCACGGATGATCTGCGACATCATGAATCCCGATGGCACGCCTTTCGAAGGGTGTCCGCGTCAGACCTTAAAGCGGGTATGTCAGAGGGCGAAAGAGATGGGATTTGTCATGCAGGCGGGCCCGGAGGCGGAATTTTTCCTCTTCCCTTATGACGAAAGTGGTCAACCTACCCGCATTACCCACGATTCGGCAGGTTATTTCGACCTGGCTCCCCTGGACCTGGGAGAGGAAGCACGTCGGGAGATTGTGAACGTGTTGCAAAAACTGGGTTTCGAAGTAGAAGCCGCTCACCACGAAGTCGCTAAAGGTCAGCACGAAATCGACTTCAAACACGCCGAAGCCATCGAAACGGCGGATAATGTCGCCACCTTTAAATTTGTTGTTCGTAAAGTAGCGCAAAAGTATAATTTGCACGCCACGTTTATGCCCAAACCGGTGTTTGGAATTAATGGTTCCGGTATGCACGTTCACCAGTCCCTTTTCCGGAACGGCGAAAACGCATTTTACGATCCTGAGCAACCGGATGGTCTTTCCCATATAGCCAAATATTACATCGGGGGAATTTTGAAACATGCGAAAGCATTTGTTGCCATCACCAATCCGTTGATTAATTCCTACAAACGTCTGGTGCCGGGTTACGAAGCACCGGTGAATATTGCCTGGTCGGAACGAAATCGCAGTCCGCTGGTACGGGTGCCAGCCAAACGCGGGGTGAGCACTCGCATCGAAGTGCGTGTGCCCGATCCTTCTTCCAATCCCTATCTGGCTCTGGCGGTGATGCTGGCTGCCGGTCTGGATGGCATTCAAAATCAGATTACTCCCCCGCCAGCGGTAAATAAAAACATTTTCACCATGAGCAAACGGGAAAAACGTCGGTTAAAAATCGACTCTCTGCCAGCCAACCTTTCCGAAGCCATCGATCAGCTGGAAAAAAACCAGCTCATGCGCGAAACACTGGGAGAACACATTTTCACCAACTTCATCCATGCCAAACGCATGGAATGGAGCGAGTACATCTCTCAGGTGCATGAGTGGGAGCTGGAGCGCTACTTCACTTACTATTAATAACAATCGCTGAATGAGAAACCAGACCTGATGAACAAAAAATCCACGTCGTTGCAGGACATCGACGTGGATTTTCTTTTTCTGAACGATGCAAAGGAGGAAAGGTCAATTGGCCTGGCCGGAATGTGGTGACCGACTGGCAAAACGCCGATACCGATCTTCCAGCAGTTCCTGCATGCGAATGTATTCCAGGTCGGAAATTTTATGAGAATGTTCCAGGCTGGCCAGGAACTTTTGCAACCGGTGATAAAGCAGCTCCACCTGTTCGGTTTTACCCTGTTCACCTGCTTCAATCAGTTGATTTAACTGAATGTAGAACTGATTGGCCGGAGAGGATGAGGCGCCCAGCACGGAGCACCGTCCATTTTCACCCTCTCAGGAAGGAGACTTTAATTTGGGTCCCACATATTTCCATAAAATAGCCAAACCGAAATAAATAAAAATTCCATATAAAATATGATGCATGAGTGTTGTCTCCCATTAATAACCGAAATAGTTCATGTATTCAATTTTCCAGCAGTGGTCCATAACCACTTCCAGGCCGGCTTCGAGTGCTTTTTGTGCTGCTTCGGGGTTCACCACAGTAAGCTGCATCCAGATCGCTTTCGCGCCGATTTCGATGGCTTCTTCCACAATGGGCAGCACAAATTCCGGTCGGCGGAAAATGTCCACCAGTTCCACCTGTTCCGGAATATCTTTCAATGAGGGATAGCATTTTTCGCCCAGCACTTCATTCAACCGTGGATTTACCGGAAATATCCGGTAGCCGTGATCCTTCATAAATCTGGCCACAACATACGAGTCCCGATACGGTTTGTCCGAAATCCCCACCACAGCAATTTTTTTATATTTCTTCAAAATCCCGGGAATATTCGTGTTCAATTGATGTTCCATAAATGCTCCCGTTTCTATTCTCGAATCATTTTGTGCAAAATTTAACAAATAAAATTATCGCTTTCAAATACTCTTTCAAAAAGTCTTTTTACCCGGATTGTATTTTTTACAATCGGAAAGTGAAACCGCTTTCTTTGAAGGCAAATTTGTATTAACTTCTGTCTGATTGTATTTTTTACAATTTAAAGGAAAGCAAATATGTCAGCACTGGAAGAGTTCGATCGACTTGTAAAAATAATGAAGCGCTTACGCAAGGAATGTCCCTGGGATCGAAAACAAACCCCGGAATCGTTGCGACAGTACGTGCTGGAGGAAGCTTACGAAGTGGTGGAAGCCATTGACAATCAGGATTGGAATGAGCTCAAAAAGGAGCTGGGCGATTTGTTGCTCCAGATTGTATTTCAGGCGGAAATTGCCGAAGAAACCCACCGGTTTACCCTGGAGGAAGTGATTCATTGTATCAACGAAAAACTTATCCGCAGGCATCCCCATGTGTTTGGAAATGTGCAGGTGAAAGATGCGGAGGAAGTGAAGGAAAATTGGGAACAGATAAAAGTGGAACAAGAAAATCGCACATCTCTTTTAGAAGGAGTTCCCCGGCACCTGAGCGCTTTGTTGCGTGCTCAGAGATTGCAGGATAAAGCCGCGCAGGTGGGGTTCGACTGGGAAGATGTGCATGGAGTGCTGGAAAAGATTAAAGAAGAAATTCGCGAACTGGAGCAATCCATTCACCGGAAGAAACAGGCGGATATTGAAGAAGAGTTGGGAGACGTGCTCTTTTCTCTGGTGAATCTGGCGCGATTCCAGAAGGTTAATGCCGAAGACGCTCTGCGAGGTACCATCCGAAAATTCGTGGATCGATTTCAATATATCGAACGAGAATTATCCCGGCAGAACAAAACCGTGTACGATTCATCCCTTCCGGAAATGGATCGATTGTGGGAAGAATCGAAAAAGAAGGTATAGAAAAAGGGAGCGGGCATGTCTGTTTATCTAACCGGATTGTTCTTATCGCTTACCGTCACGTTACATCTGGTGCTATCGATTTTAATTTATCGCCAGCGAATTTATTCCTTTCTGGTTCCTTTGTTTATTTACCTGAATGTGTTGCTGGCACTGGTGGAGACAGCCACCCTCTTTCTATTTCAACCTTCTGCTACGACCAGTGCCGTGGCGTTCATGAAAATTCGATTGGTATTGGAGACATTTATTCCCCCTGTTCTGGTTCTGCTGGTGCAGGAATACTCCCTGGGTTCATTGTTTCCACGGGTTACCTTTAAGCATGCTTCCCTGTTTGTGGCAAGTCTGGCACTCGCCCTTCTGGCCATTCAGGGAGAGATTTTTCATACAACCTATTCCATGAACGGAATTGTGTATCCCGAATACACCCGGCTCTTCTGGATATTTCTGGTGTACTTTTATTCCGTCTTAATCTACGTGGGATTCACGTTTTATCGGAATTACCGAAAATCCAGGCGATCCTACGAGATCCAGAGTCTCAGGGTAATTGTCCGGTACCTGTTTCCCATTGCGGTAGTGGTCATCTCTGTTTTACACCTGTTACCATTGATGCATCTGCTTCATCCGTTTGTATTTCTGGCTTATCCGGTGATTGGTGGCATCATGCTTTATGTGTCCTTTCGGTTTCAGTTTTTTGAATATGATGAAACCAGTCGTCGATTCATTCACTTTTTTATTGTTTCTGCATTTCTGGTTACATTTTTCTCTCTGGTTTATCGAATTGGTTATCCCACCATGTTTTTGGGAGCAATAGGTATTTTTCTGTTTTCATATATGATGTCAGATCGGGTGGTGGATTGGTTACGCTCATTCTTTTTCCGGGAGGGAGAATCGGAGGAAATGTCTGTTGAGGAGGAATTGACCAATTTTCTGGGGGAAGTGGGTCGTTTACTGGACGAGAAAGAGCTGGCTCAGTTTCTGGGTAATTTTTCCTCCAAAGTGTTGAAATGCACCAAAGTAGCCGTGGTATTTTCCCGGTTCGACATCCGGCCTTACGAATTGATGTACAATGTGGGTTTCGAGGGAGGGGCGCTGGAAGAGTTAATGGCCAGTTCCCGATCTCGCATCATGGAGATCCTGGAATACGATCATAAAATTATCAATAAATTTGATTATCCGCCCGGCGATCCGTTGTTTCAGGAAATGGAGAAGTACCGCCTATACATGGTACTTCCTCTGGTGGCACAAAACAACCTGACCGGTTTCATTTTCCTTGGTGGCGATCGGAAGCAGGTACGCTTCTTTTCCCACGATTTACGATTCGCGCGTTTATTTTCTGTTCAGGCAGCCAATGCCATCCAGAATGTACGGGCGATTCAGAAAGCCATGCAGAGCGAGAAAATGGCCGAACTGGGGACGATGGCTTCTCAGCTGGCACACGATTTCCAATCCTTTATTACCCTGGTTAAACTGGATGTCCCCCAGGAAGGACGGCTGCGTAACCATGCGGTTTACATGGAAAAATTGGTTCAGGATCTGTTACATTACACCCGGCCACAGGAATTGCGCTACAGTGCGGTCAACATCAATCAATTGATTGACATGACTCTGGATATGCTGGACATTCCTCCCAACATTTCGGTGGAACGGCATTATTCTTCCGATTTGCCATTGATTAATGTGGATACTAACCAGATGCGCCGGGTGTTTTTGAACTTGTTAGAAAATAGCATTCGCGCAATGCGCAAAAAAGGTGGTCGACTCAAAATTACCACCCGGCCACTGCGCCCCCTTTCTCATTACCGACGCAATCCCTGGATCTACATCGAAATTCTGGATGAAGGGGAAGGCATTCCCGAAGAATTCCTGGAAAAAATATTTGAACCTTTCTTTACCACCCACAAGCACGAAGGGGGAAACGGAATGGGATTGGCCATGGTCAAACAGATCATCACCCGGCACCGGGGCTTTATTGATGTCGCCAGCAGGGTGGGCAAAGGAACGATTTTCAATATTCGATTGCCGTACATTTCCTAAACGAGGGAGGTGCGAAAATGGAAGACCCCAAGAAAATTCTTATTGTTGAGGATAGCGTGGTATGGTGCGAAAGTTACAAGCGCTGGATTGGGGATCAATATATCATTAAGCTGGCATTTAACAAAACCGAAGCGCTGGAAATGTTTGATTCATTCCATCCGGACCTGGTAATTCTGGACCTGGGGTTACCCCAGATTACCGATGGACTGGACCTGTTGGATGAATTTGTCAGTCGCGGGCATGATGCACAGATCATTGTGGTGACGTCTTTTAAAGATCACGAATATGCTCTGGAGGCACAGCGGCGAGGGGCTTATTCCTATTTCTCCAAAGGAGAAAACATCGAAGAGGAACTTCCCTACCTGGTTAAGCAGGCGTTGAAAATGCTCAAGCTGGAGCGCGAGAATAAAGAACTGCGTTCCAAACTAAAGGACAATATTCATTTCGATAATCTGGTAGCAGTGAGCCAGCCCATGCAGGAAATTCTGGCTCTGATTGAAAAGATTAAGAACAGCTCAGAACCCATTCTCATTACCGGAGAATCCGGCGTGGGCAAGGAAGTAATTGCCCGGCATATTTTTCAACGCAGCCAGAATTACAAGAACAGTTTTATTGCCATCAACTGCGCAGCGTTGCCAGCAAACTTGCTGGAAAGCGAATTATTTGGTTACGAAAAAGGAGCGTTTACCGGGGCGGTAAAAGCAACCCGGGGCAAGCTGGAACTGGCCAATGGCGGAACGCTCTTCCTGGATGAAATCGGTGATCTTTCGCTGGAACTCCAGGCAAAACTGTTGCGGGTACTGGAGGAAAAACGGTTTTATCGGCTGGGAAGCGAACGGGAAATTCAGGTGGATTTCCGGCTGATGACTGCCACGAATAAAAATTTGCAGGAGCTTATCAAGGCAGGGAAATTCCGTGAGGATCTGTATTATCGTATAAATGTTATCCCCATCCATATTCCCCCGCTCCGCGAACGACCCGATGATATTCCCGCACTGATTCATTTTGTGGTGGAAAATTTCTGCCGGGAGAATAACCTACCCAAACCGAAGCTCACCTCCCGACTCATTGCTTACCTCTCTCGTCTGCGCTGGGAGGGCAATGTACGGGAACTGGAAAATACCATTAAGCGGCTGATTATTACCAAATCCGATGTTATTGACGTACCGGACCTGCCGCCGGATATCATCGAAGAATCGGACAACTTTCTGGATCGGGCGCTGGCCAGTGAATTATCGCTGGAAGATGTGAGTCGGATTTATGTTAAAATGGTGCTGGATCACAAAAATGGGAATAAAAAAGAAGCATGTAAGGTGCTGAAAATTAATTATCGAACGTTAATGAGTAAATTAAACAAGCCAGCCGAACGAAACAAACAGGATTGACTTCTCTTTAAATTGACCACTCCTTGACACATCTCCCATAAATTGTAAAAAATGCAATCGAGCGAACACTGATTGCATTTTATGCAATTAAACCAACCGAATAATCAATGCTAACCATCAGTAAAACCACAAGTTACGTAAAATATTTTTCTATCCGTTTGTATTTTATTGAGTTAGCATCATTTTCTTTCTGGCAAGATTATTGAATTACTATTGGGAAAAGAGTTATGGAAATTTAAGCAGGATTAAGGAGGTAAACGAATATGCGCATACTGGTTCTGGAAACAAGTAAAGATCGGGCAAAGCTCATTCAAGGACTTCTGGAGACGTATCGGTATCAGATAAAGTTTGGCACAGGGAAATTTACGCTGAGCGAGATTCGCGATTTCCGTCCCTCGTTAATTATCATGAATGTCAACAGCCGGGAAAATGTGGAATTGCTGGAAAAACTGAAGAAACATTCGCGTCTGGCTAAAATTCCGGTGATCTTGCTCTCCAATTTCAATTCCCGCGAAATTATGGAGAGAATTCAGCAGTTTGAACATGTCGATTATTTAGTAGAACCGTTTAAAATCAAAAATTTCCGACATATTGTTGAACGTTGGGTAAACTTTAGAAGCTTGTATGTTGGCTAATGGAATGGCTAATTACAAATAATCTTCTGGGCTATTTATTTCAATTGCACCTGATCGTTTTATTCGCCATTGTCCTGGTGATTGGTTTCATTACCTACGTAAATAAAGCGATCGAGTAGGTTGTTGTAGCGAGTCCAGGAAGTGTGCTGAAGACGATCGTGGCGAATGATTCGTTCCACGGCGTTGAGCGTGGTATCTAATTCGATGAGTTTTTGCAAGGCAATAGCCTCTCGGGTCATGGGCTTTACCGAAGCATCGGTGGCATCGCGTCCCGATTGACTGACCATCAGGTGAATGATTTGATTTTTAAGCTCTTCCGGGAAGTGTTCGATTTCCCGGATTTTTTGTTCCACCTGCAGGACTCCTAAAAGAGCTCGTCCCCATAACCTTCCCCGATCACTGTAATCAATAAATCCATCTTTCTGAAACGTTTGTTCGGTTCCCAGAGCATACAGGATAATGCCGGTCTTGAGCAGATCGGCGTTTAGTGCGGGATAATGCTGGAGCAACGGTTCGGTGAGATCCAATAGCACCACCAGATGTTCCAGCATTCCATACAGGTAGTTATGATGCCATAATTTACCGGAGGGGAGTTTGAGAAACAGTTGTAGTGATTTTTCTTCCGGAAAAACCGCCTGAAGAAGCTGGCTTAAATATTCGTCTTCGATGGAATGGTAGTGGTTCAAAAACCGCTGGTACAGCGGTTTAATGGCTTTTTCGCTGCGGGGGAGTAAGTCTTCTGGTTGAATTTCCCCCTCTCGGGCCACACGAATTTTTTCAATCTGAAGCTGTTTTCGGTCCTGGAAACGCCGTAGCTTCCCTCTGATTTTCAGAATTTGCCCGATGTGCAAATTCTGGTAAAGCTCCTGAGCATGATTCCACACCACACCGGTCAGACGGCCGGTACGATCACCCACCTCCATCACCAAATAAGGGTCACCATCCTGTTTTTGCTTGAGTTCAAGCTTTCGAATGATACAGTAACCCTGAAACGTCTGACCTTCATCAACCTGTTTGAGTCCTGCTGATTTCATGGCCGTGTCCATTTCATGTGAGAATCATCCGTTGACATACTTTTCAATTAATTGCGAAAGTTTAATAAAACTCATGGAAAAAGTAAAGGGCGATGATGGGGATTTTTTAAAAGATTATCGGTCAATAATAAGAACCAACGCGAAAAGGGAAAATCTGTCCGGAATTTGGTTTTCATCATTCACCGGATTTTCCTCCCATAAGTGAAAATTTTGCTCGCTTAAATTCCATTCTAATGACGATTTTAAATCCTCTGTCGAAAAAAGAGTAATTTATTGACGAAAAATCGCTCAGTTTACAGGCATTCTGAAAATACCACATAGCGAATCCGGTTAAATTTCCTTTGTAATACAAAGCGTATAAGAAATAGTTGGGCTTCGCTGGATGATGGCACATCGCTTGCATAAATCAATATGACGAAAAAAGGATTTTTATATGCAGGAAGGGAAAAGGAATTTTTATCTGAAGAATTTGACTCATCCAGATCCACAGGTGCGCAGGGAGGCCATTCAGAAATTAGGCGAGGAACAAGAACCTTTCTTATTTAAAATCCTGAGCACGTATTTTTCCGATGGGCACCCCGATGTGCGCGAAGCCCTGTACCAGACATTTGTCAGTGTGCCTCAGCGTTGGGTCGCCGAGATTGTGGTGGATGTGTTGTATTCGCCGCAGGTTTCGGTAAGAAGTCTGGCTATGGAAATTCTAAAAACGCTGGGTGCCATTTCTGTTTTTCCGCTGCGCCGGTTGGCTGTGGCCGAAAACCGGGAAATGCGTCGGATTGCGGCGGAATTATTGGGTGATATTCCGGATAAACACTCATCCGAAATCCTGCTCAATATGCTGGATGATACGGATGAATATGTGCTGTTCGCGGTGGTGGAAAGCCTTGGTAAACTGCACGAAATTCATGCCATTCCGAAGTTAATGGAATTATCCCCGAGGTTTCCCCGATTAAAGCCGGCCATTCTAAATGCACTGGCTACCACGTTTGTGTATTGGGAGCGTACCATTATTCAAACCGGAATGCCGGAATCCGATCCGGTGCAAATCATGTCTTTCCTTCTTTCCGTGCAGGAATCGGGTATTTCCACTGCATTCAAGCCAATCCTGGATTTACTGATTTCCGATTCTTCCAGCTTTGGTGAAGAGGCGTTAAAAGCACTGGCCTCCATTTTAAAAAAGAATCCCCATTTTGTCCTTCCGCAATCCCTGCTTCCGGTGTTGATGGAACAGAAGGATCGTTTTCGCAGTCAGTATTTGCGGGAAATTTTGCTCACCTGCATTTCCTTTATTCCCGGTAGCGAATCATTCCGTTTTCTGCTCACCGAAACAGAAAGGGACGCATCCGAAACCACCCGACAGGTTCTCAGTGATTTTATTAAACGCTATCCTTCTTTTGTGATCGCAGAATTTTTTCGTATGAGCGAAGAGCACCGTTTGTTTAGTCTGTACGTGCTGAATAGCGCAAAAATCACGGTGTTCGATAACGACCTGTTTCGAATTTATGAGGAAAGTAGCAGTCAGCGAGAAAAGGAAGCGATCCTGGAACTCATTTCACGAAGCCGACTTCCCCGCTCGGTTTCCTTCCTGATAAAACAACTAAGCAAGGAAGAGAGCTCCCTCCGGGCGCGAATTCTGGAACATTTAACCGAATTCCATGACCCGGAACTCTGGCAAATCTTTCTGAATTACCTTCAGGATCAGGATCATTCCGTGCGCGAGATTGCCATGCGAGGGTTGCTCCGTTTCCCGGAGAAAACCGCAGAGTACATTTCATCCCGGTTAAATAGCAACATTCGCACACAGGTTTCCCCCTGGCTGGATGTGGCATTTGCTTTGCCCATCCCCTATGCGGAAAAAATTCTCTTAAAATGGCTGAAAAGAGAAAATCCAGAACGACTCTCTTTGCTCAAAGAACATTTTAAAGCCAGCGAAAAGGTTAAAGAATGGTTTGTTTTGGGGCAATTAATTTTGCGAATGCCGGAACTGGAGAAAAAAATCGTCCCGAAAATTAAGAAAAAGCCCATGGTCTATTTCCTGGATGAACAAACCAGAGAATTCTGGAAGAACCTATCGACAGAAGATAAAAAGAGGCTTCGTGAGGTGCTGCGTCCATTCTGGTCTGCGACTCTGGATGAACAGTTAGGGAACCCTCCGATTTTTACCGGAAGCGAGTTAGGTGAAAGAAGTGAGACATTTCGCGTTCCCGAAGGACAGGTGATGGTTCAGTAAAAGATGAAAATGGTGAGGTGCATGCAATGGCATTGCCGCAAGATGTGCAACGAAGAATTTATGGAATCGAAAATCTGGCAACCTTGCCCAATATTGCTACGGAAATCATGGAAATGATTCGCCGTAGCAGTACCAGTATGCGAGAAATTGCCCGGGTAATTGAAAAGGATGCCAGTATTACTGCGAAAATAATTAAAGTATCTAACTCCCCGTTGTGGGGATTTCAGGGACGAATTGATAATGTACAAAGAGCGCTGGTGCTTTTGGGTTTAAAGCAAGTTACCAATATTGTGATTGCAGTAAGTTTGTACAGCACTTTCTCCAAACTGAAACCCAATCCTTATTTCGATCGGGAGAAATTCTGGCTGCATTCGGCCGGTACCGGACAGATAGCCCGGGCATTCTCCAAGAAACTGGGATTGAATTTTCACGGAGAAGATTTTGTCGCTGCATTAATCCACGATATCGGAAAAATGGTATTGGATCAGTTTTTTAGTGATAAGTTCCAGCACATCCTGGAGTATGCTCACGAAACCGGACGAGAAGTAGTAAAAGTGGAGCGAGAAGTTCTTGGCTGCACCCATGCAGATATCGGCGGATGGTTGCTGAAGCACTGGAATTTCCCGGAAACCATTGTCCAGGCAGTTCAATGGCATCATAGCCCATCACGGGCACATTCCCATAAAGAGCTGGCTGCTATCATTCATCTTTCCGAAATCCTGTGCGAGTTGTGGGGGATCGGCTTCGATGAGGACATCAAAGCCATGAATGTGAGCCAAAACGAAGGCTGGCGAATCCTGAAAAATCATAGTCCGAAACTGGTTCATCTGGACGTGGAGCGGTTCGTCCTGGATCTGTATCTGGAAATCGAAAAAGCGAAACTATTTATTCAATTGATAGGGGATTAACCGGATGGGTAATAGCATGAACACAGGACAAAAAATATCCTCCCCGGCCACGATAGATCGTTCCAGCGCGCTGGTCCTGGATAACGAAACCTTTGAAAAATTGAAACAGTTTATTTACCAGCGAAGTGGCATCTATCTGACGGAAAATAAACGAAAATTTGTTGAAACTCGCTTAAACAAACGTTTGTCATCCCTCTCGTTAGGAAGTTTTTCGGAGTACCTCTCCTATTTAGGTAACATGGGTCAGCAAACCAAAGAAATCGACAAATTGATGAATCTGGTGACCATTACCGAAACCAATTTTTTCCGGGATCAAGCTCAATTGAATGCACTGGTAGAAGTGGTATTGCCTCAGATAATAAAAATCAAATCCGACAACGATAAAATCCGCATTCTGAGCGTGGGTTGCTCCACGGGTGAGGAGGTGTACTCCATAGCCATGCTTATCGATCATTATTTTGCCAATCTTTTATCCGAAAATCGGATTGAAATTATTGGCACCGATATCAACCATCAAGCTCTACAAACAGCTTATCAGGGAACTTATCGGAGCTTTTCGTTGCGAGGTGTACCGCAAGAATATCTTAACAAACATTTCCAACAAAAGGGCGATCTTTTTGTGATAAATACCCAACTTCGAAAATATGTTCAGTTCCGTCATATCAGCCTGATTGATTCCACAGCGATGATGGCATTGGGCAAATTCGATGTCATCTTTTGTCGGAACGTTCTCATTTTCTTCGATCGATTGGCCCGGGAAAAATCGGTGTTAATTTTAAGCGACATGCTTAATCCGGGTGGATATTTATTTGTCGGCCAGGCAGAAACCCTGCACGGGTTGAACCATTCTCTGGACCTGGTATTGTTCCGTCAAACTATGGGTTACAAAAAATCACACAGCTAAACGAAGGAGGGGAGAGATGGATAAGTCGATAAAAATTCTCATTGTAGATGACTCCATGACCATGAGGCGAATTATTGCCAATACGTTGAAAAATATTGGTTTCGATACGATTGTGGAAGCGGAAGATGGCAGGGATGCCTTCGCTAAACTGTATGCGGAATCACCGGATTTTATTATTACCGATTGGAATATGCCCAACATGAGCGGACTGGAATTTGTAAAAGCTGTCCGTAACGATAAAAAGTACGGAAACATTCCCATTCTGATGGTTACCACACGGGGAATGAAGCAGGATATTTTAGAAGCGCTTAAGGCAAGGGTAAATTCATACATTATTAAACCGTTTACCCCTCAGGTAATGAAGGAAAAAATCGAACAGATTCTGGGAAGGAATTAGCGGGTCAGATGCAGAATCGGCAGGAAAATGGAGCGAATACTCGATTCTCGGCAGTGGCGCTGAAATATCGGGTGCAGGAGGATGAAGCACCAAAAGTGGTAGCGAAAGGGGAAGGACACATAGCGCGCAAAATTGTGGCGCTGGCTAAAGAATCCGACGTTCCGGTAATCCGGGATGAGAAATTGGCGGAAGCACTATCTCAGGTGGAAATTCAATTTCCCATCCCCGTGGAAGCATTTCAGGCAGTGGCAGAAATTTACGCATTTTTGGTGGAATTGGATGAAAAATATGCGCAGAGAATTTATTAACATATTAAGCGTGTTGTTGCTGGGACTCCTGGGAGGTTGTGGCTCCAGCACGGTGAAAATTGCGAAAAATCCTCAACCGCTGGGGGTGGTTCCATTCGTCACCGACAATGTGGCAGGTAATGCTCAGGAGCTCAATCGGGATTTACGGGAAGCATTGGAGGGGAGCGGAAGGTTTGTGGTAGTCCCCATGGATACGGTGCCCGGCGTATGGGATGAGCAGCGCATCAAGGCACTCCCTTCCGGCGATGTAAAATGGATTCTCACCGGAAAATTTGAACTGGAAGCACAAACTACGGGCCGCGGGACGTACTTCCCGTTTATCATGTTTAAACCGTATGTAGCCATTCGAGTCCAGGCTCAATATCGGTTGTATAATCGGGAGAAAAATAACTGGGCAGAAATTGGGCGGGTGGATGCCACCGCAAAGCGGGTAAACGATTTACAATTTTTCGAAGTGGACCCCTCCGATCCGGATCTGCAATTGGATGCCCGGGACCGGCAACTGCTACGCGAAAAAGCGTACCGAGAACTGTTTGCCAGATTGGTGGAGAAGGTCTCGTCAAAGATGAAAATAAAATAATCCTGGAAAGATATGGAAAAACGAGAATACTTCATATCGGAACTGGAAGGGATTAAAGAAGTCCCCACACTTCCGCAGATTGCTTTCAAATTAATTGCCCTGCTGAGCGATACAAATTCCTCCATGCGGGAAATTAGTGATTTGATTCAGGATGACCCGCCCCTGGTGGCAAAAATTCTTCGGATTGTGAACAGCGGATATTACCACATCCGCAACGAAGTAAAAAGCATCCGGCAAGCTGTGGTGTTGCTGGGAATGGAGGAAATTCGAAACCTGATTTTTGCTTTGAGTGTGTTCAGCACTTTTTACTATATTAAAGGCAATAAATATTTCGATTTCATGAAATTCTGGAAACATTCCGCTGCAACGGGTAAAGTGACCATGGTAATTGCCAACTACCTGGGTCTCCCCCATGCTTCCGACGCATTTATTCATGGCTTACTTCACGACTTCGGGCGATTAACGTTACAGCTTTATTTTCGGGATGAGTACGAAAAAGTGTTTGAGTACGGAATTGAAAAAGGCGTTCCCCTGTATCAGGCAGAACTGGAAGTAATGGAATTTGGACATGATGAAGCAGGTGCCTGGCTGGCCCAGAAGTGGAACCTCCCCTCGGATTTAACCGAAACCATCCTGAAACATCACAAAATTACCCCGGACGAGGTGGAGAAGATGCTAATTCCCTCTCTGGTTTATGTGGCGGATTGTATCACCAACATCTGGGGGGTGGGAATTGAACCGTTACCGCGTTTAAAATCCCTGGAGGAAGATGAAATCTGGTTAAAGCTTCAGGAGATTTATCCCAAATTAAAAACCTTTCCTCTGGAAGAGATGACTCGCATCTTTGATATGCATCTGGAAGAGGCAGAATTATTTGCCGAACAAATTTCCCAATACCATCGCCTGGCGGAGGATACATCAGCATGAAGAAAGATGTCAAACTGAAAAACTTAATTGCATCGTTGTACGATTTTAGCAATCTGGTAAAACAACCGGCTGGTGAGTTAAGTGCCGATCTGGAAAAAGCCCGATTGTTTCTGAAACGAATTCTGGAAATGAATCTGTTCTCGGTATTTATGCACGATTATCTGGAGAACAAACTCATGCCGGTTTTTAGTTACGGAGAACCATACAACCTGGTGGATGCGGTTAATTTCCGATTGGGAAAAGGAGCCACGGGCTGGTGCTTTGCTCATCGAAAACCCCTGTTGATAAAAAAAATGCACCGTAAAAACAGTTTTGGGCGCTTTTTTGTTAACTCTTTTCTGGCTGTTCCGATTATTATCAATGGTGAAGCAATTGGGGCTGTGGTAACAGGATGTTTTGAAGAAGGTGCTTATAGCGACGGTGACCGGTTCTTAATGGAAATGATTGCTCCCTACGTCGGTTTGCTGCTGGTTCGGGAGCATCTGGAAAGTATGGAAAAGGAATCTTTACCGGAAAGCGAAAGGATTCGTTAACATGTTAAAGGGACTGTTTATTGCCAGGGCGGGCATGATTCCCCGGCAACGCCGTCTGGAGGTCGTTGCCAACAATCTCGCCAACATGAATACCATCGGTTACAAAAAAGATGAACTTTTTTACAACAAGCTAATTCAAGCAATGGCTCCGGATGCTGATGGTAATATGGATACTACCTATCCTTTAGCCGAGGTAACCGACTTCTCCCCGGGAATTCTTCGCAAAACGGATAATCCTCTGGACGTTGCCATTGTGGGAAACGGATTTTTTACCATCCAGACCGAAGATGGGCTGGTGTTTACCCGCAATGGTAACTTTGCCCTGGATTCCGATGGACGTCTGATTACCCAGGACGGACATCCGGTACTGGGAAAAAACGGGGAAATTCAGATTTCCGGTGGTGAGGTACGCATTACCGAGAATGGCAACGTGATGGTGAACGGAGAGGTGGTGGATCAGCTACGCATCGCTACATTCGAAGATCCCACACTCCTCACCAAAATCGGGCAGAACTATTTTACCGATAATGACGAAGCCGGCATGATGCTTCTCTCCGCTGACGAGGTCCATCTAAAACCCGGTTATCTGGAAGGGAGCAATGTGAATGGCATTGAGGAAATGGTGTTGATGATTGGATTGTACCAGGAGTTTGAACTGGGCCAACGGACGATTGTGACCATGGACCGCACCCTGGATAAACTGATTAACGATGCCGGAAAGGCTGAGTGATTGAGTTAAGTGAAAAAGGCAACTCCGAACCGGAAATTTCAGGGACTGAAGGACAGGGATGAAGTTCCGGTTCGCTCTGGATGAAAGAAAAACCCAAGGAGGGCGTACAAATGGATAAAGCGTTGCAGATCGCAGCGTCAGGGATGCAGGCACAAAAACTAACCATCGATGTTATTGCCAACAACCTGGCCAACGTAAATACCACCGGATACAAACGCAGCCGACTGGAGTTTCAGGATTTGCTGTACCAGAATCTCAAGTCCGCCGGTGAATCCACCGGAAACGACAATCGCCGTCCCATTGGTTTGCAAATTGGCAACGGAACACGTGTGGTGGCCACCCAGCGGAGCTTCCAGCAGGGAACCATCACCGAAACCGGTAATGCTCTGGATATTGCTATCGAAGGGGATGGCTTTCTGGTGGTGCGCATGCCCGATGGTTCCTTTGCTTATACGCGGGACGGTGCATTAAAAATTTCCGCAGATGGATTGCTGGTTACCTCCCAGGGCTACATCCTGGAGCCGGAAATTACCATCCCCGAAGACACCCAGCAAATTGTCATTCGCAAAGACGGGGAGATTGAAGTAACGCTGTACGGCGAAACCGAACCGAGCATTTTAGGACAACTGGAACTGGCACGCTTTATCAATCCGGCCGGACTGGAGGCGATGGGCGAAAATCTATTTCGGGAAACAGTGGCCTCCGGACAACCATTTATGGGTACTGCCGGGCAGGACGGATTGGGACTCATTCACCAGGGATTTTTAGAAACCTCCAACGTGGATGTGGTAAAGGAAATGGTTGAAATGATTGAAGCCCAGCGCGCTTATGAATTGAATTCCAAAACCATTAAAACCAGCGAAGATATGCTTCGCACGGTGACGCAACTAAAACGGTAACCATGAAACGAACAGCACTGCATAGCCTGGTATTTTTATTCATTTTTTGCGGGATGTTGCTGGCACGGGGCAATTCCCTCCAGCAGCAAGTGGAAACTTATCTCCGGCAGCTTTACCGAAACTCCCGGGTTCATCCCAGATTGGTGTGGTTACAACCGGTTCGAGAATTACGATTCCCTGCGGAGGCGGATTCGGTGGTCGTGTCCCATTCCGGAAAGCGTTTGCCCGCTGGCAACACCGTGTTTCGTCTCATCTTTTTACGAAAAGGGCAAAGGCTCCGCTCGCTTTATCTTCCCGCCCGGGTGGAGCTGTTCGAACGTGTATTTACTCTGCGGCAAACCGTCCGAAAAGGGGATACCCTCCGTCGGGAAATGCTTGAACAAAAGGAACTAGAGATTACCAGCTTACCGGAAGCCCCCATTGAGGAAGAATCCCGGATTGTGGGGCAAATTGCCCGGCGAACACTCACCGCAGGTACGATTTTAACCCCCCGATGTGTGCAGCCACCTTACCTGGTCAAACGAGGCGAAGCGGTGCGGGTTGAGTATCAGCGTGGACGCGTCCGGGTGGTGTTGCAGGCGCAGGCATTGCAGGATGGTACCCGGGGTGAACAAATCTGGGTAAAAAATCCTTTAAGCCGGAAACGGTTAAAAGTCAAAATAGTGGAACGTGGTCTGGCGGTTTTACCATAAAATTTTGTGAGGAGAGAAAAATGAAACAATTATGGGTCATAGGGATAGTTGTGGGGCTGGCCATGAATGTGTTGGCTCAGCAGATGGCCACCAATGTCAACATGTTTAGCGATATCAAAAGCAATCAGGTGGGGAAGGGAATTACTGTGCTGGTAATGGAATACTCCCAGGCACGCAACGATGCACGCACGGAGACACTGAAGGACTCCCAGCACGATCTGGGTGTAGCCGGTGGTGAAGGGGTGGCGGGTATTTTACCGGACTTCACCCTGCGTGGCAAGTTTCGGAACGATTTCCGCGGGCTGGGTCGCACCACCAAGCGAGGGGTACTAAAAGCCAAAATCGCCGCCCGAATTGTGGGCAAAAACGAAGCGGGAGACTACATCATCGAAGGGAAACGGGTGATCGAAATTAACAGCGAAAAGGAAGTGTACATCCTGACCGGATGTGTGCGACCCGAAGATATCATGTCCGACAATACGGTGTATTCTTACAATATTTACGATGCTCACATCGTTTACAAAGGCAAGGGAGAAGTCTCCCGTGGGCAGCGGGCAGGACTCCTGACCCGTTTGTTGCAGTGGGTATTTTGATGATCGGACTTTTCCGGGGCATTCATCAGCCCGGACGAGTAAGTGGTTTGATGTGTTTCGATTCGAAAACCCGGCAGGATGCCGGATATCTGCAGGAGGGCAGAGAGAAAATGCGTGGCAAATCCGTTTATTTACACACAATAGTATTGCTGCTTGTCATTCCGTATCTTCTTTTTTCCGCAGTGCGTATAAAAGAATTGGCGCGGATTCGCGGTGTGGCACGAAAACCGCTGGTGGGATACGGACTGGTGGTGGGACTCAACGGAACCGGCGACACACGGCGAACACGTTTTACCACCCAGAGCGTGGTGAACATGTTACAACGGTTCGGAATTAAAGTACCGCCGGAGAAGGTAAAACTACGCAACGTGGCAGCGGTTATGGTAACGGCGGAAGCGTCCACATTTTTGTCTGCAGGCGATCGGCTGACCGTAACGGTGTCCTCCATCGGCGATGCGAAAAGTCTGGAAGGTGGATTGCTGCTGATGACACCGCTAACCGATCAGAGTGGTGAGCTGTATGCCATGGCGCAGGGTCCACTCGCTGTGGGCGGTTTCTCCGTTCAGACGACGGGCGGCGGGGGATTGCGCCAGAATCATACCCTGGTCGGGCGCGTTCCCGACGGGGCCGTGTTGCAGAAAAATTTAGGGGGCGATTTTCAATTTGGCGATACGCTTTACCTTTCGCTAAAAGAAACCGATTTTACCACTGCCGAACGGATCGTGGAAGCAATTAATAGCACATTCAACGATACACTGGCGGTAGTGCAGAATCCCCGCACCATTGCCGTTACCATTCCCCCGGCATATACTCAAACCGGGCAGCAGAGCAAATTTGTCGCCGAACTGGAACAGGTGCAGGTGCAGCCCGATATGGTCGCCCGGGTAGTGGTGAACGAACGCACCGGAACGGTGGTGGTGGGTGGTAACGTCACTCTGCTCCCCGCCGCAGTAGCACACGGCAATTTGAGTGTGGAGATTGAATCCAAACCCATTGTCTCTCAACCGGCACCCTTTAGCGACGGTCAAACGGTTGTGGTGCCCAACACTCAGGCAACCATTTACAATGAAGAAGGACAACTGGTCACCATCGCAGAGTCTGCTACCGTGCAGGATGTTGCCCAGGCACTGAATGCATTGGGGCTCACTCCGCGGGATATCATTGCTGTGCTGCAAGCACTGAAAGAAGCTGGCAGTTTACAGGCAGAGTTAATTATTATGTGATGAAACCATTCGTAAACCGATTGATTGGGGAAATAGACGGTGAGTTCCTTTCAGCCCAAAATTTCACCGGATGAGGCACTGCTTCAGAGTCAGCTGGAAAAGCTAAAGCAGAAGTCCGGGAATCCCCGGGAGTTGAAACAGGCCGCCGAACAATTCGAAGCGCTGTTTATCTACTACATGCTAAAAACCATGCGCAAAACCGTACCCAAATCCGGCCTGTTTGGCAAAGGGCTGGGGGGCGAGATTATCCAGAGCATGTTTGACGAAAAGCTTTCCGAAAAAATGGCGCTGGAAACGCGGCTGGGGATTGCCGAGATGGTGTATCAGCAGCTTTCCGGGGAACCGATGCACCGGGAGGGAGAAGCAGCTCCGGAACTGCGGCGCTGGCCCGGCAAAGCGCGAAGAATCGGAGCACACCAGGGAGTCAGTCGGTATCTGTTGCAGGAAGTTCGCCATAAAATCGGCCGATTCGAACGGCATATTCAGCAGGCGGCAGCAGAAACCGGAGTGGACCCGGATTTAATCCGGGCTGTGATTCTGGCGGAATCCGGCGGGAATCCCACAGCCGTGTCCCCTAAAAACGCCCGGGGACTGATGCAGCTAATGGATAGCACTGCGCTGGAAATGGGTGTGGAAGACCCGCTGGATCCGGAACAGAACATCCGCGGCGGAGCCCGATATCTGGCAAAATTGTTAGATCAGTTTCAGGGAAACGTGGAAAAAGCGCTGGCTGCCTACAACGCTGGTCCCAACAACGTAAAGAAATACAATGGCATACCACCATTCCGCGAAACCCAGCAGTATGTGGTACGTGTGCAGGATTACTATCAGAAATTAAAAAACCATTCCCGATAAGCATTCCCGAATAACGAACGTGATATCGACCGTTCAATCCGCAGAAAATGTGTCGGTCTATTTATTTTGCATGGAATCGGCAAAACGAATCAGGGCTGCTTCCAATAAAGCCGCCAGGAACAGCAGGGTCATTACGTACTTTTGATAGAGGGGAAACAGTTCGCGGAAAGTTTGTGTGGCGGCGGAATAGCTATGTTCGGTGAGAACGGTGAGAGCCAGACGAAACCCCAGCGACGTGCTAATCCATGCTGCGGGAAACTCCAGCCAGGCCACCGGATTGACCAGCATATGCCAGATGCCTTTCCAGCCCATCATGTCGTAACCAATCACCGCTACATGGAAGCCGGTGAAAAAAGCAAACAGTGCCGGAAAAATGATGAAATAACCGGAAATAAATCCGGTAAACAGAGAAATGTTATTCAGTGTGAAAATAAGTAAAAAAATAATCAGAAAACCCCACCGGGTTTTAAAATATCTTTCCATTAATCGAGCCATCCAGCGTGGGTATGCCAGCAGGAACCGAATATCCCGATCCACTGCGGAGGGAGCCAGATAGATGCCACCTAAAAATAGCACTGCCGATATAAAAATGAAACTCAACTCAACCTGGTTAAACAGATCACCAAACACCGCATCCTCGTGTATTATCACCTGCTGCGAAATATTGGAAAAAATTTCCGGAATGTAAAGCCAGATTTTATCCCCCTCCCCCTTATTCCCCTTATTACCCCTATTTCCCCTATTCCCCTTATTCCCCTTATTTCCCCTATTCCCCTCTCCCCTACCCTTTTCTCAACGTTTATTCCTTTCAACAAATTCTCCCGACCCGAAGCGGGAAAAATCCGGTTGTTCCGTACTAACAAAAAGAGAAGGCATGCGGTGAGCCTGGAAAAGAAATAAAATCATCCGAATGAATTGTAAATATTCCACATTTTCCCTTTGAAAAGGTGTTAAATTACGGCAAAATTATGGATGGTGCCATGCGTCGTCGGTTTAGCAGCCAGTTTCTTGGAATGAACACCACGGTGGTGTATCACCAAACTGCCGCCTTTCTGATTGATCCCGGCGTGTTTCCTTACGAATTGGAAAAATTCCGGGAATTCCTGACTGCCCGACATATTCGGGAGGTAAAAATTCTGTTTACTCACACCCATGGCGACCATATTTCCGGCTGGTATGCTTTTCGAGAATTCCCTGCTTACGGGCATGAATCCATTGCGCAAAAAAATCAGACCGTGCGAAATAACGATATCCGCTACATCCGCGGGGTTTACCGGAAACAGCGGATTGCAGAATTAGAGCAGTTGCAATTCCCCGAGCCAATCCACTATGTATCCGACGGGCAGGAACTCACCACTGCTCCGAATTCGGTGATATTTTTCCATATTCCGGGGCATGCAGTGGACCAGAGTCTGCTCATCGTACCTGATGAGCAATTGGCTTTCTCCGGCGACATGCTGATTCAGGCACCGGTACCATTTGTTCTGCATAGCATGCGGGAATATCGGGATAGTCTGGATCGAATTCGCACACTGATCGATCAGTTTGACATCCAGTGCCTGATACCCGGACACGGCAAGCCCGCCCGTGACCGGCAGGAGATTCTGGTCCGGATTAATCGCGAACAGGATTATATTGACCGATTGACTTCTGAAGGGATTCGACTTTATCATCAAGGGATAGATGGGGATGAATTGCGCAATCGACTATACGGTCTGGAACCTCGCCTGGCGCAACTTCAACCGCACCAGACCAACGTTCAAACATTCTTACGCGAACTCTCCCGATGGATTGTTTAAAACATGAGTTACGGTAGCGGAATAAGATGTTTTGAAAATAGTCGAAGAAATAAACATTGATTGACACAGAACTTATTATACAGGAGAAGAATCATGCGTAAATGGATCATGTTCCTCATCGGCATGTGGGCAAGTTGGTTAATGGCCAGCGACGACACGCTCACTTCCCGCTTAGAAGCTATGGCAAAAGTGAGCCGCGAGTTTTACACCATCGAACGGGACTACTATATTCGAAATTTTCCGGCTCTCTCCCGGGCGATGCATCCCGATTCCTCTGATTTTGATCAGTTTTACTATAACCTGAGCTTCCATGTAACCACCTCTCCACAGAATCTGGAAGCAACCGTCACCGGTCACTTCCGGAGCAATGTGAATGGTCTGAGCATGATTAAGCTGAATTTCGATTCCCGGGAGGATGTGGGTGTCTGGCAAAATTTTTCGGTCACTGGAAATGTGAGTTCCTGGACCCACTCCAACTGGGTGCTGCGCATTCAGTTAGACCAGACCTATAACGTGGGCGATACCTTTTCCGTTACCGTTCATTATTCGGGAGTTCCCCGTAGCAGCGGACTGATGGGATTCAGCTTTACCACCAATCAGTACGGCGATCCGGTTGTTTCCACCCTCAGCGAACCATACGCTGCCCAGACCTGGTGGCCGTGTAAGGACGATCCCTCGGATAAGCTGGATTCGGCCAAAATTCATATCACCGTACCGAATAATATGATTGCTGCGTCCAACGGAATCCTTGACTCGGTGGTAACCAACGGCGATGGCACCCGAACATATCACTGGCGAGAAACTCATCCAATTACCACTTATCTCATCTCGCTGGCTATCTCCAATTATGCCACCTTTTCGGATTCGTTCCAGTATGGTGCCGGGCAGACCATGCCGATCGACTATTTTGTGTACCCACAAGAGCTTACCACCGCTCAGGTAGCGTTTCAAAAGCTTCCGCAAATGCTCCAGGTATTTAGTAATCTGTACGGCCTGTATCCATATGTGGACGAAAAGTACGGGCATGCAGAGTTTGAGTGGGGAGGCGCCATGGAACATCAAACCTGTACCAGTATTGGTGCGGTGAGCATTAATTGGGAAACCGTCTATGCGCATGAACTCTCTCACCAGTGGTTCGGAGACCTGATTACCTGCTACGACTGGCCCAACATCTGGATGAACGAGGGGTTTGCCACCTACAGCGAAGCCCTGTGGCTGGAGGCGGAATACGGAACCTATGCCTATTTCGATAAAATGAATTACATGTTATCTGGCATTTCCAGCTGGGCTCTGGATCCCATTTACCGGTACACCATAGACGATCCGGGCTACATTTTCAGCTGGACGGTTTATGCTAAAGGCGCCTGGGTGTTGCACATGCTTCGTCATCTGGTCGGCGATGCGCAGTTTTTCACCATCATGCACGATTATCCCACCGATCCGGCATTCATGAATGGGACGGTAACTACTGAGCAATTCCGCGATTTTTGCGAGGCGAAAACCGGGATGGATCTGGATTGGTATTTCCAGCAATGGATTTATGAACCGGGATATCCCAAATATCAGTGGGGTTGGGATAAATATCAGAATAACGGCCAAAACTATCTGTATGTAAAAATCAAACAGGAACCGTGGCAGGTATACGGGACGCCAGTGCCAGTGTTTAAAATGCCGCTGGATATTGCCATTCAGTTTACCGATGGCACCCGGGATACTATCACCGTGTGGGATTCGCTAATGGTGCAGGATTTCCATATCCCTGTTGCAGGAGTTCCTGCTATGGTTCAATTGGACCCATTGAACTGGGTATTAAAGGAGGCAACCATTGTACCGGTCACATCCATTCATCCCGGCTTCACCCTGACCGATGGATACATGCTGTATCAAAACTATCCCAATCCCTTTAATAACACGACACAAATTCCGTTTTCACTGGATACCAGCGGTCACGTTGTGCTGGAAGTGTATGATGTAAACGGGCGATTGGTGAAACACCTGGTGGATGGATATCTCACCCGGGGCGATGTTGTCACCTGGGATGGCACCGACGACCGGGGCATGCCGGTAGGCAGTGGGCTGTACTTCTATCGCCTTCGGGTGAACGGATGGGAGTCCAGCCGAAAAATGCTGCTGGTGAAATAAAACACTCTTCCCCTTCCTTATTCGAAAACTCACCACATCCCTAAATCCGGGTATCTACTCATCAGGTACCCGGATTTTCTCTTGTAAGTGAATCTTACGATAAATATATTCTAACATCGGAAAAAAATTTCCAGAAAATGGTGGGAAATATTTTTCCGGCATATAATTGAGATTAAAAATAGCGAGCAACATAACGTACGGATATTCAACAAGATACAATAATTGCGTATGATTTCTGGCATTCTTTTTGTAATTTTTCTTCTGGTTAAGGAGTAGA
>CAZBWV010000044.1:0-13124 GCA_964495805.1 uncultured Calditrichaceae bacterium
CCACTCCTCACTGGTGGACGCAACCGCATCGGCAACGCTCAACAGGCGGTTGGTGTTCCCATATTGGTAGGTTAAGTCGTCAATCAGGTTATTGTCCTCTTTACGGCGTTGCAGGCGCAGAATATTGCCGTTGCCGTCATATTGCAAACCGGTTACGTCAAAGCGGGCCGGGTTTTGCCAGCCGCCGGAGTAATAGCGGTAGTCGGCACTTAGCAGCTGCTTACGCGGGTCGTAGCTGTAGTCGTAGCGGTATTTTTTCTCGGTGGGCAGACCGGGTGTTTTGTCGTTGTAGAAAATGGCACTCCGGATGTTACCATCCGCGTAATAATCGTAATGGGCGGCAAAGGGATGGGGCAGGGTGTTGATGTCGCTGATGTCCGTTAGCCAGTCCCGGATGTTATACTGCATGGGAATATCCAGCCAAAATTGGTGGGGAGAAGTTTCCTTGAATGCCAGCCGCACGGGCATTCCCGCCGGATTGTATTGCTGCAGCCAGTCCGCCAGTGCCGGTTTGGTGGCCGTTGCAGATGTGTAAACCCGATGCAGCTCTTCCCGGCCGGTGTAAGTGTACCAGTGGTGGAAGCTCTGCGAACCCTGTTGAATCTGTACATGGTTGATTTTCCCCTGACGGTCGTATTGGTAAGTAAAAACGGTTGGGTCGGACAAACCCGGTGTAAATACGTATTTGGCTTCCACCAGCCCGTTTTTGTTGTAACTGAACAGGGTTACCTGCCAGCTATCCTGCAGGTTGTTCAAGTCCGGATTAATATGTGCGATAAAATGACTGCCGCTTTTGGCATGGAAGCCGGGCTGCAGCCGAATTTGATTACCGGCTTTAAACACCACATCGGCACCATTTTCGATGTTTACCTCGTTTCCGGCAGTCAGGCTGTTGAATGCGCGAAAGGTCTGCGGGGCAACAGAAGATATGGTGGTATCCTCCAGAAGCAGGTTGTCTCTGATTTTTCCGGTGGTTTTATAGGCATTGGCTGCCAGTCGCCCGGTGGTGTTATTCAGAGTTATGCCGCTGTAATCGTACAGGTTCCAGGGATACTGGTTGGGTATGGTGGACGAATCGTAATGGTGAACGCTAATCCAGTTGTCGGTATCATCCTCAAAAGCGGGATAACTCCGGGTGGCGTCCAGGCTGGCAAAATCCGCAGTGGCTTCGCCCTGCACCAATTCCCGGCCGGCAAAGTCATAAGTGGTAAAGCTCACCACCCCACGACTTTGCTGGTTGGCGTCCTGACGGAAACGCAGGTTGCCCAGGGCATCGTATTTGTATTTTACCGGTCCGGCATCGGGATTGGTTTGTGCTACCAATTGTCCCAGGGTGTTGTAGCTATAGGTAATTTTCCAATCGTTCGGATTCGAACCAGATGGCGGAGAAAAATAGTTGGGTGGATAAACTTCTATAACATTGCCTCTGCCATCGTATCTAAAATATGTTTCTACAGCTACCTGTTGTCCCTGGTCATTTTGTTTAAATTCCCGCTGAAGTTTCTTCCGTCCTTCTTCATCTTCAAAAATGATGACTTGATTACCCACCTCATCAGTGGCGATCACTTTTCGCCAGACCACATTGGCACCGGGGCCGTATATTTCCGGCAGTTCGTTCTCCGCCAGTACATATTCGTAATCGTAAAAATTGGAATTGGAAGGTTCTTTGGGACCCGGAAAATCCACCTGAGTTAATTGTTGATCCAGGAAAGAATTGTAATGATTTTCCCGAAATCGTTCGGTGAGTGCTCCGGTATGGTTACCGTTTTCGTCCCGATAAGCGTAATCCGGGTCGTAGGCGGGTCTGCCGGATTGGGCTGCTTTTTTATAGGTTTTATACAGCTTCTTTTCCCGGCCGACCTCATCCCTTTCAATCGCGGTATAATAATCATATCCATTGTTACCGCTTCCTGCAATGCTGGTATCCTCCACTATCTGAATTATCTGCGCATTACCATCATAATATTCATAAGTATCTGCATATTGGGTGTCTGTAAAATAAGACCGTTTTTTGATGTAGTTGGGATCCGCCGGGTCAAACGGTGTTCCGGGGTGCCGGGAGAATTCATATGCGTATTCATGGGTCAGCGCCTGGTAGGCATCCTTTACCGCGCTCAGGCGACCAAAATTGTCGAAGATATATTCAAAAATATTGTCGCACTCATCGGTATATTGGTTCATGCGGAAAAAGCGGGTATCATAATCGAATTCTTTTTCAAGCTGGTTCAGACGCACTCCGGTCAGATAGTTATGGGCAAAGTCATTCCGGTTATCTCCATTAACCAGGTTGTTGTTATTATCCCCGTAGAAAAGCTCTAATTGTTCCCCATTGGCATCTTCCACTACAATCATCTTGCCATATTTGTATTGTAGCACCCGGTATTTTTTCTGCCATCGGGGATCGGGCGTATTGCTGCCATTCCAGTTATTAAATGGCGGAGGAGCTAATAATTCTTCTTCTGTATTCAATTGATAATATTCATTTAGTTTCCAAACGGTTTCTGAATTTTCAGGCCATTTTGGTACCTGATGAAAAGTAAAAATATCGGATGATTCCAGAACAAACCGGGGTCCGGATGGAATCAATTAAAAAGAACAGAATTCTCCAGATTCGATGAAATCTTTTTAAAAAAACTTCCTCTGTGTGAATGGAACGTTTTTAATTGAATATTTTAAAATTGATGTGCTATAATAACAAAAATAATAACAGGAAATCAAGTGAAAAATTCAATATTTGTTCAATATTGTTTTATTGAAATTAAATATTGGTGGGATTGGTATATTTTGAACCCAATTTATTTGTTCGATGGAATTGTCCATGATGGACAGAATAGAAAAACAAGAAGTTAGGAAAGTAAATTTAAAACCGTGCAGGTGGCACTCATTTGCCTTCTTTCCCTGCAATCCCAATATTTTTTACGTCGAAACAAATTTCTAACGGATTATCCGGGTTAAATTTGTTTCTGATATTAACGATTTGTTTTGTTGCGCTTTGGCCTTTTAACAACGTAATATTCAGAGTTACAAATTTTTTCCCTTAAATCTTCAATTTCCATTATGCATCTATTAAAATTGTTTTTAAATTTAAAGATAAATTTTTTATCAATTTAAAGGTAAACGCCAATTGACCACAAAACGGTGTTCGCGATGGAAGAGAAAATTCAGCAAATCAAAACGGAGTTCGAACGGGAAGCCGCGCAGGTTTCCAGCGCACAGGATTTTGAAGCGCTGCGAGTTAAATATCTGGGACGTAAAGGACTGGTACAGAGCCTGTTTAAGCAGATGAAGGATGTACCACCGGAAGCACGTCCCCGGTTTGGCAAACTGATTAACGAACTGAAACAGTTCGTAGAAACCAGAATCAACGAGTTAAAACCGCAGTTCGAACAACGGAAACGAAAAGAGATTGTAGACCTTACCCTGCCGGGACGACGTCCTCCCGTTGGCAAAAGACATCCCCTGACCCAGGTGCTGGACGATATCAAACGCTTCTTTCTGGGACTGGGATTTACCATTGCCGATGGTCCGGAGGTGGAAACGGACTGGTACAATTTTGAAGCGTTAAACATTCCCAAAAATCATCCTGCGCGGGATATGCAGGATACGCTTTATATTACCGAAGACATTTTGCTGCGCACCCATACCTCCCCCGTGCAAATTCGCACCATGATGAGCCAGCAACCACCGGTGCGCATTATTGCGCCGGGGCGGGTGTATCGCCGCGACACGCCGGACGCCAGCCACTCCCCGTTCTTTCATCAGGTGGAAGGACTGGTGGTGGATAAAGGGATCAGTTTTGGCGATCTGAAAGCGGTTATTGAAGAATTTGCCCGGTATATGTTCGGAGAAGACATCCATGTGCGCTTCCGACCCAGCTTCTTCCCGTTTACCGAACCAAGTCTGGAATACGATTTTAACTGTGTGTTCTGCCGTGGAAAGGGATGTAAGGTTTGCAAGTACACCGGATGGGTGGAAATCTCCGGTGCCGGAATGGTGGACCCCAATGTGTTTAAAGCGGTCGGTTATGATCCGGACGTGTACACCGGCTATGCTTTCGGTATGGGAGTGGATCGTATTGCCATGCTGCGCTACAACATCGACGACATCCGACTGTTTTTCGAAAACGACATGCGCTTTTTAAGGCAATTCTGAATGAATTCCGAAGACGTTACGAATTGCCTCAACGCGCAGGATATTTTCAGTTTTTCGATTCCAGATGTTAAATCTAAATCCAGGGTGAACCAATGAAGATTTCGTACAACTGGCTGAAGGATTACCTGCCTTTGAATGAAGACCCGTACCAGATCGGCGAAAAACTCTCCCTGACCGGTCTGGAAGTGGAAGAAATAATTGAAAAGAAGTTAGATATTCCCAATGTAGTCGTAGGAAAAGTACTTTCATCGGAAAAACATCCTAATGCGGATAAATTATCCGTTTGTCGGGTGGATGTGGGGGATGAGGAGTTAACCATTGTTTGCGGGGCTCCCAATGTGGCACCCGGGCAAACGGTTCCGGTGGCAAAAGTGGGTGCGCTGCTTCCCATTGGTATGAAAATTCGCAAGAGTAAAATTCGCGGGGTGGAATCGGTAGGAATGATCTGTTCGGAGGAGGAACTGGGACTGGCCGAGCACTCGGATGGTATCTGGGTGTTACCGGATACACTGCCCATTGGGGTTCCGCTGGCACAGGCGCTCCAATTCGAAACCGATTACATTCTGGATATTTCGGTTACCCCCAACCGTCCGGACTGTTTAAGCCACATCGGTGTGGCGCGGGAGGTGGGTGCCATTATCGGAAAGCCGATTCAAAAACCGGAAGTTCAATTAAGCGAAATGGATCAACCGGCAGCCGATTACATCAAAATTCGCATCGATACACCGGAAGGTTGTCCCCGCTATGCCGCGCGGGTTATTCGTAACATCCGGGTGGGCGAATCGCCTGCCTGGCTGGTGCAGCGACTGGAAGCGGTGGGTATGCGTTCCATTAACAATGTGGTGGATGTAACCAATTATGTGATGATGGAAACCGGACATCCCCTGCATGCATTCGATTACGATTTAATCCGGGGCGGGCAGATCATTGTCCGTGAATCCGTTGAAGGTGAGAAATTCACCACACTGGATGATAAAGAACACACTCTGAAGGCAGGCACAGTGCTCATTTGCGATGCCGAACGCCCGGTCGCCATCGGAGGCATCATGGGCGGACTCAATTCGGAGGTCAATCAAAATACCGTAAATATTTTACTGGAAAGCGCCTATTTTAAACCCGAGAGCATTCAGCGCAGTGCCCGATATCTGGATATTCATTCCGAAGCCTCCCAGCGTTTCGAACGAGGTGCCGATCCCAATGGGGTGCTTTACGCACTGGATCGTGCTGCCCAGCTGATTGCCGAGCTGGCTGGCGGCGAAGTACTGAAAGGCGCAGTGGATGAATATCCCCGCAAGATCGAACCCAAACGAATTCCCCTGAAAACAGAGCAGATTAATCGGTTGCTGGGAACCAATCTTTCCGCGAAAGAGATGAGCGAGATTCTGGAACGGATTGAATTGCGGGTGGAAGATGGAGAAGTCGTTGTTCCCACTTTCCGACCCGATCTGGAGCGAGTGGCAGACCTGGCGGAAGAAGTTGCCCGGCTGTACGGACTGGATAATATTCCGGCCAAAGAGCAAACGGTGATTCAATACCGCATCCCCCGCAATGAGCTGGACTTTTTTGCCGACCGGTTGCGCGAAATTCTCACCGGCATGGGCATTCAGGAAGTGATTACCAACAGCATGATTAATCGGGAAGTGTGGGAAAAGCTGACCGGAAAACCGATCTATCCCATTCTGAATCCCATTTCGCGAGATATGGACGGAATGCGCAACTCTTTGCTGCCCAGTCTGGCACAGGTGATCCAGCACAACCGTAATCGTCAGATAAAGGATTTACGCATCTTCGAGATCAATCGGACGTTTCATCCTGGCAGCAGTTTAAACGAACAACCGAAGGAAGTGCTGCGCCTGGCCATTGCAATTACTGGCAAACGGGATGGTAATGTGTGGTATTCCACCCACCAGGATGTGGACGTTTACGACATTAAGGGAATCATGGAGGCGCTGCTGGACAAAATTTCTCTTGACAACTATCGATTTATTTATTATTCTGATTCTGTGCTGGAATCCCCAGCACTTCAAATTGTGGCGGGGAACGAGGAGCTTGGGATGCTCGGGGAGTTAAATCACGAAATTGCTTCATTTTACGAAATTGACGATAGCGTTTTTGTTGCAGAATTAAATGTATCGAACTTACTGGAAAATCGTCGTACCGATAAAAAATACCAGCCAATTCCTCGTTTCCCCTACATCGATCGCGACCTGGCTCTGGTAGTAGATCAGGAGCTGGAAGCGGGCAAATTAATTGAACTCATTCGACAGAAAGGTGGTAAATTGCTCTCGCGAGTGGAAATTTTTGATATCTACCGCGGGAAACAAATTCCACCGGATAAGAAGAGCGTGGCGCTGCGGCTTATTTTCCAGTCGCCGGAACGAACGTTGAAGGAAGAGGAAGTGAACCGAACGATGACCAAGATTATTAAAGCGGTTGAAGCAACCTTCCAGGCAAAATTGCGGGAGTAGATGTGAATGGGGAGGAACGACAGGAGTTAACCAAGTTTTATCGTTTAATTGGGACGATTAAAGATCTGATTGCGCTAAATCAAAAACTTTTTGAATTGAATCATAAATTAAAACAGGAGAACAAAGAGTTAGAATTTAAATTAATGTCATTATCAGCCCGGGAAGTGGATAAAATCCATCCTGAGCTGAAGCGGGAACTAAAAAAACTAAAACAAGAGAATAAAAGACTAAAGGAGAGAGAGAAGCGTATTAAAACCAAAATAGAGCGCCTGGCAGTCAAGCTTGATCAGGTCGAATTCTAATCTTGCCAGTTTATATAGAAAAAAAACGTGTTTAAATAATGGAGAAGAAAACAATTAAAGTGAACATTTGGGGGATTGAATACGGGTTGAAATCAGACGCCGATCCCCAGTACATTCAGGAACTTGCAGCCTATGTGGATCAGAAAATGCGCAAACTGAGCGAAGGAACGGTGGTGAAGTCGCAGTTAAAAATTGCGGTACTGGCTGCACTGAATATTGCCGATGAGTTATTTCGTTTGAAACTTAAACACGAAAAGTTAATTAAAGAGATAGAACAAACGAGTGATGAGTTAACGGAGAATCTGGAGAGTTATTTAGATCAGTACACAAGTTTGTTGAAATAACCCCGAGCCGTTGTGGGTGTTGAATTTGGCAAGAACCAACACCATCAAAAAGGGAGCTTGACTCTAGGCGTCTAGTGCAGGCCTCCGTTTCGGAGGAGCACGAACCGCATAGGCAGGCACCCACCGTGCAAGTCACGGTTCTTACCAAATCTCATCCCGCGGTTCGGGGTTTTTTATATCATTTTTCAAAAACGTCAGTAAAAAGGAATGGAATTGGTTGAATTGAACTTTAGGACAGAGATCGATGTGGATATTTGCATGGAGGTGACGGATTCATGGACGTGATTCTTGGATTGATTGGTGGGATTCTGGTTGGATCGATCGCTCTGTTTATCATTTTAAAATTAAGCGGTGGCAAAAAATTACTGAAGGCTCAGGAAGAGGCAGATCGAATTCTGGAAAATGCCCGGGGAGAGGCAGAAGCCCTTAAGCGTGAGAAATTAATTGAGGCGGAAGAGGAAATTTTCGAAACCAAACAGCGCATGGAACGGGAACTGGAATCCAGGCGCAAAGAGTTGATCCGGAAAGAGCAACAGTTAGACCACCGTGAGCTGGAGATCGATCGAAAATCTGAATTCATTGAGAAGAAAGAAAAAGAAGTGCGGGCGCTTAGTCGCCAGTTTAAGGAAAAAGAAGAGTATATTGAGAAGAAGACCGAAGAGTTAAACCAGTTAATTACCGAGCAGGTACAGAAACTGGAGGAAATTTCCGGACTTACCCGCGAAGAGGCCAGACAGTTGTTAATCCGGGATATGGAGGAAGAAGCCCGGGAGGAAGGCAAAAAGCTCCAGAATAATATCCTGGAACAGGCCAAGCTGGAAGCCAATCGGAAAGCGCTGGAAATTGTGGTCACAGCCATCCAGCAGGCTGCCGCAGAGCAATCCACCGAAGCCACTGTGTCCGTAGTGCATTTACCCAATGACGATATGAAGGGACGCATTATTGGCCGGGAAGGGCGAAATATCCGGGCTTTCGAAATGGCTACAGGTGTGGATGTGATTATCGATGATACACCGGAAATTGTCATCCTGTCCTCCTACAACAGCTATCGTCGAGAGGTGGCACGGATTGCCATGGAACGGTTAATTCAGGATGGCCGTATCCATCCCGCACGAATCGAGGAAGTGGTGGAAAAAGCGGAAGAGGAGCTGGCGCAATCCTTCCGGGAAATTGGCGAACAGGCCATGTTGGAGGCAGGTGTCCACGGATTGCCTGCGGAGGTGATTGAGCTTTTAGGGAAATTAAAATACCTTACCTCCTACGGGCAAAATGTGCTGAACCACAGCCTGGAAGTCGCGCATCTGTGCGGCATTATGGCAGCGGAACTGGGTTTGGACCCGCAAATTGCCAAACGAGCAGGGTTGCTGCACGACATTGGCAAAGCGATTGAACGACCCATTACCGCCAGCCACACCCAATTGGGTGCCGATTTGCTGAAAAAGTTGAATGAGAATCCCCTGGTTGTTAATGCCGTGGAATTCCACCACAACGAAGAGGGTGCCATTTCGCCATACACCATTCTGGTGGCAGCAGCCGACGCCATCTCCGGAAGTCGTCCCGGCGCGCGACGGGAATCGCTGGAAAGCTTTATTAAGCGGATGGAAAACCTGGAAGATATTGCTAAAATGTTCGAAGGGGTGGAAAAGGCTCACGCCATCCAGGCCGGACGCGAAGTGCGCGTAATTGTGGATTGTGCAAAAGTGGATGACAACCGCGCTCGGGAACTGGCTCGCGAAATTGCTAAAAAAATCCAGGACGAAACGGAATTCCCGGGGCAAATTAAGGTGACTGTTATCCGGGAATACCGGGCATACGATTATGCGACCTAACCAAATGCCAACAGCATGTGGAAATTCGGTATGAGAGGTGAAGTTTCGGTATGAATATTCTTTTTATTGCAGATATTGTGGGCGAAGATGCGATTGAATTTATTCTGGATATTCTTCCGCGCATTCGAAATCGCTATCAAATAGATTTTATCATTGCCAATGCCGAGAACGCCGACAAAGGAAAGGGAATTGTTCCCCGCCAGGTAGAAAAGCTGAAAAGTGCCGGCATTCATTGCCTGACTTCCGGAAATCACATCTGGGAACCTCGGAAGAAGGATGTCCTCATTAAATATGCCGGGTATTTGCTGCGGCCACTCAATTATCCGGAAGGGAATATCGGTGTGGGTTCTTCCGTCCTCTTCGCTCCCAACGGGAAAAAAGTAGCAGTGCTGAATGTGCAGGGCCGCAGTTTTATGTATCCCATCAATTGTCCGTTTACCACGGCACAAAAGGAAATCCGACGTTTACGTTCGGAAACTTCCATTATTATTGTGGATTTTCATGCGGAAGCGACAGCCGAAAAACAGGCTATGGGATGGCATCTGGATGGTAAAGTGAGTGCGGTGATTGGAACCCATACCCACGTTCAAACAGCGGACGAGCGAATTCTTCCCCGGGGAACTGCCTATATTACCGATGCCGGAATGTGCGGACCCACCGATTCGGTGATTGGAATGGATATTCGCAAAGCGGTGGATCGATTCATCCTGCAAACGCACATTTACTATGCTATTGCAAAGGGAAACGTCCGCTTTAACGGAGTGGTGATTCAGGTGGATGAAACCACCGGGAAGGCGCAGAAAATATTCCGTTTGAATTTCGATAAAAAGGAGTTTAACTCCGATGGCCACCTTGATTGATGGAAAAGCCATTGCTGCCGGGATTCGCAGGGAAATTCAGCAGGAAATTACCGAAACTTCCTCTGCTACGCGTCCACCCGGCCTGGCTGTACTACTGGTTGGGGACGATCCTGCCTCCCGTGTTTATGTGCGAATGAAAACCCGCGCCTGCGAGGAAGTGGGAATTCATACCATTACCGATCATCTCCCGGCTGATATTTCTCAGGGTGAGTTATTAAAGCGAATCGCCTCCTACAACGAAAATCCCGATTACCATGGTCTTCTGATTCAGCTCCCTTTACCGGCTCATATAGATACCTTCACCGTCCTGGAAGCGGTGGACCCAGCCAAAGACGTGGACTGTTTCCATCCTTTTAACGTTGGTCGGTTGATGATTGGACAACCGATATTTTTACCAGCCACTCCCGCAGGTATTATGGAACTGTTAAAACGCAGTGCAATCGATCCGGCGGGGAAACACGTGGTGGTATTAGGACGGAGCAACATTGTGGGTAAACCCATTGCCATGATGCTGGCTCAGAAGAAAACCGGTGCCAATGCCATCGTAACGCTGGTGCACAGTGCCGCAAGGGATATTTCCTATTTTACACGTCAGGCAGATATTTTGATTGCTGCAGTGGGAAAACCTGAGCTGGTACGTGGCGACATGGTAAAAGATGGTGTTGTAGTAATTGATGTGGGTGTGAACCGGGTGGATGCGGACAACGAGAAAGGTTACCGTTTGGTAGGAGATGTGGCTTTTCAGGAAGTTGAACCCAGGGCGTCGGCCATTACTCCCGTCCCCGGGGGAGTGGGGCCAATGACCATTGCAATGTTGCTTAAAAATACAGTGAAAGCGTGGAAAATAGCGTTGAACGGAAAGTAGATGGTTAGACGGGAAATCGGGGATATCGGGGGAGGACGATGGTATGAAACAATCAACAACCGGTAAAGGGAAGTGGGGAGAAGAGGTTGCCCGTCGGTACCTGGAACGGAAGGGATATCGGATTCTATTTACCAACTGGCGGGCGGAGCGCGGTGATATTGATATCATTGCCGAGGATGGCAATACCCTGGTTTTTGTGGAAGTAAAATCCGGTTCTTCTGAAAAGTACGGTTCCCCGGAGCTGCGCATTACTCCGGGGAAAAAACGACAGTTGTACAAACTGGCCACTGTGTATCTCGCCGAATATACCAATCAAATTAAACATTATGAGAGCATCCGATTCGATGCGGTTATTGTGGATGGTAACCGAAATCAGTTTCAGATTCGGCACTATCCCGGAGCGATTCAGTTGTGATAAAGGATGAGGGAGGCGGGAAAGAAAAAGTGTGGATGGAAACTTCTGGTCAAAATCTGTGAATGTTTGTGTCTGACTATTTCGAAACGGAACTTTCGGAAATAAAATAATGGAATAAATTGCTTGATTTCTGGCAAAAACGGTGGCGTGGGGAGGCCGGATACCGGGAAATACTGGCGGTTGCTTTTCCGCTGATTCTAAGCACCGGCTCCTGGAGTATTCAGCATTTTGTGGACCGCATGTTTCTCACCTGGTATTCCCCGGAAGCCATCGCCGCAGCGCTTCCGGCGGGACTGGTGAACTGGACTTTTTCCAGCTTTTTTATTGGTGTGGCCAGCTATGTGAATACTTTTGTGGCTCAGTATTACGGGGCAAGGCGCTACCACCGCATCGGTCCGGCGGTGTGGCAGGGGCTTTATCTCTCCTTACTGGCTGTTCTGGCTGTGGCTGTTATTTACCCATTCTCCGAACATTTTTTTCGACTATTCGGACATCCCGCTAAAGTGGTGGAACTGGAAACGGAATACTTTCGCATTTTACTTTTAGGGGCACCGTTTCTGGTAATTACCAATGCTACCAGCGGTTTCTTTACCGGACTGGGAAAAACCTGGATTGTGCTGTATCTGAATTTGTTCATTACCGGTTTAAATATTGTGCTGGATTATTTGTGGATTTTCGGCAGGCTGGGATTTCCTGAAGCAGGAATTCGCGGGGCGGGATGGGCGACAGTGTCGGCCACGCTTGTGGGATCGGTGATTTTTCTGGGGTATTTTGTGCGTCCCATGTATGCCCGGCAATTTCACACACTCAAAGGCTGGCGATTTGAACCTTCCCTTTTCCGCCGACTTCTGCGTTTCGGGACACCCAACGGAATTCAATTCACGCTGGAAATTCTGGTGTTTGCCATATTTATTATGCTGGTGGGGCGGTATGGCGTTATTGAACTGGCGGCAACCAACATTACGTTTAATATCAACACTCTGGCATTTTTACCCATGGAGGGCATGTCCATTGCGGTGAGCAGTCTGGTCGGTCGCAGGTTGGGGCAAAACAGACCTTATCTGGCAGAGCGTACTACCTGGTCGGCATTTCATCTCACTTTTGCCTTTTTCGGGTTGCTGGCGGCAGGTTATGTCCTGATCCCGGATGTGTTTCTCTTCCCTTTCCGCCTCCGTGCCGATCCGGTGCAATTTGCCCCCATTCGGAGCTGGGTGGTGATCCTGTTGCGTTTTGTGGCAATTTATTCTTTGTTCGATGCCATGAATATGGTTTTTTCGGCCGCACTTAAAGGTGCCGGAGACACCCGATTTGTTGCAGTGGTCAGTGTGTTACTGGCAGTAGGTGTCCTACTCATTCCTTCGGTTTTAATTACTTACCTGTTTCATGGAAGCTTATTGTGGTTATGGACGTGCGTAACCCTGTACATTGTGGGGTTAGGAACCAGCTTCTGGTTACGTTTCCTGTACGGTCCCTGGCGCGGCATGCGAGTGATTGAGCAAAAAGAATGATTGAAAGGCAAATTTTATCCGAAATTTAACAACAGTCGTTCCCTGAAAAACGGTATGGGCGCAGAAAGTAAAAATTTTACTTGGTGCAAAATACCTCCAAAATCATGTTTATCTGATTGGTCTCCCCCATCCATCTAATTTTACCTGTTCCCCTTTCGATAATTTTTCCCTTTTTTTTCTCACCCATTGCTTCATAACTTATTTTATCAGAAAGCGAAACAAATTCATTGCAAGGAGGCTGGCATGGCCATTACCGAATTGCCTCCCCGGCAACTTCGCAGGAGCATCAATCTGCGGACATTACCCTTCGAAACGACGGACGATATCGAACCTCTGGACGAGGTAATTGGTCAGGAACGCGCTATTCGGGCGCTGGAACTG
>CAZBWV010000045.1:0-42143 GCA_964495805.1 uncultured Calditrichaceae bacterium
ACAATAATCGATCAATATAATTTTCACGGCATACTCATGGAGGACCGCCCCGCTTCCTACGATTTTACAGGCGATGGGGTGAACGAAATAGTGGTGTTTTCGAACGATGATGAATGGATTTACTTATCTGCTATTGATGTGGTTAAAAATCGCATGGTGTTTCGGGAACGGCCAATTGTTCACGCATCCCCAAAGAAAGCACGCCCACATTGGGATATTAACTATTACTATCCAGTGGTAACAGATCTGGAGGGGGATGGAAAAGATGAGTTGATTTTCAATATCAACTCCGGATATTCCCTGTTCCCCCGGGAGTTACTGGCCTTATCTCTACCGGAATTAGAAATCATTCACCGGTTCCCACATCACATGGGATATGTCAAACCGGTTGTGGTGGATTTAGACGAAGATGGTAAAAAGGAAATTGCACTTGGAAATGTAGCTACAAATAATTTTTCGCCGGACTCTACCCTATCCGATGCATTCACCTGGAAGATCATCTTGAATCATCAATTCGAACCGATCAAACCTCCAAAGATTTTCGGTCAAAAATTCTCTGCTATCCATTATTTCCCATTACAAATAAAAAACAAACCATACCTCTTAATGTATTGCCGTCCGGAGTTACCTCAATCGCAACTAATGCTTTACCATTCCGATTATTCCATTGAAATAAAAAAGACATTTCCTTTCCAGCTTATCTCTGTTTATATCAATGAACAAGACTCTTTATTCCCCATTATAGCAACCAATAAAAAACAATTAATTTATCTGGATTCTCGCTTGCAGATAGCCCAATCCTTTTCTTTTTCCCCTTCTATGAATAGAATGCTCATCTTTGCCCAATTGCCATTAGAGGAAAATACAAAATATTATTTATGTGGAGTAAATAACAAAGGTTTATATTTATTAAATAAAGAAGCCGAACAGGTAACCTTTATCTCTTTGCCCGTCATAGGAAGTAATCAATCAGCTCAACTTATCCACATTAATTCCTCACCCCATCCAGTATTTTTTGTTAAAACCAGAAATGCTCGATATCAAATCTCATTAATCTCTAATCCGTTATACCGATATCGTATTTTCGGAGAAATATTTTTATTCCTATTTCTGATTGCCCTGTTAACTGTGGGACACTGGACATTGAATCAAATTTGGCGATATGTGTCATATTTTGTCCATTCACTCCACCATTCAGACCACGCAATTATTCTATTAGACCATAAAGGACGGATTGTTTCGGTAAATCGTAAACTGAATCAACTTCTTTCTTTAAAAAAACCGCTTCAGCGAACCTCCCATTATTATCATTCTTTATCCGATCGGCCAGAAATTGTAGAGGCAATTCAAGAATGTGCAAATACCGGGAAGAAGGTCAACCGAATGTTTAGTTTTGAACTCCCGGATAAAAGTTTTTTCGGAGAAGTAACGATTACTCCTTTTCGAAGCTATTTTAATTTCATCAACACGTTCCTGGTGGAGATAAAAGATAGTACCCGCGAAGTGTTACTGGAACGGCAACAAAACTGGCAGCGCAATTTACGAAAGATTATCCACGACATCAAAACACCCCTGGCGGGCGTTCAATTACAATTGCAAGCCCTGTATATGAATATTGTGGAGAAATATCCTGAAATGGAGAACGAAGTGCTGGACAAACTGGAAAAAGCACATAAAGAATTATTTCGGATATATAACATTACCAAAGATTTTTTGAAATACACCAAATTGAATCAAATTCAATTGGATCGAATTCCACTTAAAGAATTCATTCGGGAATGCCTTCATCCCTTTCGGATTCACTTTAGCGACGACTTCCACATAGAAAGCCAGATTCATCCCACAACGCCCCAATTCGTTTGGTGGGATAAACGGCAAATCGAACTTCTTTTGCACATTTTAATCGAAAACAGTCTGGATGCACTTCAAGGAAAAGGGAAAATTGAAGTCACGGTGCAACCGTTCACTTCCTCTCCCGCTAATGGTAAAAAATGGATTGAGATTCGCATCAGTGACAACGGACCAGGCATTCCGCCGGAATTTCGCGATAAAATATTTGAACCTAACTTTAGTACTAAAAAAGAAGGAAGCGGTTTAGGTCTTTCGTTTGCACGCCAGATTGTATTGCTACATGGTGGTACCATTGAATTTTTCTCTGTGGTTTCTTCTGGTACAGTTTTTGTAGTTAAATTGCCTCAAATGGCCAATTTAAAAAATAAGTAAAAAGGAACAATCATGCATCGAATCCTGGCTGTCGATGATGATCCTCAATTCTTAACTCATATTCAAGAATTATTGCAGTTAAAACATTATCAAGTCGATGCCATTAGCAATGCTCTGGATACGCTAAAGTATGTAAACTCCCGGGAATACCATTGTGTGCTACTGGACATTAAAATGCCCGGGGTGGATGGGATTACACTTTTGCAACAGATTAAACAAGCCAAACCGTATTTACCAATAATCATGATTTCCGGACAGAGCACTCTCCGGATCGCGGTTCAATCCATAAAATTGGGAGCTTTCGATTTCATTGAAAAAGGTGCGGATATCGATCGCCTGCTCATTACGGTTCAAAATGCGATTGCGCAATGTAACTGGTATAAAGAACGAAATTTATTACTCAGTGAACTTCAAACTCAGTACCAGATGGTAGGGACAAGTTCCGCCATGAAAAAAGTGTTTCAACAAATTGAAACCATTGCACCAACCAATGCAAAAGTGCTCATAACCGGAGAAACCGGAACAGGCAAAGAGCTGGTGGCACGAGCCATTCACCTTCGTAGCCACCGTTCTACCAAACCATTTGTCAAGGTAAATTGTGCAGCTATTCCGGACACCCTGATCGAAAGCACTTTTTTCGGGCACAAACGGGGAAGTTTCACCGGTGCACTTCAGGATAAAAAGGGGAAATTTGAACTGGCCCATACCGGTTCCATTTTCCTGGATGAGATAGGGGAATTGCCCATGATGGCACAGGCTAAACTGCTTTCTGTACTTCAGGACGGAGAAATTGAAAAAATCGGCGAAAACAAAAGCATTCGGGTGGATGTTCGAACGATTGCGGCAACGAATAAAAATCTGGAACAAATGATTCAGGAGGGCCAATTTCGCGAAGATTTGTTCTACCGCATCAATATGTTTCGTATCCACCTGCCCCCGTTACGTGAACGTGTGGAAGATATTCCCATACTGGTGGATTTTTACCTGAAAAAATTTGCAGAAGAATACAACAAACCCATCACGGTGATGTCTCCTTCCGCTTTAGAAATGCTGATGAACCATCCGCTGCCGGGTAATATCCGAATGTTGCGTAATATTATCGAACGAGCCGTGATTCTATCCCAAACTTCCTCCATTTCTCCCGAAATCCTGGCACTCTCCATGGATTTAAGTCATCAGGACAATTTACACTATCAGGAAGACCTGGATTTAAATCGATTTCTGGAAACGCAGGAGAAAAATTTTATTCGGCGGGTATTGCTTATGTGTGATGGCGACAAACACAAAGCGGCAGAATTAATGAAAATTGACCGAACCACCCTCTGGCGAAAAATTAAACGGTTCGATATTCAAGTTTCCGATGATCCGGAATGATCTCCCGGTTGTGTTCACTTTCTTCAGTCATTCCACACCACAAAATTATTTAAACAATTAGTGACACATATTTTTTCTTCAATATACATCATTCCGGCGATGCTTCAGCACCGGCATACGTTGACGAACCTGAAGAAGACGTTCGCGCGAAATTTCCGCCACAGTGAGCATCTCCCGATCTTCCGCCCCTTCTCCCAGGGTTAAGCCATAGGGGTCCACAATGCGGCTGGCTCCGCAATATAAAATCTCTCCTTCCCGCCCCACATGGTTGGCACCCACCACATAAAGCTGATTCTCAATGGCACGGGCGTGCAACAAACTTACCCAGTGGCGAAGCCGGGGAAAAGGCCACGCTGCCGGAAATACCAGCACATCCGCCCCTTTTAACGCATAATAGCGGCTTAATTCCGGGAACCGAACATCATAGCAAATCTGTAAACCAAAATGCCATCCGGAAATCGTTACCAGAACGGGTTGACTGCCGGGAACGATATATTCCCCCTCATTTACCGGGTGGTAATTGGCCAGGTGAATTTTTCGATAGGTAGCAATTAATTCCCCGGCGGGATCGATCACCACCAATGTGTTGTAAATTTTACCGGAAGAGCGTTCCGCAATACCTGCAAACAGCCAGATGTGAAACTCCCGGGCGATGGAACGGATTGGTTGCATCTGGTCCCCATCCAATGGCGCGGCGTGGCGGGTAATAACGGACATGTCGTAACCGGTAGTAACCATTTCCGGAAATAATACCACCTCTGCACCCTGATCTTTCGCTCGACGCGTCCATTCCGCCATCTTTTGGATGTTATAGGTGACATCACCCAACTTACATCTGATCTGAACAGTTGCAACTCGCATGGTTTCCATATCCATCCCCTATTTATAATCGTGAATAAATCAGCACGAAAACGATTGACCAGAGCTCGTGACTCTCATCAGCCTGCAAAGCCCATTGATAAAATGAAACATTTTAAGTTGATTATTCCATTCGAAATTGTGAAGAATTCCAGGATTTCTTCGCTTATTTTACCATTGTTTGCATGTTTTTCCATTCACCATTGAACCGGGAATTTATGCCCGATACACCTTCGCAATTCCCCCGCAGGTTGCAACCCGGGTGGTAATCATTTATTCTTCTTTTTGAATCACTCTCAGTGTGCGAAGACGATTCATAGCGGCGGCAATTTCAAAGCGGCGCGGTCGGGCAAAGTTGCCCGGATGCCGTTCTCCGCGTCGGAAAGGGTCCAGGGCATCCAGTCCGCGGGTCTGGAGGAACTGCTCCAGCTCATCCAGTATTTCTGCCATGGTGCGCCGCCCATCCATCCATTGTTGCGTGGCCAGATGGATGGCATATCCCACTGCGCGAGTCTGACTGATATCCACCAGTTGCTCTACATACCGAAGGTCAATGGGTGATGTTCCAAAAAGTAAAGTCTCTAATCCTTTTGCTTCAATTTTAACCTCTCGCTTACCGCGGGAGGGATCAAAACTTCGGGCTATGGGAATGCGGTGAGTGATCTGGCGAAACGGTTCGGGAGTTTCACGCTGGCGATGGGTAACCAGTTCACGGCTAATTCGCCGGGCTTGTTCGGTCACTTCCAGAGGCAGGTATTCCTTCATCATTATTACCGTATCTGCCACATCGAAGTAGTCACCGCTTCCGCCCATTACCAGAATGGTGGACACACCAAACTGTTCGTACAATTCCCGCACCCGATCGATAAATGGGGTAATTGGTTCATCGGATTTATGCACCAATGCCTGCATGCGCGCATCGCGAATCATGAAATTGGTGGCGGAAGTATCCTCATCGATCAGCAGCAATTTGGCTCCAACTTCCAGTGCTTCCAGAATATTGGCTGCCTGACTGGTACTTCCGCTGGCGTCGTCGCTGGTAAACCGTACCACATCGCCCCCGCGAGGCAGGTAATGGATAAACGGTTGCAAATTTACCAGAGCTACCCGCCGTCCGTCCTCAGCTCGAATTTTTACCGCTGTAGGATCGGTCACCACACACTCCCTTCCGTCGCCGGGGATGTGTGGATATACTCCACGCTCCAGCGCTTCCAGCAAAGTGGATTTGCCATGGTAGCCACCGCCTACAATTAACGTGATGCCAGCGGGAATCCCCATTCCCCGGACTTGTTCCCCATAAGGTTCCAGGGGATTTTTAAGAGGCAAGCTCACCCGCAGGGATTCCGGCGATTGAAACAATACAGCCATATCGGCAGGCATGGGACGCTGGCTGATGCCGCTCTCGCGGGGCAAAATAGCACCATCTGCCACAAACGCCACCAATCCCCGCTCCATAAGCTGATTGCGCAGATATTCCTGATTTTCCACACAATCCACAAAATCGTGCGCCCGGGAATGGGGCACATTTTTCCACAGCAACGATTTTTCTACCAGTTTGGGGAGTTGCTCGCACAACAATCGTCGGGCCTGATGCCCCAGTACGGTGCGACCGGCAGCGGGGAGTCCCACCTCCATGCGTGCTTCCAGCCATTCCGGGGTTACCTTTAGTGCGGTGCGCTCCAGCACTTCCTGTCCCCCAGCATCGATGCGCACCACACCACTTTTCCCGGAGCCACGAATTTCCTGGATGGTCCCGGAAATATGCTGGCGCACCTGCCGCGCCAGAAAATCTTCCAGCGCCATGCGGCGTACAGGATTGGCAAATAACTCGGGGGGAATTTCTGCAACTTTCATGGGTACCCGCAATCGAATCCGCGACGGAGACGCAAACGGATCTCCCTGTACATGGTCGATATACAGGTGGAACCAACCAAAGTGGTAGCTTCCCTGAATCTCTTTGTATGCTTTGTATCCCCGTCCGTCGATTCGACGAAGAATCTGTTCCAGCGCTTCCCGGGTCATCGGTTTTACCCTTTCCTTACCATGGGTTCTTTATTTAATTACGAAAAATACAAATTTTACCGGTAAGAAAACCAGAAGAATCTAAAAACAGCTTTGATCGAATACCGGACAGCCAAAATTCTCCGGAATTCGATCCGAATAATTACCATCTGATCCCGAAAAAAAATCCCCGTCTGAGCGGGGATTGGTTCAATTGTTGTCGGACCATTTTTCTTTTGGGGAGCGGAGATATCATCTATTCTTCAGAAAAACACGAGATTCCGTTTACTCTATTTCCAGCGCCAGGATAGTTACATCATCTTCAAAATGCTCGCCGTTTTTCCAGCGCCTTAATTCGTCCGTCAGTGCCTGAATGGCTTCTTTTAAGGGACGATGGCGCCATTCTTCCATAATACGTTGCAATCGCTCTTTACCAAATTCTTCCATTCCGGCATTCTTTGCCTCCACCAGTCCATCCGAGTAGAGCACCATTCGATTTCCTGAATGTAATTGAAGAGTATTTTCCTGATAACGGTAATCTTCGAGAATTCCTACTGGCAAAGCCGCATTTTCGATTACTTCAGCTATTCCGTCACCATTTAATAGAATAATTTCCGGATGTCCGGCAGAAACATAACGGAAGGTTTTTTCAGGGATATTCAGGATACCGTATAAAATGGTAAAAAATTGGCCCGTATTTAACTCCAGTGGGAATTGTTGATTCAGATGATTCACCACCTGAGCTGGTGAGAACATAGCGGATTCGTCAGTGCCGTTGGGGAAATCCAACCCCAACCCCGCTTGCATGTGGGAGGGGGATAATAAATAACTCAGCGTAACCGATCGCAAAGCAGCCGCCACACCATGCCCACTCACATCCAGCACGTACATTCCCAAATGCTTTTCATCCAGCCTAAACACATTAAAAATATCTCCGGCCAATTCATCACATGGCTGAAAGAACCATTCAATTTGCACATTTTGCAAACGCGGTGCACGAGTCGGAAGCAGCGACTTCTGGATTTCTGCTGCCATTTTCAGATCATGCTGAATCCGTGCATTGATATTTTCCAGCACCCGGTTCTTCTCTTTTAAACTTTTCTGCAATTCAATGATTCGCTCACCCGCCCGCAGACGCATCTTCAGTTCGTCGGCATCGAACGGTTTGGTCAGGAAGTCATCTGCACCCGCTTCCATCCCGGCAATCAAGTCTTCTTTCAGGCTTTTTGCAGTCAGTATAATCGTATAAACATAATTGTTATTTTTTTTAGCCCGGATTCGATGAATCAAGTCAATCCCATCCATCTGGGGCATCATCCAATCGCTAATCACCATATCGAATGCTTCTTGTTCAAAAATACTCCAGGCTTCCGCTCCGTTTCTGGCTTCTACCACTTCGTGTCCCCATTTCTCCAGGCGACGCTGAAGCAATTTTCGTGAAATAGCATCATCTTCCGCAATCAGGATCTTCATTCATGAACCTCCTGCAACATTTCCTTTAACCGTTTCACCACCTCTCCCACTTCTTGTTTCAACTGTTCATACAACTGTGCTGCCTCTTTTATTTTTCCCTCTCGCCCCAGCTTTTCTAACCGATAAGCGGTTTGATATGCTTTTTTTGCCGAAAAATTTCCCAGAACCCCTTTTAATCCGTGGGCTTCACGTTCAATCTCTTGAGCGTTCCCACTTTGAATTGCCTTTTCCAGGTCGTTTAACATTTCCTGATGGGATTCAAAAAATATTTCACCAATTTCGGACAACAGTTCCCAGTCGCCTTCCATTCTATCTTCCAGTTCTTTACGATGAATTACTTCCGGATTGGATGAACCGGCATGCTGGTTATTGGGGGATTTTTGAGGTGCCGGGTGTTGTTTGGCGGGGAATAATTTTTCGAAGATATCAAATAGTTGTTCATAGCGGAATGGTTTGGAAAGATATTCATCCATTCCTGCATTTAAACACCGTTTTCGTTCAGCATCACCGGAATGCGCCGTTAATGCCACGATGGGAGTATGAATGTTTAATTCTTTTTCCATCATGCGGATTTCCCGGGTGGCTTTAAATCCATCCATTACTGGCATTTGCACATCCATTAAAATAACATCGAATGGCTCGGTTTGCAGGGAATTTTTCCACAATTCCAGCGCGACCTGACCGTTTTCTGCCACAGTTACTCGATGTCCTAATCGTTCCACCAGACGAGCAGACACTTTTTGATTGACCGGATTATCCTCTGCCAGCAGTACTTTAAGTTGCACACGATTTGCGCGCAGAGTGTGTCGGGTAACCAGGGAAACTGTGGTGGAATTGTTGTTATTCCCCAGAACGGCCAGAATAGTCTGGTACAATTCATTTTGCCGGGTGGGTTTGGTCAGATAACCGTTAATCCCGATCTGGCGGCAGCGGGCAGCATCGCCCCGCTGACCGGATGAGGTGAGCAGCAAGATGGGAATTTTCCGGAACCGCTCCTGCTGACGAATTCGTTCGGCCAGATCAAACCCATTCATACCGGGCATTTGCATATCGGTAATAATAAGATGAAATGGCGACGTTTCATCTTTATTGCGATTGAGAATTTCTAAAGCTTCCTGTCCATTCTGAGCCAAAAAGGCATGCATTCCCCAACCTTCCAGGATCTCGCGGAAAATCATCCGATTGGTCTGGTTATCGTCCACCACCAGGACGTTTAATCCTTTTAACATTTCGGGATTGTAATCGGGAATTGCCGGTTTGGGATTTTGCTGAACATCGAACCAGGCGGTAAAATGAAAAGTGGTTCCCGGTCCGCCATAGTTTTTCCGGAAATTGGTGGGGCTTTCCACCCAGATGCGCCCTCCCATGATATCCACAAGCTGCTGGCAAATCGCTAATCCCAGACCGGTTCCACCATATTTCCGGGTGGTGGAACCGTCCGCCTGGCGAAATGCTTCGAAGATAATCTGATGTTTCTCCGGTGGAATTCCGATGCCGGTATCACTTACCTCGAAGTGCAGTTTTATTCGTTTTCCCTGTTTTTCTTCTTTGTACACCCGGATGACGATCTCCCCTTCTTCGGTAAATTTAAGTGCGTTTCCTACCAGATTCACAATAATCTGCCGTAGCCGTCCGGGGTCCCCCACAATCGCATCGGGGACATCCTGCCGCACGTGATAGGCGATTTCCAGACCTTTGTTATGTGCCCGAAATGCCAGGGTGTTCAAAATATCCGCAATGGTGTCGCGCAAATTAAAATCGATGGGATCCAGTTCCAGGCGACCTGCCTCAATTTTAGAGAAGTCCAGAATATCGTTAATCAGACTCAGCAGGGCATCGCCGGAGGATTTGATAATCGAAACAAACTCGCGTTGTTCCCGGGTTAATTCAGTATCAAAAAGCAATTCTGCCATGCCGATAATGCCATTCAGAGGCGTTCGGATTTCGTGGCTCATGTTAGCAAGGAATTGGCTGCGCACTTCCATGGCTTCGTGGGCTTTCTGCTTGGCCACCTCCAGTTCGCGAATCGTCTGGGAAAGCATGCTGGCGTGTTCTTCCAGAGTAATCCGGGTAGCTTCCAGGTCATCCGCATAGCGCTGAAGCGATTCTTCCACCAGTTGCCGCTTCACAAAACCACCAATCGCGGCAGCCATCATTAATAACACATTTTCCTCCGTCTCCGTCCATTCACGCTCACCAGTATGATCGATAAATCCCACACTCCCCCAAAAAGAACCATCAAAAATAACCGGTACAATGAGCACCGAATGAATTTTGCGCTGACGCAGAATTCTTTGTTCCCGACGCGAAAAATCATCAATTCTCCCCCGGACAACATTCCCTTTAACAAGTTGTTCGTACCAATCTCTCAATCCGATTCTTCGATAAGATAAATTTTGAGATACTTCCATGAACGATTCGATTTCTTTTCCGGGACGCATCCATTCATAGCGCAAATTGGCCAGCACATCTTCGTTTTCATAGTCAAAGCTATTTTCGAACACACAGATGTGGTCCACTTCCACCGCTTTCCCTAAACGCTCCAGAATGCGGTTAAAAGCCAGGTCCGTATCCGATACAGTTAGCAGGATGTTCATGGACTCGGCCATAGCACGGAACAGCCGGTGTTGTCTTTCTTTTTCCTTTTCCGCCATGCGCTGCTCGGTCACATCCACACCGGTTCCAATCACGTATTCAATTTCGCCCGCTTCGTTGACCATCACCGCATTCGACCAGGTGATCAGGTGCTTCCGCCCATCTTTACCAACCCAGTAATTTTCCGCGGTATTGGGGAAATCTCCTCTGGTCAGATGACTAAAAATTGATTTTACTTTTTCAACTTCTTCGGGCAAAATTAAAAAATCCCACACCTTTTTATCCAGCGCCTCTTCTGCGGAATATCCGGTTAATTTCTCACACGCGTGATTGAAATGAATAATTCTACCATCCAGGTCCAGAACCACCACCAGCGCATTGGTGGTATCCAGAATCGTCTGGATAAAATCGCGCTCCTTTTTCAAAGCCTTTTCCGCCGATTCCAGATCGGTAATCTTTTCAAGTTCTTTCATGCTCTCTAATGATTTCTCCTCATTCTCATGCACCATCACTCGATTTTTTGCATTTCCTGCCACCTGCAACCCTCACCTAATTTTGGTTGGTTCACAAACATCCCCTGAAGAATGTCCCTCGAATCACGCCATTTTAATTTGCACAATACCAGATTCTTTTTTCATCCCGGGTGGTAATGATTGATTTGTTTTCTGGAACCATGTGGAAGGAGCCAACTGCCTGGTTACGGTGATAAAATTCATCAAATCGGTGGAAAGCGTTGCCGTATGGTTACCCAAAAACCGGCAGGAGAAATTTTCACTTTCTCCCGAAAACACGTGTAAGCCCGTTTCTTTTTTCAAATATTCGACTCCCTTCGAAAATGACCTCGCATACCCGAATATTTCAAACCTGGTCCCAGGTTTCCCCTGTTCCTAAAATATCGGCTAATTTTTCCAAATCTTTATTGGGGTTCCGTGTCGGTATGATTAACAAATTTTCCCTAAATTTGTTGAGGTACCATCCGAATCTGGCTATATTTAACAAATTTAGGAATATGAAAATGTTTATCTTAGCTCGATACATTATTCGTGAACATATTGGCCCGTTTCTCTTTTCCCTGGCGGTCATCATGTTTGTGTTTGTAACCAAATTCATTGTTCAATACATTGGCAAAATTTTTGGTAAAGGGCTCTCGCTGGGCACTATTCTGGAATTTGTATATCTCAACCTGGCCTGGATGCTGGCTCTGGCCGTACCGATGGCTGTGCTGGTCGCTGCACTGATGGCGTTCGGTCGCCTTTCGGCCGACAACGAAATCACCATCCTGAAAACTTCCGGAATCAGCCTTTATTACATCATCCGTCCGGTGTTGCTGATGGCAATTCTACTGACCGGGCTGATGTTTTTATTTAACGATAAAGTGCTACCGGAATACAACCATCGCGCTCGCCTCCTGTTCTACAGCATTTCAAGGAAAAAACCCACTCTGCAGTTAGAAGAAGGCATTTACATTTCCATGGGGAAATTTAGCATTCTGGTGGAGGAAATAGAAAAGAGTCTGGGCGAGGAGGTGCTGAAGAAGAGCGATATTATGGGACCGGACTTCGACGAGAAGGCAGCCGATCGATTGCGAAATATTACCATTTTCGACCGCAGCGAAGCCTCGGTGCAACGAACCATCATTGCCGAACAGGGACGGCTTATTTTCGACAAAGAAAAGGAACGGCTGGTTTTCACACTGTTTAACGGAGAGATTCACGAAATTAGTACCGGCGATTTCAGTGAATACCGGCGCCTGAAATTTTCCCGAACGGTTTTCTACATTCCTGCACCGGAACTGGTGTTTAAGCGAGCGAACGATAGCTGGCGGGGCGATCGGGAGATGAATATTGCCATGATGAATGCGGAAATCAACAAATTTCGCCGATCCATTGCCCGGGAGGACAGTACCATTCGGGCTGCGCTGGGTCAATTTTTCCTGTCGCCCGATAGCCTTCAACACCTTCTCACAAAAGCCATCTCGATCGATCAACTGGATACACTCACATACACACAGAAGCAGGTCGCTCGCTCCAAAGCACTCCGAAAATTACAGATTACCCTGGAAAAAATTAAAACCGCACGAAAAAACATTAAATATCACCAACAACAAATCAATAAATTCGATGTGGAAATTTACAAGAAGTTTTCCATCCCTTTTGCCTGCATCGTGTTTGTGCTCATCGGCGCACCGCTGGGTATTAAGGCCCGAAAGGGGAGTCTGGGCATCGGGATCACGTTCAGCATCGGTTTCTTTCTACTTTACTGGGTTTTCTTAATCGGAGGGGAGGAATTAGCAGACCGACAATTGCTCTCCCCGTTCCTGGCTATGTGGTTAGCCAATATTATTGTGGGTTCTTTTGGTATCTTTATGACCTACCGGGTGGTCAAAGAAACCACTTTCATTCAATGGGAACGCCTGCCTAAATTTCTGCAAGCATTTTTTAAGGGAGACGAAAGCGCTTAACCATGACATTGCTGGACCGCTACATCATTCGCAAATTCCTGGTGATTCTGTTATTCAACATCCTCGCCTTTATTATTATTTTTCTGGTGATCGACCTGATTGAACATCTGGATAAATTCCTGGCTTATAAAGCCACATTCCATCAGGTAGTCAAATATTATTTTTATTACATCCCTTTCATCATAATCCTCACTCTACCCATTTCCATGCTTCTGAGCAGTCTGTTTTCCCTGGGTTCCATGGCTCAGTACAACGAAATCACAGCGATTCAAACATCCGGGGTGAGTCTCTACCGCATTCTATTTCCCATCCTGGTGCTGGCTTTTCTTATCAGCATTATTTCCGGAATTGCCGGTGAGACCATTGTTCCCCAAGCAAATCGGTTACGTCTGGATGTGTATCGATATGAGATTAAGAAAGAAGCGCGTAAGGTCCGTTCTGCCCGCAGTCAGCTGGCCATTCAGGATACCGGTCACCGGCAGTTGTATATTCAGTTTTATGAAGTGGCCAAAAAGCGAGCCCACAACGTGAATATTTTGTGGATTGAGGGGGACAAAATCACCCGTCGGCTGGATTGCCGGTATATGGTCTGGAATCCCGCACAGGAAATGTGGATGCTGCACAACGTCACCGAACGGATTTTACAGGACACTGCCGAGCAGGTCATCCATCACGATTCCCTGAAATATGCGGATTCGCGCATCACCCCCGAAGACCTGATAGACCTGGAGATTCAACCGGAAGAGATGAACTATGCCGAACTCAACCGATTTGTGGATAAAATGCTGGAATTGGGTGCCGACGCCCGCCGCTGGTTGGTGGACCTTTACATGAAGATTTCCTATCCGCTGGCTAATTTCATCATCGTATTGTTTGGCGCCCCGCTGGCAGCCCGAAAACGTCGCAGCGGTCCGGCACTGGGATTTGCCCTGGCTCTTCTAATCAGCTTCATCTATTTTCTCTTTCTAAGAACCGGACAGGTGCTGGGTCATAAAGGGGATTTGCCTCCCTGGCTGGCGGCGTGGATTGGAAACATCGTATTTGGTGCAGGGGGGATTATTACCATGCTCCGGGTGCGCAAATAGTTCCCCCCCGATTCGGCATATTCGGAGTGCCGCCGGGCAAAGAACCGCAAATAAAAACGGGGATAGCTTTCGGTCGCTACCCCCGAATAGTTCATGAAAATGTTTAAAAAACGGCGAGCATCCCTTTATTACTTTAACGAATCACCGCTAACTTTCCTGTTTTTAACTTCTTCCCTTCCCTGTTTTTGATAATGTACACATACAAACCACTGGCCAGTTGCTGGTCCAAGGAATTCATAGGTTTCCACTGCATGCGGCGAAGTTGTGTGTTATTCAATGAAATCTCGTTAACCTTTTCCCCGGCAATGGTGTAAATAACAATCTTCTCCGTTTCCGCAGGTAAATTCGAAAAATATACAAATTCATGACCACGAGACAACCGGAAAGGATTGGGATATACAATAATATCCCTGTTATCTGCTTCCACATTGTCCGGTTCCTGATAGCGAAATACGGAATCCGCCACGGTGGTCTGATAACCGGAGGTATCAACCAGAGTGAGCGAATAGGAATAGGTGGTATCTGCGGAGAGATCGGTCAAATAAAAATCGTGTATTTTGGCGAATCCCTGGGAACGATAGGTAAACAGCCGGGAAGGATCGTACCAATAAGTCATTTCCACCCGGGAGGGAATATCCGTCTGTATGCGCACGTTCATTCGGCCATCTTCCATCGGCACAAATTCAATTCCGGCCAGGTCCACACGCGCATTTACTTTGAAACGGAGATTGGCTCCGGCAGACAATCCGCCGGGGTCCTGCACCCGTATCCGGACTTCCGATTCTCCCCACCAATTCGGGTCTGCCCACACTTTAAGGGTTACCTGCTGCGGGTTGAACTCAGTATGCAGATGTTCCCCGGGTTGAATGTCCCAGACCAGCTCGTTCAGGGTGTTGGTGGAATCCACTACATAATTTCCCAACTGGACAATCCGGAAGCTGTCCTCAGCGACATCCATACTGATGGGAAAATTGAGCACAGGTGGGGAATTATTTTGACTGGGATTATAGTGAATGGTCACAATGCTGGTATCCGAAGCACCAGCCGGATCGGTTACAATGAATTTTCCGTCCTCGCTGGTGGTATTATCCAGGCTGATAATTTTCACAATCTTTTGTGCTTCGTTCTCCCACTGAAACTGAAAGTGAGAATATCCCACAAACTGCCAGGTTAATTCCAGGGGTTGGTTATCCGGATCGCTGGCGTACGGTTTCAGATCGAACACGTTCGAACTCACCGCACTGGTAAAAATATTACTCAACGAAATTTGCGGTGGATCGTTCACCGGGGTAACCGTAACCACCACCTGATCCGTCTGGGTATTCTGATCGGGATCCGTTGCCTGAAACACGATGGTATCCTGGCCAAACCAGTTTGTGGCATTGGTGGTAAAAGTTACTTTTCGTGTACTGGCCTGATAATTCGCCTGCAGATGATTCAGTCCCAGAATCTCCCAGGTTAAATCGGCCGGAGTGTAAGGTGAGACCGTAACGCAGGTATCCAGCCATAACTCGAACTGGGAATCTTCCGGAAACGAAATAGCCGGAACGGAAACGGTGAACACATACTGCACATTACTCACCACGGTTAGCGAAATCACTTTTTTGTCCCAGAATCCCGTGGGATCTTCCGCTCGCACAGTCAATTCGGCGGGACCGGAGTAATTGATCGGATTCGGAGTAATTTCCAGATTTCCTCCGCTCACCGAAACAGAAAGATGATTCGCATTGCTTACGGTAATCTGTAAATCGGATACCGGGTGATCCGGATCTTCTGCCACATCAGTCAATGGAATGGAGGTGGTTTGTTCGGAGGGAATTTCCGATATCGACAGAATCACCCGGGGAATTCCCACCGAAACGGCATCGGTCAGCGGGGACAAATTTCCCGAAGAATCCATGGCAGCCAATTTATACGAATATAACTGCCCCGGATGAATATTGTCCCGATCCACGGCATGAGTAATAGGATGCGGAATGCTTTGAATCAGCTGAAAATTGCCCGAACCGCCTTCCGCCCGATAAAGTTTGTACTGAAACATATCGCTCTCGGAGTTGGCGTTCCAGTAAATATTCAGCGAATCGGTCTGGGAAAAAATCAGTGAAAACGGAATCAGGATGACTAAGCCCAGAGTTGCGAAAATCCTTTTCAAAACTATCCTCCTAATATTGTTTCTGGGGGGAAAATTGCAAACTCCTTGCCACCTTCCCTCCCGGGGTCATCACCCGGGGAAAGGGAGGCCTAAAGACTCGACATTTCGTAAGCTAACAGTCTTTTTCTTTAAGAAAACTTGAAATATGCTTTCTCGATTGGGACTCCCGAACGATTTTTCCTGGGAAAATATTTTACAACCACCTTTCGGAAATTTGGAGAGATATCCTGCCAAAATAGGATGCAACCATTGAGAAAAACTTCTTATTCGAATAGCATCTTAACCTCGCCAATCTGGAGGGTACACCCGGGGAGCAAAGTTCGGGAATTGAAAAAAAATCGTTTGATATACCTGGTAAAATTTTCTATTTTCGATAACCAGAATAATTTCTCTGCATGGAATGAAAAAAAAGAAAACAGCACCCGAAAAAAAGAAAGAACTAATCGTTCGAGGCATTCCTGCATCTCCGGGAATTGCCATTGGACCTGCATTTTTGTATGCGGAACCCAGCTATACACCGGAAATTCGATTGATTTCCCGCAAACGGGTGCCCACCGAAATCAAGCGTTTTCGGGAAGCTATTCGCGCCAGCCAGAACTATCTGTCCAAAATTAAAAACGAATCGCCCGATCAGCTCTCTCAGGAATATCAGGAAATTCTTCAAACTCAGATCGACATTTTAAATGACGACATCTTCCTGAAAGAAGTGGAACAACTGATTCAGGATGAACTGTACGATGCACCTTATGCCACGTACAAAGTTTTCCGAAAAAAAATGGGCGTGTTCCAGAATTTGCCCAACGAATACTTTCGGGATCGGGCACTGGACATTCAGAATCTGAAACGTTTGATTCTGCGTCATCTGCTGGGGAAAAAACTGAACGTTATTCTGAAAGACAAATCCATTATCGTCACAGATAATCTCAGTCCGGCGGACACCATCCGTCTGCATCACCATTCCATTCTGGGATTCTGCACCAATTTTGGTGGAAAGAACTCTCACACCGCCATCATTGCTCGCTCGCTGGGTGTTCCTGCGGTTGTAGGAACTGAAATCGTTACCACATTGGTCTCCCCCGGAGACGAATTAATTGTGGACGGCAGTCAGGGTGTGGTCATTATTCACCCCACTCCGGAGACCAAACAGGAGTATGAGCAAAAGCAGAAGAAATTCATCCTCATCGAAAAATCGCTGTTGAAAGAAGCCTCATTACCAGCCCGTACTAAGGACGGGCACAAGGTTAAGGTGTACGCCAACATCGAATTTATCGAGGAATTGGAAGCCATTCGCCAATCCGGTGCGGAAGGAATTGGCCTGTACCGCACCGAAGGGTTGTTTATGGGCGGGAACGGCCTTCCCAGCGAGGAACAACAGTTTCGGAATTATCTGGAAATTGCCCGGGCATTTAAGGAACACAGCGTGGTAATTCGCACCCTGGATGTGGGTGGAGACAAAATCATGCCGGATTTTGTGACCATACCGGAACGAAACCCCTTTTTAGGCTGGCGCGCTATCCGTTTCTGCCTGGATCACAAAGAAATTTTTCTTCCCCAGCTCAAAGCCATCCTGCGCGCCAACCAGTTCGGCAACCTGAAAATTCTCCTGCCCATGGTCAGCTCGCTGGAGGAGATTGAGCAATTTCAGGATGTTTTTCAGGAAGCCCAGCAAGCACTGAAAGCGGAGAACCAATCCTTTAATCCCGACATCGAAATTGGCATTATGGTGGAAATTCCTTCTGCGGCACTGCTGGCGGAACACTTTGCCCGGAAAGTGGACTTTTTCAGCATCGGAACCAATGATTTGATTCAGTACACCCTGGCGGTGGATCGTGCGAATGAAAAGATTTCTCATCTGTATAATCATTTCCATCCCGCGGTGATTCAATTAATTAAACACGTTATCGACGTGGGGAAAGAACAGAACATTCCCGTGAGCATGTGCGGCGAAATGGCCGGTGACCCGGTTGCCACACCACTGCTTTTAGGACTGGGACTGGACCGCTTCAGCGCCGTGCATTCGGTCATTCCGGAAATCAAACAAATCATCCGCAACGTGTCCTTAAAGGAGTGTGAACAACTGGCTCAACAGGCATTAACACTGGTGAAGGCAGAGGATGTTCAAAAACTGTGCGAAAACTTCTATGCCAAACATTTTTCCGTATCCACAGAACTTAAGAAACCGGAATAGAAAACAGTTGATGGAAATTGCGGCGATTGTTCTACCGTGTCCTACCGCTATTTTCAACAAATATTTTCAATCGTTCATTCAAAATCATATAGGGGAGAACCATGCAAATTTACGATCCCTCTAATTTCATGAGATTTCTTCAAGCGCTGCCCCGGCAGATTACCGAAGCCCCCGATCTTTTACGGGACATTGACCTGACTCCGTTACAAACGGAATATCATTCCATTGTCATTTTAGGAATGGGTGGTTCAGCCATTGCTGGCGATTTGCTCTCCGGCTACTTGCGAGACGAACTGCCAATCCCCATTTTAGTGAACCGCAATTACAGTTTACCCGCTTATGTGGGTCCACATTCTCTGGTAATCGGATGCAGCTATTCCGGCAACACGGAGGAAACCCTCCACGGCGTACAGGAGGCGCAGAAACGCGGTGCTTCCATGGTACTGATTTCCTCCGGGGGAAAATTGATGGAATTCGCCCACTCGGAGAACCTGCCCCATATCCGCATTCCGGAAGGATATCCGCCCCGCCAGGCATTGGGCTATATGTTTTTCTCCATTTTACACCTATTTGAACAGCTCAAACTTATTTCGAATAAAGAATCGGAAATCCGCGAAACAGTGGAAATTCTGGAGAACATGAACCACCGTTTCCATCCCGAGGAAACTCACGGTCAGAACTTGCCCAATCATATTGCTCAAAAGTTGTTTAACCGGATTCCGCTCATCTACTCCGCCTGCGAAGACCTGTATGCGGTGGGCTTTCGCTGGTGCACCCAGCTTAACGAAAACGCCAAAACGCTGGCCTTCCACAACAATTTACCTGAGTTGAACCACAACGAAATCATGGGATGGGAAGCACCACGGAAAATTCTGCAAAATCTCTGTGTGGTTTTTCTACGCAACAATCGGGAATTATCCCGGAATCTCACCCGGGTAAAGATTACCCGCGACATTCTGCGCAAAATTGACGTACCGATCTTTGAAATCTTTAGCGAGGGCGAAAGCAGGCTTGCACGAATGTTTTCGCTGATTGATATCGGGGACTGGGTTAGCTACTACCTGGCCAGCATGTACGGTAAAGACCCGCTGGTCATCGATAACATCAACTACCTGAAAGAACAGTTAAGCCAGATTGAATAACGGGAGGAAACAGATACGATGAAAGCCATTATTCCAGTAGCAGGATTCGGAACTCGCATGCGCCCGCACACTCTGACTCATCCTAAAGTACTGTTGCCCGTTGCCGACAAACCCATGATTGCCCACATTGTGGAAAAACTGATTGACGACGGGGTGGATGAACTGATTTTTGTCGTCGGTCATCTGGGTGAACAGGTACAGGAGTTCATTCGTACCCAGTATCAGGTTCCCTCACGGTTTATTCCTCAAACCGAATTCCTGGGATTGGGACATGCCATTTACACCGCAGGGGATTATTTACAGGACGAGCCACTCATCATCGTTTTAGGCGATACAATTTACGATGTGGATTTAAAACCGGTGCTGGAGAGTCCCTACAGCACGCTTGGAGTAAAAAAAGTTGCCGACCCACGCCGGTTTGGGGTGGCTGTACTGGATGAAAACGGTTTCATCACCCGACTGGTGGAAAAACCAAAGGAATTCGTTTCGGACCTGGCCCTGGTCGGTCTTTACTTCTTCCGCAGCGGTGCGCGCTTAAAATCCGCATTGGAAGAGCTCATCCAGAAGAACATCCGAACCAATAATGAATTTCAACTAACCGATGCCCTGCAATTGATGATTGAACACGGCGAAAAGCTTTCCACCTTTCCGGTGGAAGGCTGGTACGACTGCGGTAAACCGGAAACCCTGCTGGAGACCAACGGTATCCTGCTCCGGCGAGATTTTTACCGGGCCAGCTACGCCTATCCCAACACGGTGATTATTCCTCCGGTGTACATTCATCCCGATGCGAAAGTGGAAAATGCTGTAATAGGCCCTAACGTGACGGTTTGGGAAGGGAGCGAAATTCGTGATTCGCGAATCCGGGATTCCATCCTCATGAAACATTGCTATGTGGCAGGCGCTGTGCTGGAATATTCGATTTTAGGTGATCACAGCCGGGTGGAACGCAAATGGGAACAGTTGAACATAGGCGATTATAGTCAGGAGAGCAAATAAGATTGTGGAGAGCGTTCGTTAAACGAAACGCCCTGGTTTTGATAAAGAAATGAAATAGATGGAGACACCATGAGCACATATCTGTTTTCTTCCGAATCGGTCACCGAGGGGCATCCGGATAAGATTGCCGATCAGATTTCCGATGCCATTCTGGATGCCATTATCGAAAAGGACGCCTTTGCCCGGGTGGCCTGCGAAACGTTTGTGAGTAACGGATTGGTATTTGTGGGCGGTGAAATCAGCTGCGAATGTTACGTGGATATTCCCGGCGTGGTTCGTGAAATGGTGAAGGAAATTGGCTACACCAAACCGGAGTACGGATTCGACTATGAAACCTGTGCGGTCTTGACCAACATCAACCAGCAGTCCCCGGACATTGCCATTGGCGTGGATCGCGCCGGTGCCGGTGATCAGGGTATGATGTTTGGCTATGCCACCAACGAAACCGCCGAGCTGATGCCCATGCCCATTTTGCTGGCGCACAAACTCACCATGCGTCTCAGCGAAACCCGTCGCAAAGGAATTTTACCCTTCCTGCGGCCGGACGGAAAATCCCAGGTTACCGTGCGGTATGTGGATAACAAACCGGTGAGTGTGGAAAAAGTGGTTATTTCCGCTAACCACGATCCGGATGTGGAGATGAAACACCTGAAAGAAGCCATTATCGAAGAAGTGATCCACAAAGTGATTCCGGAAAATTTACGCAGCGACAAAATGGAATATTTCATCAATCCTACCGGTCGTTTTGTGATCGGTGGCCCCAAAGCGGACACGGGTTTGACCGGTCGCAAAATTGTGGTGGACACTTACGGCGGTGCGTACTATCAGGGAGGGGGCTGCTTCAGCGGAAAAGACCCCACCAAAGTGGACCGTTCGGCGTCGTATTTTGCCCGGTATGTTGCCAAAAACATTGTAAAAGCGGGATTGGCAGAGCGGTGTGGAATTCAGGTGGCTTATGCCATTGGTGTCGCCGAACCAGTTAGTTTGATGGTGGAAACGTTTGGTACCGGCAAACTACCGGATGAGGAAATCACCCGAACCGTCCGGAAAATTTTTGACTTTACTCCCGGAGGGATGATTAATCATTTAGAACTTTTAAGACCGATTTACAAAAAGACCGCTGCCTTTGGTCATTTCGGGCGAGAAGAAAAAGATTTTACCTGGGAGAAAACGGATAAAGTTCGCGAGCTAAGTAAATTTTTGTCCTGAGGCAATCCACCATTTAAAAACGTCGGGATTCACGGGCACAAATAAAATGGCCAAACAGTCCAGCCTCTGCGAAGGCTGGCAATACCTCCCGACGTTTTTTAAATGGTTGGATTTTTAGCAGAACTGAATCTGTGCTTATTTACTCTTCCCCACTCCTTCGTCCTTCATACTCTCCAGTTTTTTCAGATCAATTTTATCCAGCGCAGCTTTGATGGTTTTCATATCCACACCATCCCCTTCTACTTCTACTACAAAACGATTGGCCACCAGCACACTTATCTTGCCAGACTTCGACTCATTGTCCCACTCTTCCATCGCTTTGTTACCTTTGTATTCCATAGTTCGTTCGTAACCGGTATCCGTTTCCCGGTCGTATTCTGCCATTGCCCAACCGGCCATAGCCATACCGACCATGTTCTTCATGCTTCCCATATCCATAATCTGGATATGAATGGTTGCTCCGTCCTTGCCGGAATAGGTTGCTTCCGCCTGTGAGACCTTTACACCCATGGCGCTGGTTTTCGAACCCTCTGCTGAGGACCGTTTCATTCCAGGTAACTCCTTGGGGAGCAGCGCTTTCAACGTACGGAAATTCACCGGTTCCACCGGCGAGGCTTTTTGCATCGCTTCGCTGAGTTGTTGCATGGCTTTGGCCATATCTTCCATATTCATTTCCTGGGGATTTTGCTCTTGCTGCTGTGCCAGAAGCCCCAGCGTCCACACTACACTGATTAACAAAACCGAAATAATTCTTCGCATAAATTGATTCCTCCTGATAAATTATATTTAGCCCATTAATATACGATCATCGTCACAGATTTCCTAACTTAAATATCATGACTCAGGATCTCCGAAAATGTCTGCTTACCCGGTCAATCCGTACATTATACCAACACCCGGTTCAAACGTTTCCCAAAGCCCCTCCACTCCCCCTTTCCCTCTAAATCCTTTATATCCCCTATAACCCCTATTCCCCCTATATTCCTTCTCCTCTCCTTACACCCCTTAACTCCCATTCATTTTACATTTTACATTTTACATTCCTCATCCCCCTATCCCCCTCCTTCATTTCTCCACTTCAATCGGTTCCCATTCGGCAAAGGTTTCGACGTTCACCTTAACCTGCGGATCAGTAACCAATGTTTCGTAGGTGTCGTAATACCAACCCATGTACCGGGAATCGCCACCCCCCTGAGTGGTAATCAAAAATCGATTGGAAAGGTGGCCAATATTCATGGCACGGTCGCGGGGCGATTCCCGATCGCCACCCTGGGGGTCCATGGGAATCCAGCCGTAGTTGGGCAGATACACTTCCGGCCATCGGTGGAACACATCGTCCAGAGAGGCATCGTCCCCCCGCACCACATAGCTCCCCACATATCGTGCGGGAATACCCGCTGCGCGACAGAGCGCAATAAAACTGAAGGTGTATTCCGAACACGAACCGGTACCGCGTTGTAGCACCACCGGTGCTGTGTTCCAGCCACCTTCCAATTTATATTCCAGTGTTTTCCGCACAAAATCAAAAATCTTGCGCGCCATCCAGTACACATTGGTTTCGCTGCCCACCACCTCCCGGGCGGTTTTTTGTATATACGGGTCGTTGATGCGGTACTTACTCCCATCTGCGGTATACCGCTGTCGGATTTCCTCCGGAATATCGTTTAGCGTTCCGCACTGATCGGGAAAGATAAAATAATCGATGGCATAAATTTCCGCCTCCACCTTCATGATCGACTGGATTCGTTTTTCCGTGGGAATATTCTGATAGTGGAAAAAAGCGAACTGTTGCTGCCAGCGATCGCGAACAAATTCCGGTTTTTCCGGCTGGTAGGAGAGGGAAAGAATCTTCTGCTGGGGTAAATCCTGGGGAATGGCAAAATACACCCGCAGGTCCTGAATTTTTCCCACTCCTGTTCCGGTCACCTGGTGCGTGGCGGTTAATAATGTGTGGCGTCGATGATGCAAGCGATATCGCTCCCCATCCTGACGGACCAGCTTATAAAGTTTATCGGTTTGATAATCCACATTCCAGATATTTTTCCCGTCCCAGGCCAGGCCAAAAGGATAGGGTCCCGGGGACTCCAGGACAAGAATCACCTCCCCGCTGTGGGGTTCAATCATGTAAATTTCGTTACGGATGCGATCGGAACACCACAGATACGTACCATCATAAGTGAGACCCTGGGGATAACGGGAAGGTGCGGGAATGGTAAACACCGCTGTGCCATCACTCAGGTCAATCCGGTAAATTTTGCGCGTGCGGTAATCGGAAACCCAAAGTGTGGTGCCGTCCCAGGTCAATCCTTGCGGATTTTCCGAGGGCGCGTCGATGGCAAACAAGACCGTACCATCTTGAGGATCCACCTTGAAAATCTTCTTTTGAGCTTTATCCACGTTCCACAGGTAATGTCCGTCCCAGGCCAGTCCCATGGGCCAGAAACCCGGAGAGGGAATTTCTCGAAAAACCGTGCCATCCTGCGGATTCACACATACCAGCCTGTCCGCTTTGTAATCCGCCACCCACAGGTATTTTCCATCAAATGTAAGTCCGGTGGAAAATTTGTATGGTGTGGCAAACTCCTGCAGCACCTTGCCAGGGAAGGCCAGCACAGCCGAGAAAAGGACAAAGAGCAGCAACGGCAAAACAAGGTAACGTTTCTCCTTCATGGAAATTTCTCCGTCTTTTTTTGGAATTGGGTAAAGATTGGTAATCGTCCTGTTTGTTCGTTGCAGTCAAAAAAAAGAGTGTATGTTACTGATTTTCTTTGAGATTGGCTTCGTCCATTAATCGGCAGGCTTCCAGCAGCACATTCATGGTTGAACCGGAAATGTTCTTTTCCACTTGCAGCATTTCGGGTTCGAATCGGAAGATTCCGGTTTTAAACGTGACCAGTTTATTCACTGCCTCTTCCCCCTGTAATGCGCCACAGGCAGCATGAATCAGCTCCCCTTTCTGAAATACCAGTACGCCGTTTTCCTGGCTTTCCACCCGCAGGGTTCCACTCCGTTTGTTCAGATTAAGTAGCTGGATGACTTCCACCAGAGTGAGATCTTCCAGATTCCCTTCGAATCCTTTCACTCTGGGTGTTTTTCCGCTGTCCATTTCCTTTACCCGCCGGGAGCGTTGCAGCAGCGCAGCGACTTTTTCCAGCAGCACCTGCCGATCCACCGGTTTCTCCAGGTACTCGTCTGCACCGGCGCGAAATCCACGAATTTCCATATCCCGATCCTTCAGGCTGGTGAGAAAAATGAACGGCACCATGGGAATCCGGGAATTCTCCCGAATCATCCAGCAAAATTCGATGCCGTCCGTTTGGGGCATCATCACGTCAGAAATAATCAGATCGGGTTCCAGTTCGTTGGCTTTCTCCAGTCCCACATCTCCGTTTTCCGCGGTAAAAACCTGGTAACCGGCTTTTTCCAGGCTGATTTTTAACAATTTTAAAACATGGGGGTTGTCATCGACGATCAGGATTTTATCGGCCATGGTTCACGGATGATTTTATTTTTGGTAAACGACATTTAGTTCTTTGTTTGCCCGAAGTTCGTCCACCCGCCGAACCGGAGTCGTCCACGGTGCCTGATGCAATTTCTCAGGATCGCTTCGGGCTTCCGCCACCACCTTTTTCAGCGCTTCAGCAAAATAATCCAGCATTTCCCGACTCTCAGATTCAGTCGGTTCAATCATCAGCGCTTCGCGAACAATCAGGGGGAAATACACAGTGGGAGCGTGCACCCCGTAATCCAGCAAACGTTTTGCCACATCCACCGTTTTCACTCCGTATTCTTTCACCAGCGGTGCACCACTCAATACAAATTCGTGCATGGGACGTGTTTTATAAGGAAGTTCCAGCACACCTTCTAACTTTTTCAGCAAATAATTGGCATTAATGATGGCATTGCGGCTGATTTCTTTCAGCCCTTTATCGCCATGCATACGAATATACACATATCCGCGCACCAGTGCGGCAAAATTTCCGTAAAAGGTCAGCATTCGGCCAATGGAATGGGGAATGTCGTAGTGCCAGTAGTAGCGGTCGTCCCGTTTTCGGACCACCGGGACAGGCAGGAAGTCCTTCAGCCGGTCGCTCACAGCCACCGGGCCGGACCCGGGACCACCGCCGCCATGAGGCGAGGCAAACGTTTTGTGAATATTAATATGGAGCACATCAAAACCCAGATCGCCGGGTCGAACAATCCCTAACAGTGCATTCAAATTGGCACCGTCCATGTACATCAAACCACCGGCATCCCGAACCAATCGCTCAATCTGGCTTACATTGCGCTCAAAAATCCCCAGCGTGCTGGGATTAGTTAACATTATTCCAGCCACCTGTTCGTCCAGTTTGGCTTTCAGGTCTTCCAGATCCACCAGACCATTTTCGTCGCTTTTCACTTCCACAGCACGCATTCCGGCAATGGCGACCGAAGCAGGATTGGTTCCGTGGGCCGAGTCGGGCACCAGCATTTTTGTGCGATGAGCCTCACCGCGATGCAGGTGGTATTTACGAATCATCATACATCCGGTTAACTCCCCGTGGGCTCCCGCTGCCGGCTGCAGGGTAATGTCCGCCATTCCGGAAATTTCTTTAAGCATCTCCTGCATCTCGTAAAGCAATTGCAGCGCCCCCTGAATGGAATCCTCCGGCTGCAGGGGATGCAATCCGGTCAGTTCCGGTAAACCGGCAATGTCCTCGTTAATTTTCGGATTGTATTTCATGGTGCATGAACCAAGCGGATAAAATCCTTTATCCACATGATGATTCAGCACGGAAATGTTCACAAAATGGCGAATGACTTCATTTTCCCCCACTTCCGGTAATCCGGTACCTTCCGTTCGTAACAGGTTGGAGGGAATGAGCTCTTCTACCGATTTTTCCTCCACATCACTTTCTGGCAGGTAATTTCGGGGAACACATCCACGATCCAGCTCAAAAATCACTTTATTGTACATACTGTACTCCTGCTCGCTTAATCCTGATTCAGTTTCGAATACCGCACAGTGATGTTTCGTCCCTGCGCTTTAGCCTGGTTGAGTGCTTTTTCCACCATTTCCAGTGCCTGCTGGGGCGATTCCACTGCGGTGGGGTCCACCTCTGCCAGTCCCACGCTAACAGTAATCCGACGGTAGTCCTGCTTCCGCCTGGGCGACAGCTTTTTCAGCTCGTAAAAATCCTGATCAAAAAAGTGGGTTTGTTCCACCGCAGAGCGAATTCGTTCCGCTTCATAATAGGCACCCATTTCATCCGTGTGGGGTAGCAATACCACAAACCGATTACTCCCCACCCGGAAGACCACATCGGTGTTTCGGGTGTTATTCAGAATCACATTGGCGATGCGCATCAGAATGTAGTCACCGGTCTGTTCGCCAAACACTTCATTGATCTTTCCGAAAAAATCCACATCTAACATCACCAGGGAAACTTCGTTGCGATAGCGCCGGGCACGTGCCAGCTCTTCCTGGAGTCGCTTTTCCAGAAACACATCGTTGTACACACCGGTAGTAAAATCAGTAATCTGCCCGGCCTCCAGTTCGCTGGCTTTGCGACGTAACTCTTCTAACTCTTTGTGAATGCTCCCCTGCTCATCCATCAACTTCCGGTTTTTCTGGCGCAGGTTTTCGATGAGTTCCTGTTTGTGTAAAATGGATTTAACCTTTGCCACCAGTTCCTTGGCATTAAACGGTTTGATGATGTAATCGTCCGCACCCAGCTCCAGTCCCATGATTTTATGCTCGTCCTCCGTATAATTGGCGGACAGAAAAATAACCGGGATATCTTTTGTCTTCGGACTGGACTTGAGAATTTTACAGGCTTCAAATCCGTTCATGATGGGCATGAGTGCGTCCAGAATGATGATATTGGGCTGTTCCTTTTCCGCCATCTCGATGCCCTGAATGCCGTTTACCGCTTTCACTACATCGAATTCATAAAAACGGAACAGGTGCTCCAGTGTTTCCAGCATATCTTCGTTGTCGTCCACTAACAAAATTTTTGGCATATCCCAACCCGAATTATAAATCTTTTAGTGCCTGCACATAATGATCTAATTCCTCCCTGGAACGTTTTTCGGTTACTGCCACGAGCAATCCCTGCCCCATATTGAAAGATTGCAGATCAATTCCGGCAAAAATATTTTTTTCCATCAACTTCTGAATTATTTCCCCGGGCGGCACGGGAGTCGATACCACAAATTCCTTGAAGAACGGTGCCCGGTATTTTAATTCGAATCCCGGTAGCTGAGCAATCTGCTCGGCCAGATAGTGACTTTTTTGCAGACTCAGTTCCGCCACCCGACGCAATCCCCGTTCGCCCATCAGGGATAGGTACACCAGCGCAGCCAGTGCACACAACTGGGAGTTGGTACAGATGTTACTGGTGGCTTTTTCCCGGCGGATGTGTTGTTCGCGTGTTTGCAGGGTGGTCACAAAAGCGGTTTTACCTTCCACATCGGTGGTCATAGCCACAATGCGACCGGGCATTTTGCGAATAAGTGCTTTGCGGGCCGCAAAAATGCCCAGGTACGGACCCCCCAGGTTCAACGGGTTACCCAGCGCCTGCCCTTCGCCCACTACAATATCCGCACCCCATTCACCCGGCGTTTTTAACAACGCCAGCGAAATGGGATCCACGGACATAATAAAAAGCGCCCGTTTCTCGTGTATCGCTTCGGCCAGGCCCTCCGGATTCTCAATAAGCCCATAGAAATTGGGATTCTGCACCACCACCGCTGCAGTGGCATCATCTAACAAATCCAGCAACGCCTGGCGTTCCACTACTCCCTCACGGACTGGAACCGAAACCAGTTCAATTTGCTGATCCTTCACATACGTTTCCACAATCCGGCGGTACAGGGGGTTGATGTTTTCCGGCAGCAACACCCGGTTTTTCCGGGTATGATGCGCCGCCATCAGAACCGCTTCGGCCAGTGCCGATCCGCCATCGTACATGGAAGCGTTGGCCACCTCCATACCGGTCAATCGGCAAATCATGGTCTGATATTCGTAAATGGCCTGCAGGGTTCCCTGGCTCACTTCCGCCTGATACGGTGTGTATGCAGTGTAAAACTCCGGACGCAGCAGAATATGTTTAACCGCTGCAGGGATGTAATGGTCGTAAGCACCGCCCCCTAAAAAAATGGCTCCCAGCCGGTTCCGTGCAGTCAGTCGCTCAATTTCCCGATGAATTTCCAGCTCGCTGAGGGGTTCGGGTAAATTTAACGTTCCCCGAAAGCGGTTTTCCGCGGGAATGTAATCAATCAAATCTTCGAACCGCTCAACGCCAATCTCACGCAGCATTTCCTGAACTTCTGCTTCCGACCTGGAAAGATATGCCATTGTTTATCCCATTTGAATTTTCGTTAAATTCAATTATCCGCTCTGCCGATGTTCTCCTCCATGGGCAGAAACCTGTTGAGTCAACGAACTGCTCGATTTACCGGAGCATTCGCCGGGTACACGGAATCCAAATCAGATTAATTCTTCGTACTGTTCCTTACTCAGCAGGTTATTTACTTCATCGGGATTGCTTAATTTAATTTTAATAATCCACCCTTCGCCATAAGGGTCTTTATTAATCAACTCCGGCTGGTCGGCCAGGGCTTCATTCACTTCCACAACCTCGCCGGATAGAGGGGCAAACAGATCAGACACCGCCTTCACCGCTTCGATGGTTCCAAAGCTTTCGTTCTGAACCGTCCGGGAACCCACTTCCGGCAGTTCCACATACACAATGTCGCCCAGCTCGCTCTGAGCAAAATCGGTGATTCCCACCGTGGCCACATCGTCTTCAATCCGTGCCCATTCGTGATCCTTGGTGTACTTTAAATTTTCGGGGATGTTCATGGTTTCCTCCAGCTTCAAATTGAACTTTCTTTCTGGTAAATATTTTCGATGAAATGGGTATCGAAATCGCCCGACTGGAATTCCGGCGTATTGATGACAAACTGATGGAACGGGATGGTGGTTTTAATTCCTTCCACCACAAACTCGTCCAGTGCGCGTTTCAACCGTCCGATGGCTTCTTTGCGGTCGCGACCGTGCACAATCAGTTTGGCAATCAGCGAATCGTAATAAGGTGGAATTTTGTAGGAAGCATAGATGTGGGTGTCCACACGGGTGCCCGGACCACCGGGTTGGTAGAGCGAAGTAATCTCGCCGGGACTGGGCATGAAGTTGTTCTCCGGGTCTTCTGCATTAATCCGGCATTCAATGGCATGCCCGACCGGTTTGATGTCCTTCTGCCGCAGGGAAAGTTTTTCCCCCGCTGCCACCAGAATCTGTTCTTTAATCAGATCCACGTTGTACACCATTTCGGTTACCGGATGCTCCACCTGAATTCGCGTGTTCATTTCCATGAAGTAGTAGTTCAGCTGGGAATCCACCAGAAATTCGATGGTACCGGCGCTGTAGTAACCCACATGCAACGCCCCTTTCACCGCCACTTTACCCATTTCCTGTCGCTTCCTGTCATTGATAATGGGAGAGGGAGATTCTTCAATCAGCTTCTGGTGGCGACGCTGGATGGAGCACTCACGCTCACCCAGGTACACCATATTCCCAAACTTATCGCCAATCAACTGAATTTCGATATGGCGGGGTTTGTCGATGTATTTTTCCAGATAGAGAGCCGGATTTCCGAAGGCGGCTTCGGCTTCGGCTTTGGCCATCATAAAATTCTTTTCCAGCTCCTCCTGGTTATGGACAATGCGCATTCCCTTACCGCCACCACCGGCAACCGCTTTTAGAATCACCGGAAAACCCATTTCCTTTGCCAGCTCCATAGCTTCTTTCTCGTCGGTCAGCACTCCTTCGCTTCCGGGAATAACCGGTACACCGGCTTCCTTCATGGATTTTTTGGCTTCCGCTTTATCGCCCATCTTGCGAATAACCTCAGCCGGGGGACCGATGAAGGTAATTCCGGAGGAATTACACATATCGGCAAACTCGGCATTTTCTGCCAGAAAACCATAGCCGGGATGGATGGCATCCGCGCCGGTGATTTCCGCAGCGGAAATGATACGGGTGGGATCCAGATAACTTTGACTACTCGGGGCGGGTCCAATGCACACACTTTCGTCAGCAAATACCGTGTGGAGTGCATTTTCGTCCACAGAGGAGTAAACCGCAACGGTTTTAATTCCCAGTTCTTTGCAAGCGCGAATAATTCGGACGGCAATTTCACCGCGGTTGGCTACAAGTACTTTCTTGAACAAGTGGAAGTCCCCCCTTTTGTTTTCGTTAACTACATTTTTTCAATCAGGAAGAGCACCTGGTCGTATTCCACCGGTTGGGCATTTTCCACCAGGATTTTCACGATTTTACCGTTCACTTCGGATTGAATTTCGTTCATGAGTTTCATGGCTTCGATGATGCAGAGGGTTTGCCCCACCTTGACCACATCACCGACTTCCACGTAGGGGTCTGCATCGGGAGCCGGTGCACGGTAGAAAGTACCGACCATGGGCGACCGGACTTCCACCACATTGTCGCTAACGGCGGGTTCGGGAGCGGCAGCGGGAGCTTCCGGAGCCGGTGCGGGTGCGGGAGCCGCAGCAGGTGCCGGGGGCGCCACCGGAGCTGGTGCCGGTGCAGGTGCCGAAGCGGGAACAGTGGGCACACTCTCTGTGGTAACCACTACCGGAGCGGAATTGTTATTCTTGGTAATACGTATCTTGAGCCCTTCCTCCTCAATTACCACCTCGCCAATGTTGCTTTTCTCCACAACCTTGATTAACTGTTTGATTTCCTGGAAATTCATTCAACCTCCAGCGTTTTGAACCTTTATTTTTTTTGAATTTAAATGGCGACTCTATTTTTTGCAAGCGTTATTTTTTGACTTACTGATACAACTGTTTTTCATCAATATAGCGCCACACGGCATCGGGAATCAAATAGCGAACCGAACGTCCCTGGCGGATTCGCTGACGCACGAAAGTGGAAGAGATTTCCAGAAGCGGCACGTGAACAAATTTGATATAGGGAAGGAACGGTTTCGCCTCCTCGTGCGGGGTAAAACCGGGTCGCCCAAATGCCACAACCTGGCACTTCCGTAAGATGTCCCCGGGACGCTTCCAGCGGTACAGTTCGTTCACATTGTCCATCCCAATAAAAAAGTAGAATTTAGGTTGCAAATGCTGGTACTGCTTCAATAGCGTTTCGATGGTGTCGATGGTGTAGGACACCGACTCGCGCTCCAGTTCCACCCGACTCACCCGAAAAAGGGGATTATCTGCCACTGCCAGTTCCAGCATGCGCACCCGGTGTTCCTCCGGGGTGATGTTGCGGTTGTCCTTGAGCGGATGAATTTTGGCCGGAATGAACCAGATCTCCTCCAGTTCCAGCTCATCACGCAAATATTCCGCAATAATCAAATGACCGTTGTGTACCGGATCGAAGGTTCCGCCAAAGAGCCCTATTTTCTTCATTTTTTCGCCGTTTCCTGATGATTTTGCCGTTCCAGCTTTTCCTGGATTTTGGCCAGCTTTCGTTTTGCCTTGCGAGCGTATTTACTGTCCGGGTACTTTTGAATAACCAGATTAAAATTGGACATGGCTTCGTCGTATTTACCCATTTCCATCTGGCATTCTGCTTTGTAATACAGTGCGGGAATGGCCGACGGGGTATCGTAGTATTTTTCCAGCAAAATATCGTAATAAATGATGGCGGAATCGTAAATACCCATCTTGCGATAAATATTTCCGCCCAGCAGTTGTTTTCGGGCCAGTTTGGCACGTAGCTGGGCAATGCGCTCTTCCGCCTCTTTGCGTAGTTCACTTTTGGGGTACGCTTCAATAAAATTCTGGAAATGACGAAGCGCTTTGTAAGTGTATTCCTGATCCAGCTCGGGACGCCGCGAAAGTTTGAAGTAGCTCATCCCTATCTTAAAAAAGGCTTTTTCCACATAGGGACTCTCCGGATAATCATCCACCACTTTCTGGTACTCTGCCACGGCAATTAAATACTCTTTGTTCATGTAGTGGGATTCTGCCAGATAGAACTGAGCATCGTCCACCACCGGAGTGCCACTAAATTTTAAGGTGACCACGGTAAATTCGGTAATGGCGTCCAGGTATTTTCCTTTATCGAACAGGCTTTTGGCGTAGGCAAAGTAGGCATCGGCATCCATTTCGCTGCGGTTCACCCGTGGACCGCAGGAACCCATCAGCAGCGCCAGTGCCACACTCAGCACAAGCCATCTGGTCCAGTTTATTCTCATCGTGCACTACTCCTTAACGTGTAAAACAGATAAACCACCGTCAGGGTGGCGGCGGTAATCACCACCGGTTCCAGAAATCGATCGATCCAGGGAGAAGAATATCGGGTACCGCGGGAGAAAGGAAGCAACGGATTTTCCAGATGCTTCAACTCCCCGGCGGGAACTTCGTCCCGATAGCGAAAATGCTTTTCCTTTACCGCCAGAATCTCCCCCGCTCGTACGATCTGGTAAGAGAACACACCTTCCACTTGCCGAAGGTAACGCGTGGTGCGGAACAACCAATTTTTTTCCTTGCTCCGATATTGAATTTCCACATTCGCTCCGGAAATCTGTACCATCACGCCATCATCTTTTGTGAAAGACGAATCGGCCAGGTAAAGGTTCCAGCCTTTTGATAAAACTTCTTCCTTCAATTTTTGTTCAATCCAGGCACTCAGTTCGTCTTCCCCGGTAACCTGGATGGCAATTGCCTGAGGGGGAAGATTCAGGGAATCCAGCGCCCGAACCACCGGCTGTACCATCTGATCCTGCAGAAGCTGCAGATTGGTTTTCGTGGAATCCTGCCCGCGGGTTAACCCCACCAGAAGCAATATCCCCCAAATTACCAGATTGTTACACAGCCGTGCCATGTTTCCTTTCCGGACGTTTCCCCACGCCATAAGCCACTAATTTAATAAAAATGAGCAGTAAAGCCACGTAAAGGATTATTTTTCCGAACCAGTCGCCATGGCGGGTGAAAAAAGTTTGTTCATGGATGATGGGCAAATTCCCGATCAGGTTCTGTCGGGTGTTCAGAGCCGCAGTTTGCAGATAGCGGCCGGTGGGATCGATGAAACCGGAAATGCCGGTGTTGGCGCAGCGGATTACGCTCACCCGATTTTCCACCGCCCGAAACACCGCATAGCGGGCATGTTGAAACGGTCCGGTGGTCTGGCCAAACCATCCGTCGTTGGTAATGATACTCAGCAGATTGGCACCCCGGCGTACAAACTGACGGACGATATCCGGAAACACCGATTCGTAACAGATCACCGCGGAAAGTCCCACCCGGGTTACCCGGCTGGTGTCCTGCGTGAGAATAACATAGCGTTGCCCGTCCCACACACCCTCCCGAAACGGAATTGTGAAGCGAAACACGGAATATTCGCTTCCGGCGAAGAAATCGCCGCCGCCCACATCTATTTTGCGCAGGAACGAAAGGGTGTTCTTAAACGGCATGCTCTCTGCCGCAGGAACCAGCGCCATCTTGTAATAGGTCTGGAAATAAGAATGGTGCGGGCGGAAAAAGAAAGCGGCGTTGTACGTTCGGTACTCCCCGGTGCTATCGCTAAATCGATAATCCGGTGTACCGGTTAACAGGTATATGCCGGTGGAATCCAGGAACTGGTGGATGTGCATGAGAGTTTCCACCCGGGCACGGAGGTAAAAGGGCGTCGCCGTCTCCGGCCACACAATCAAATCGGGTTGGGAGGCGGCAACCTCCCGACTGGCTTCCATAAGCATCCGGAAGGCTTCGTGCTGAAATTCCGGTTCCCATTTCCGGAACGGATCCACATTGGGTTGCACCAGTGCCGCGCGAATCATCGGATACTGCCCGGTTTGCAGGGAATGGATGCGCCACTCACCGAATCCCAGCAGAATAAGCAGCATGCCAGATGCCAGCAACGGAGCGCGCCACTTCCAGTGGGAATAATTGGTCAGCAACAAATAAAACAAAACCGCCAGCCACAGCAGAATAAAGCTGAGAAACAGGTCGCCGGTATATTCGATAATCTGAATCAACGGACGGTAGTAGGTCTGAGTATATGCCAGGGTCATCCAGTTAAAGCGTAAATCGCTGAACTGACGGGTGTATTCAGCGGCGGTCCAGATAAAAGGCAGGCTGAGCAGTGCCCATTGCCGACTGCGCTGCCGAAACAGTGCATATAGCCACCACACCAGCGCGTAATGAAGGGAATTGATCAGGATGGTGACCACGGCACCAGCCAGTGTGCTGGATGCAATCCAGAACAGAGTGAGCGTCCCCCACAACAGTCCCAGCCAGTACCCCAATCGGAACGCCTGACGGGGAGATTTCCCCTCCAGAAAATGCAGGTAAATCGCCAGCGCTGCGGGAACAAGAAATCCCAGCGGAAACGGCGGAAAACTGAACATGAGCAGAATGCTAACTACCAGGGTCGTTTTCAGTTCGGCGCGATTCAAGGTCTTTCCGCTATTTTGGTCTCAATTCAAACTATTTAAAATACAAGAGATTCCGGGATATTGCCAAGGAATATTTTTTTACTGCTCCTTTCGGGAAACAACAGAAACTCTGATTTTTTATACCATCGACGATGCTGACAGCACAGATTGATTGAACCGCTGAAAACACAAAATGTTCTCCCCAAATTGGAAGGGAAGAGAGAATACAGGTCATCCCGGGATTCTTTGGCGGACGTGTTTTTTCACCGCCGCCATGCCAACGGGGAGAGTGAAAAACCGACTGCCCTGCTACCGGAGACCTTTTGTACCGCCAATTAATGAACAGACAAACTCCATGAACCCCAAAGCTCCCGGAGAGCTCAACCGGACATCCTGATCCATGAAAGATCAGCTTCGACCACTTCCCTATCCTATCCCCTTTTCCTCTCTCCCATTTTCTCTTTCTTCTTTCCTCAAAAGGTTCTCCGCCAAAAAGCGGATTCAATCACCGAACACCGCGGTCCAGAAAAGTCTGCAAAATATACTGGGCAGCAATCTGGTCCACGATATCGCGGTGTTTGCCCGGTTTTTTCCCCATTTGCCGCAGCACCTGATGCGCCTGTCGGGTGGTTAATCGTTCGTCCAATAATTTCAGCGGAACAGGCAGCTTTGCGCGCAATTTTTCCGCAAACTCCCGCACTTCCCGGGTTTTCCGGGAATCCCCACCGGCAAGGGTCAGGGGAAGTCCCAGTACCACCTCCGCCACCTGATGCGCCTCCACCAGCTGACAGATCTCCTCAATTGCTTCTTTCTGCGATTGATAGTGAATGGTTTTCAGTGGCTGAGCCAAAAATCCGGTGGGGTCACTAATGGCGACTCCTATTCGCTTTTCTCCGTAATCCAATCCCATATATCGTGGCACAACTGACTCCTTCTACTACCGATTAAATTCTGGTGGTTTTCCTCTTAATGCTTGCTGGAGAATCATTCCATACCATTGCTTTCGGAAATAAAAAACCGCTCAACCCACGTTGGGGCAGGAGCGGTGATGATAAGCCAAGGATTCTATGAAAAAACGGAATTATTTCTCTTTCTTTTCTAAAGGTTGTTTCAGCACATCCTTTAATAGCTTGCCCGGTTTAAAATGGGTTTTCCGACGCGCCGGGACGTAAATAATCTCGCCCGTTCGGGGATTACGGGCTTTGGGTTTGGGCTTGGTTTCTTTGACCTCAAACACGCCAAAGTCACGGATTTCGATACGAATTTCCGGGTCCGCTTCGCTCAGGATTTCCCGCAACGCTTCGAATACCGCATTCACAAATTCTTCGGTAACGTAAATCTTTTGACCCAATTTTTTGGCAACCCGTTTGGCAACCTCTTTTTTTGTCACAGTATTCATTCGTTACCCCTCTTGCGTCTTCCTCTAATTAAGCTATTAATTTTCTAAAATTTAATGGCTCTGGCCATAATTTGCAAGAAAAAAAATTGTAAATTTAAAATTATTAATCAGTAAGCCCCTGAATCAGGAAAATGGGAAGCTTTTTTCGACATTCCATGCCGGAAATGGTATCGCGAACTCGTATCTCCAGAATGTATTTCCCCGGCGGAAGATGCTCCGGACGGAAGGATTGCACCACCACATCGGTGGGTGTGCGACTGCTGTATTCGTTCACCACCGCTACCCGACGGGAAGAGCGGCGGAACCACTTCAGCCATCCGGATCTGCCCGCCGGTGACAAACTGTTTTCCACTTCGTAGTGATATTCCCCCTGGACATCGGGAGTTAAATGGTACACTTCGAAATAGATGAACAGGGTATCCTGCCGGGAGAAATGTCCTTCCATTTCCGGAAAGATGCGCAGGTGATGCCGCACCAACGGATCGCCACCGGTCGCCGGTTCCACATGCCGGGAGACCACCACAGAGGAAAGCGACAGGGAATCGTCGGAAAAATCGGGCACCATGACCTCCGACCGTCGGGAGAAGCTGGCGTCCCGGGTGCGATTCCAGATTTCCAGCGCATAGCGAATTGTGCTTCCGGGAACCGCCCACTCCGGTAAGGGAATTCGGGCAAACGCCCGGTAGTAGAAGTGGTCCCGACTTTGCCCGGGTTCAAGCGGGAAGGTTACCAAAAACGAATCGACCACAGAGCGGGTCGGCACACCGGTGGAGTCCAGCCAGAAGAATCCCGTGCGAAACCAATGACGGCGATGGTGTTCCCTTTTCACCAGCATGCGAAAGGGAACCCAGAAGTACGCTCCGGCGGAGTCGGCAAATGCATACAGGCGGTAATCCGCCTGAACCGTGCCACCGCTGCGCTTAAATTCAAAACGTTCCGGTTTGGTGGCAAACACATCCCGCGCCACCAGGTTGTAGTCCACCCGGGTGCGCTCTTTGAACACCGATTTGCTGCGTGGCATGGGCTGGGTAAACCGAAACTCACCGTTCCAGAATTCATCGGAAAAAGAGAGCTGAAAATCCGGGTACACCCAGATTTGCTGGGGCGGATAAATGGCTCCCCACTCCATGGATTTACCGTATTCCACGATATATTGGGGGCGTCCGTAACGGATGTAAGTGCGTCCCCGGTCGGTCTGCCAGCCTTCCACGTGCAGTGCGGGAACACCAAAGCGCATCTGGGCATAAGCCACCCGGCTGATGTGTTCCAGCAAGCGCTCGTTCTCCGGTGTCAGGAACAGCGGGTCTTTTTTCTTCCAGAAGCGGTCGGTGGTATCCGCAGCAGCGGAGCCGGGACCCTCTCCGGTAAGCAAACCGGGACTGAGAAAAATCCGGCGCTGATCTTCCGGCATGTGTGCCAGCGCTTTCTGAAACGCCTGGCTGGCTGCCGAATAGTTGCCCAGCGCATGGTAAGCCAATCCCAGAAACAGATAAAAATCCCGCGAATTGGGCACCCGCCGCACCATTTTGCTGAACAGACGCACCATTTTCTCATATTCTTCCGCTTCGTAGTAGAGATTCCCCAGCAGCACCGCAGCCCGCTGATTGGTGGAATCCAGACGCATGGCGTGGTGCAGGTAGTTCACCGCCAGGTCGTAATCGTCGATGGCATACTCCCGAAAAGAAAGGGGAATTTCCGTATCGGTGTATCGGTAGTAATAGCGCAACATTTCGTGGAGGTGGATTTCCCCTAATGCCACCAGTGCGGGCACAAAATCGGGATTCTGCCGGAGCACTTTTTCGTACTGGCGGCGTGCCATCCCGGTAAATCCCTGCGCCCGGTACAATTCTGCCCACACAAACTGGTAAAAAAGCCGGTTGCGCGCAATCCGGTGAATTTTGCGCAACAGCGCCCGTGCAGCAAACCGGTTGTCCATTCCCCCTTTCTGTACCAGACAATATGCCCGCAGAGTGAGCAGCTCAGGATTGTCTGGATTGTGCTGCAGCAGGGAGTCCAGCAAGCTATCCGCCTGCCCGGTGCGGTGTTGCAGGCACAGCGCCTGCAGCCGGGCAACTGTAGTCGAATCCAGCGAAGGAACCGGGGAAGCCATTTGCGGGTAAAGTGGCAGGCGTACCACCATCCCCCAAATGAATAAAAAGCCTATGACCAGGGAACGTTTCATGGAAACACAGTTTTAACTTGCGGGGAACAGGATTCTTTTCCGCTCGCTGCGGGCAGCAGAAAGCGGTAACCGGAACGTTCCGGCAGCGTATTACTTCTTCCCGGAGATCATTTCTTTGAGTTCGTTGAGTTTGAGCAGTGCCTGCAGAGGGGTCATATTTTCGATTTCCACTTTTTTCAGGGCTTCTTCCACCGGGGACTTCTGCATCAGGTCGAACAGGCTGAGCTGATTGCGGTCCACCGCGGTACCGGAGCGGCGCCGTGCCAGATGCGGCACGCGATTGGGAGAGACTTCGGACATCTCCAGGTTTTTCAATACTTCGCGGGCGCGCTCCACCACCTCCCGGGGTAAACCGGCCATCTGCGCCACGTGCACTCCGTAACTGTTGTCCATTCCGCCTGGCTCTATTTTGCGCAAAAAGACCACAGTATCTTCCAGTTCTTTCACCTTTACCCGGTAATTTTTGATGCGCGGGTACAGATGGGCCAGTTCGGTGAGTTCGTGATAGTGAGTGGCGAACAGGGTTTTGGCAGCCACTTTTTTGTTGTTGTGCAGATATTCGGTAACCGCCCAGGCAATGGACAGCCCGTCGAAGGTGGAGGTACCGCGTCCGATTTCGTCCAGAATAATCAGGCTGCGCGGGGTAGCGTTGTTCAGGATGTTGGCGGTTTCCAGCATTTCCACCATGAAGGTGCTTTCGCCAAAAGCCAGATTATCCGAAGCACCCACGCGGGTAAAAATGCGGTCCAGCACGCCAATATGGGCTTCGCTGGCCGGGACGAAACTGCCAATTTGCGCCAGAAGACAAATTAAGCCTACCTGGCGAAGGTAAGTGGATTTACCACTCATGTTCGGACCGGTCAGGATGATGATTTGAGTATGCTGATTGTCCAGTTCGGTATCGTTTTCGATGAACGGTTCGTCCGGGGGCAGCAGTTGTTCCACCACCGGATGCCGCCCGTCCCTGATGGAAATGCGCGTGGAATCGTCCACCACCGGCTTTACATAGCGATTGCGCCGGGCGACTTCGGCCAATCCGGCCAGTACGTCAATTTCGGCAATCAGCTCCGCATTGCGCTGGATGCTGCGTCCGTATTGCCCTACCTCCTGGCGCACTTTCTGAAACAGCTCATATTCCAGGCTGGCAATTTTTTCTTCCGCTCCTAAAATTTTATCTTCGTATTCCTTCAATTCCGGGGTAATGTAACGCTCGGCATTTACCAGCGTCTGTTTGCGGATGAAATAGTCCGGCACTTTGTCCTTGTGGGCGTTGGTGACTTCGAAATAGTACCCGAACACTTTGTTGTAACCCAGCTTCAGGGAGGGGATGTTGCATTTCTCTCGTTCGGCTTCCAGGACCCGCGCCAACCAGCTTTTGCCATTTCGGCTGATGTTGCGCAGTTCATCCAGTTCGGGGTGGTAGCCTTCGCGAATGATGCCTCCGTCTTTTAAATTCAGCGGAGGGGCGTCCACAATAGCTGTTTCGATGAGTTGCACCACTTCCGCCATGGATTGCAAAGCTTCGGCATATTCGCCCAAAGCGGGGTGAGTTTGCGATCGCAACAGGTCGGCAATGGGTTCAATCAGTTTCAGGGAGTTTTTCAGCGCCACCAGGTCCCGGGGATTAGCTCTTCCGGTCACGATTCGGCTGAGCAGGCGTTCCAGGTCGGAGAATTTGCTCAGCAGTTCGCGAATTTTACCGCGCAGGTTGTCCTGCTGAAAAAAAGCGTCCACTTTGTCCAGCCGTTCGTGGATGGCGGGCAGGCGAATGAGCGGATGAGTAATCCAGCGTTTCAGTAACCGTCCGCCCATGGGTGTCCGGGTATCGTCCAGAATGGCAATCAGGGTGCCTTCTTTGCTTCCGCCCCACAGGGCACTGGTGATTTCCAGATTTCGCCGGGTGGTGGCATCCAGAATCATGTAGTCATCCAGTGCCAGATAGGCAATGCGTGAGATGTGGCTCAGGTCGGTCTGGTAATTTTCCTTCAGGTAGTGCATAATGGCACCTGCAGCGCGCAATCCCAGATCGGATTCTTCCACTCCGAAGCCTTTCAGATTGGGGGTGCGGAAGTGTTGCTTCAGAATCTCGTAGCCGTAGGTGCGCTGGAATACCCAGTCGTCCAGTCGGGTAAATGCACCTTCCAGCCGGTTGTGGAACAGCGCCTGCATCTCCTCGAATCGGCTGGCCGGTAGCAGCACTTCTTTCGGTGAAATTTGCTGAAAATAATCCACCATGCGTTCCAGCGCCACTTCGCTAAGATAAAACTCTCCGGTGGAAATATCGCAGTAACTGATGCCACAGCGGTCTTTTTCCACCACCACGGAGGCAAGAAAATTGTTTGCTTTGTTTTCCAGAATTTTCTCAGAAAGGGCGGTGCCAGGCGTTACCACTTCGATCACTTCTCGCTTAACCACCGTTTTGGCCAGCCTGGGGTCTTCCACCTGCTCGCAGATGGCTACTTTGTGACCGGCTTGAATCAACTTGGGCAAATATGCATCCAGTGCATGGTATGGGAATCCGGCCAGAGGTACCGCAGCGGACTTCCCATGCGATCGTTTGGTTAGAGCAATGCCCAGCACCCGGGAAACGATTTTGGCATCCTCATAAAACGTCTCGTAAAAATCCCCCATGCGATACAGCAGAATCATATCCCGGTACTTGGCTTTGATTTCCAGATACTGCTGCATCAGCGGGGTAACGCCGGATTTTTTGTGATTTTTTTTCTTCTCTCTCGTCATTCGCACATTCCGTTCGTCCGATACCAGTGACGAAATTACGGAGAAAAGGAAGGAAAAACAACCGCTTCCGGATGAAGGGAAGAAAGGGTTCGGGGGAAAGATGAAATGGCGCTTCGAACTCAGCGCCGTGCATTGCGGAAAGGGCGGAAATTCTCCGCCCCCACTTTAACTTCCTGTTCAGGTTCATTTAAAACGGAATGAGCCAGGTTAGAATAGGCGTATGGTGATTATTCCCGCCACCTCCGTCCAATCATAAACCCCAGACCGGGGCAGGATTCATCTTTCATAGACGCCCCTGCCCCCAAGTTCTGGTTCAGAATTTTTATTTTTCACTTCATCAGAACCATTTTCCGGGTAAACACATGATTATTGGCAGTGAGGCGATACAGATACACGCCACTGGCCACCGGGACTCCCCGGCTGTTTGTACCATCCCATATCAGGGAATGATAACCTGCAGGCATCTGCTTTTCCACCAGCTTGCGCACTACCTGCCCGCGAACGTTATAAACGGTTAAATTCACCGTCGCCGCTTCCGGTAGCCGGAAGCGAATGGTGGTGGTGGGATTAAACGGATTGGGATAGTTCTGTTCCAGGACAAATCGGGTGGGCAACACATCCGCTTCCGGAGAAATGGCTGTGGTTGAATCCACCCGCATGTGC
>CAZBWV010000046.1:0-21468 GCA_964495805.1 uncultured Calditrichaceae bacterium
TTCGGACTGGGACTCCGGGGCGATCAGGTGAAGAATGCGGTAAAATTCATTTTGAGTCTGTACAAAGCGTTTGTGGACACCGACGCCTCCCTGGCGGAAATTAATCCTCTGGTGGTTACCAAACAGGGGCAGGTGCTGGCGTTGGATGCCAAAATGAATTTTGACGACAGTGCCCTGTTCCGTCATCCCGATATTCTGGAAATGCGCGACATTAGCGAAGAAGACCCGCTGGAGGTGGAAGCCTCCAAATATCACCTGAATTACATCAAGCTGGATGGCAATGTGGGCTGCATGGTGAACGGTGCGGGGTTGGCCATGGCCACCATGGATATTATTAAACTGGCTGGTGGCGAACCGGCAAACTTCCTGGATGTGGGTGGTGGTGCCAATGTGGAAACGGTGCGGAACGGATTCAAGATTATTCTCTCCGATCCCAATGTGAAAGCGATTCTAATAAACATTTTCGGTGGCATCGTGCGCTGCGATCGCGTGGCAAAGGGCATCATCGAAGCAGCCAAAACGGTGGACATTAATGTGCCCATGGTTATTCGGCTGGCCGGCACCAACGCCGAAGAAGCCGCCGAACTGCTGGAAAAATCGGACATGCATTTTGAAGTGGCCCAAACACTGGAAGAAGCCGCCCGCAAAGTGGTGGCTGTGCTAAATAATTAACCGGGAAACGTTGAACGGTGACTTGGTAGATTAAGAAAAAGGAGAAAAAATGAGTATCATCATCGATAAAACCTCTCGTGTGCTGGTTCAGGGAATTACCGGAAAGGAAGGTTCCTTCCACACCCAGCAGATGATGGAATACGGCACTAATGTGGTAGCCGGGGTCACCCCCGGTAAGGGTGGCCAGAAATTCATGGATCAGGTACCTGTGTACAACACCGTGCAGGAAGCGGTTCAGGAAACCGGTGCCAACGTTTCGGTGGTATTTGTGCCTCCGGCATTTGCTCCGGATGCCATCTACGAAGCAGCCGATGCCGGCATCGAAACGGTGGTGTGCATCTCCGAAGGCATTCCCGCCCTGGACATGCTGAAAGTGTACGACTATTTGCAAACCACCCACACCCGTCTGATTGGTCCCAACTGTCCGGGAATCATTTCTCCGGGAAAGTGCAAGGTGGGCATCATGCCCGGGTTTATTCATCGCGAAGGGACGGTGGGTGTGATTAGCCGCAGCGGAACGCTGACTTACGAGGCGGTGGATCAGATTACGCGCGAGGGGCTGGGACAATCCACCTGTATCGGCATCGGCGGTGATCCCATTATCGGCACCCGTTTCATCGACGCGCTGAAACTGTTCAAGGACGATCCGGAAACCGAATTGGTGGTTCTGATTGGCGAGATTGGCGGAACCGCCGAGGAAGAGGCAGCCGCCTGGATAAAAGAGAATTTCAATAAACCGGTGGTGGCATTCATAGCCGGTCAAACTGCCCCTCCGGGACGTCGCATGGGACATGCCGGAGCGATTATCAGTGGTGGAAAAGGTACTGCGGCGGAGAAAATGAAGGCGCTGGAAGCAGCGGGTATCCATGTGTGTAAAAGCCCTGCCGATATCGGAAAAACCGTGGCTGGTATTTTGAAAAAAGCATAGAGAAAAATGTGAATTTTTAGTATATTCGTGCCAATTTTAGATAAAGAAGTGGAGGAAAAAAATGGAAGAAGCAACCGTCCAGCGCCTGAAAGAAGAGTTGACTCAGAAAACGCCGGAACTGATGCGCCGTTCGGACATGCTGGTGATTTACCAGAAGTGGTGTAAAGCGTGCGGAATCTGTTACGACCTGTGCCCTCAGGGAACGCTGGCGCCGGACAGAGAAGGAAAAGTCTATATTAAATATCCCGAAACGTGCACCGGGTGTAAAATTTGTGAATTGCACTGCCCGGATTTTGCCATTATGGTCATCGGGCCGCCCCGAAAAGCTCCCAAGGCACCCAAGGAAGAGAAGTAAAGAAACTAACGCGAAAAATTAAGGAATAGATCATGGCAGAAGAAGTTCGATTTATGCAAGGAAACGAAGCCTGCACGGAGGGGGCAATTGCCGCTGGCTGCCGCTTTTATGCCGGTTATCCCATTACCCCTTCTACGGAAATTGCCGAACACATGTCCGATAAGCTCCCCCGGGTAGGTGGAAAATTCATCCAGATGGAAGACGAAATCGCCAGTATCGCCGCCATTATTGGCGCCAGTGTCGCCGGAGTAAAATCCATGACCGCCACCAGCGGACCGGGTTTCTCCCTGATGCAGGAAGGAATAGGCTATGCCTGTATGACCGAAATCCCGGTGGTGATTGTGGATGTGATGCGCGGCGGACCCAGCACCGGCTTGCCCACCAAAGCCTCCCAGGGAGATGTAATGCAGGCCCGTTGGGGTACCCATGGCGACCACTACCTGATTGCCCTGGCTCCCGAATCGGTGAAAGAAACGTTTTATCTGACCATTAAAGCATTCAACCTGTCGGAAAAATATCGCGTACCGGTGGTGCTGCTGATGGACGAAACCATCGGCCACATGCGGGAAAAGGTGGTTTTACCGGACTATTCCACCATTCACGTGGAAAATCGGCTAACCCCCATTGTACCGCCGGAATGGTATAAACCGTACGAAATTACCACCGACTTTATTACTCCCATGGCGCCATTCGGTACCGGTTATCGCTACAACATTACCGGTTTGACTCATGATGAGATGGGCTTCCCCACCAATAATGAGTACGAAATTGTGCGCAAGATGGACAAGCTGCGGGATAAGATTGAGCGGGCGCGGCACAACATCGAAGATTACGAAACCTTCTACACCGACGACGCCAACACACTGATCATTGCTTACGGATCGGTGGCGCGGTCGGCCAAGGAGGCGGTGCTGAACATGCGCGCCCATCGGCGGAAAGTCGGCTTGTTCCGTCCCATTACCCTGTGGCCCTTCCCGGAAAAAGCACTTCAGGAACTGATGAAAAAGGTGGACCGGGTATTTGTGGCGGAAATGAACCAGGGCCAGCTGATTCACGAAATTCAGAAAATCGAGTGTTATCACAAACGAATTTACGGAATTAATCGATATGATGGGGAAATGATTACCCCGAACCAGATCATCAGCAAAATTCGCGAGGCAAGATAAATGAAACAGCCAATTGTACTGACCTATTTGCGTGCCAAGAAACGGTTTCCCCACGTCTGGTGTCCCGGTTGCGGGCACGGTGTGGTGATGGGCTCCCTCATTCGAGCCATCGACAAACTTGGTTTAAACAAAGACGAAGTTGCCATGGTAAGCGGTATCGGATGTTCCAGCCGGATGACCGCCTACGTGGATTTCAACACCCTGCACACCCTGCATGGGCGGCCCATTGCGTTTGCCACGGGATTGAAATTAGGTAATCCCAAACTTCACGTGATTGTAATTACCGGTGATGGCGATGCGACCGCGATTGGCGGCAATCACTTTATTCATGCGGCGCGCCGCAACATCGACATCACGGTTATTTTGATGAACAACGCCATTTACGGAATGACCGGCGGGCAAATTTCTCCCACCACCCCGCACGGCGGTCGCGGTTCCACTGCCAAAGTGGGGAATCCCGAGCATCCGTTCGACATTCCGAAGTTAGCCATCGCTGCCGGTGCATCGTTTGTAGCCAGCACCACCGCATACCATGTTCCGGCAATGGATCGCCTGATTATGCAGGCCATTCAGAACAAAGGATTCTCACTGGTGGAAATCTATTCCCAGTGTCCCACTTACGAAGGGAAATGGAACAAACGCGGCGATGCACCTCAGATGCTGAAATATTACAAAGAGCACGCAGTGCCGATTACGGCAAAAAACAAATATTCGCCTGAAGAGTTAAAGGATAAGTTCTTTATTGGTGTGTTCCACAACGAACGTAAGCCGGAATTTGTGGAAGAATACGAAAAAGTGATTGAAACCATGCAGGTTCAGGAAAAACTAAAACAACTGAGCAAGAAAGAGGCAAGCGATGAATCACAAGGAAAAAAACAAGAAGAAACAAAAACGGGGAAAGATTGAGATTCGCCTGAGCGGTTCCGGTGGTCAGGGATTAATTTTAGCGGGTGTGATTCTGGCCGAAGCCGCTGCGATTTTCGAAGGGAAAAATGCGGTGCAAACCCAGAGCTACGGGCCGGAAGCCCGGGGTGGCGCCAGTAAAAGCGAAGTCATCATCAGCGACGGCGAAATTCTCTATCCCAAAACCACCCGTGTGGATTACCTGTTAGCCTTGAATCAGGAATCGTGCGACAAATACGCCCGCGATCTGAAGGAAGACGGATTGCTGCTGGTGGATTCCGACGCTGTGGAACATCTGCCCCCGGTAAACGTGGTGGCGCTTCCGCTCATCCAGACCGCCCGCGAAAAAGTTGGCCGGGTGATGACTACCAATGTGGTGGCACTGGGTGCGCTGGTGGAAATTAGCAAGGTGGTGAAATACGAATCGCTGAAAAAAGCCGTGTTGCACCGGGTTCCCAAAGGGACCGAACCGCTCAACCTGAAAGCTCTGGAACTGGGACGTCAGCTGGCCAGGGACTATCTGAAACAGTTTGAAGTAACAACGGAGGGTTAATCTTGAAGCAGAGAACACTCACGATTATAAAACCGGAATGTGTCGCAGAAAAGCATATTGGCGATATCATTGCGCGAATTGAAAAAGCGGGTTACGAAATATTGGGTCTGAAAATGGTGAAGCTGCTGCGCAAAGATGCCGAGCAGTTTTATCTGGTACACAAGGAGCGCCCTTTTTACGGGGAATTAGTGGAGTATATGACCAGCGGTAAAGTGGTGGTGATGGTGCTGGAAAAGGAAAACTGTGTGGAAGATTTCCGTAAATTCATCGGTGCCACCGATCCGCAAAAAGCCGAAGAAGGCACCATTCGCAAGGATTTCGGAAAGAGTATTCAGTTTAACTGCATTCATGCTTCCGACAGTGTGGAAAATGCTGCCAGAGAGGTCTCTTTCTTCTTTTCGGAAAAAGAACTTCTGGCATGTTTATAACGTGGGTAGGACAGGAGAGCATGTCGCAAATCCACAAAATGTAGAGGGAAGCGTATGAAAGAAGAGAAGAAAGTGCTGGATATCGGTATTCTGTCCCAGGAAGGTGCCTTGCCCATGGAGGAGGATCAACAGTTTAAGAAAGTAGTGGTCATTGGGGCAGGAACCATGGGACAGGGAATCAGTCAGCTGGTGGCGTCCAAAGGGCTGGATGTTATTATCATCGAGAAGGATGAAGAGAGCGCCAGGCGTGCGCTGGAGGGAATTGAGCGGAACATCGACCGCGAAATTGCCCGCTGGACCATGACCGCCAGCGAAAAGAAGAACATCCTGAACCGCATTGTGCTCTCCTGGAATCTGGATGATGCCCGGTTGGGCGATCTGGTGATTGAATCGGTTCCGGAAGACCTGGAACTGAAACAACAAATCTTTAAAAAGTGCGACGAAATCTGCGATCCGGCAACGATTTTTATTACCAACACATCCACCCTCAGTATCACTGAAATTGCCTCTATCACTAACCGCGAAGATCGCATTATCGGGATGCACTTTCTGAATCCGGTTCCCAAGATTCCTCTGGTGGAAATCATCCGTGGTTTGAAAACCTCCGACGAAACCTTCAAGCTAACCAAACGGTTTGCCGAGACGCTGGACAAAACCGCTGTGGAGGTTTTCGAATATCCCGGCTACATCACCACCCGGGTGATTGTCCCGTTCATCAACGAAGCACTGTTTATCCTGATGGAAGGCATTGCCAGCGCAGAGGATATCGATACCGCCATGAAGTTAGGGTTCAATTTTAATATGGGACCGCTGGCTCTGGCGGATATGATGGGGCTGGATGAGTTGCTGCGCATCATGGAGGCACTTTTCCGCGAATTGGGCGATTTGAAATACCGTCCCTGCCCGTTGCTGAAAAAGCTGGTTCGTGCGGGACATTTAGGACGGAAAACCGGCAAGGGGATTTTCGAATATCCCGAGGCAACCGGTGAATAGCCATCTGTTCCCGTTGGATGAATTGTGAAACAGATGAATCAAACGATTGAGCTTTAGCTGAGAGGAGAGGACATCGGCCATGAAAGTTCTGGTATTAAATGCGGGAAGTTCTTCGGTGAAATATCAGCTGATTATTCCCGAAACGCGGGAAGTGATTGCCAAAGGGGTGGTGGAACGCATTGGTTTAACCGGTGCCGTGCTGACCCACAAAGCTTACGATAAACCGGAAATTAAACTCACCGGCGAGATTCTGGATCACAAAGTAGCCATTGAATATGTTCTGACCATATTGTTAAGCAAAAATCATGGTGTGCTGAAGGATAAAAACGAAATCGATGCGGTGGGGCATCGCGTGGTGCATGGTGGCGAGGCATTTAGTGGATCGGTGCTGATAACCCCGGAGGTCATTGCCGAGCTGACCAAATGTATCGATTATGCACCGCTGCACAATCCCGCGAACATTAAGGGAATTAAAGCGGCACAGGCTCTGCTCCCCGATGTGCCACAGGTGGGAGTGTTCGACACCGCTTTTCACCAGACCATGCCGGACTATGCCTATATCTACGGAATTCCCTACGCGTTGTACAAGCGTCATGGTATCCGGCGGTACGGTTTTCATGGAACATCCCATCGCTATGTCTCTTACCATGCTGCCCAGCTTATTGGTAAAACCAAAGAAGATTTGCGCATCATTACCTGTCATTTAGGTAACGGTTCCAGCGTGGCAGCGGTCAAGTACGGAAAATCCGTGGACACCAGCATGGGATTTACCCCCCTGGAAGGTCTGCTGATGGGCACTCGTTGCGGCGATATCGATCCCGCAATTGTCCTTCACGTTATGGGTAAGGAAGAGCTAACACCCAGCGAAATTAACACCATGCTCAATAAACATAGCGGTGTGCTGGGAGTCAGTGGTATTAGTAGCGATATGCGCGAAATCGAAGAGAATTATCAAAGTAACGACCGCGCCCGTTTGGCCATGGATATTTACACCTATCGAATTAAAAAATACATCGGCGCTTATGCGGCAGCGATGGGTGGGGTGGATATTGTGGCTTTTACCGCCGGTATCGGAGAAAACAGCGCATTTGTCCGACAGCGCGTATGCGATGGGCTGGAATTCCTGGGAATTTACCTGGACGAACAAAAGAACACCTCTGTGGAGAAAGGAAAAGAAACCATAATATCCACGGACGATTCCCCGGTTAAAGTGATGGTCATTCCCACCAACGAAGAGCTGGTAATTGCCATGGATACTGCACGAATTGTCCGGGAAATGAAAGAAAAAACGGTTCAGAATTGATCTCTTCAGTTCAACTTTTCCCCTAAAGGCCCGGAGTCTTCACTGGCTCCGGGTTTTTGAATTCCCTCCGCTGAAGCATGCTGAAAAATGATTCCCCGATTTTTAGTTCCCCGAAACGGGTTGATGGTTTTCGTTGGATTGTATGCTCAATCCCATTGGTTCCCCTTTTTCCGGCGGTGCCGGAGCAAAACCCCGAAAAAGCCAGTGCAATTTCTGATCGGTTCCGCAACGCCGGAAGTCCCGGTCTTGTATCTGCAGCCCACTGGAGACTGAATCCCACCGGTTATTTGACTGAAATGAGCTGAATTCCTACCCGAATCATGGGATACACCCGATTGGAAATGAGGGTGCTTACCATCACTTCTGCCTGCAGATACGGAAAGAATTGATAACGAAAACCCAGGTTCCCGATCAAAGACCAACCTCCTTCCGGTTCATCAGAGTGGGATGTTGATTTTTCTTGTAACGTATCTCCGGGTTGAGGATAGTTGAAGGCCGTATAAAACCGGGTTTCGGTGATTTTATGTTTGTATTGAGTGAGCATTATTCCCCAGCTGGCGATGGGCTGCAGGCTGTGATAAGGTTTAAAGCGGACGGTTGTTTGAAGACCTCCGAATTTGAACTGACTTTTTTGGGTAACGTGCCATTCATCGTGGGCATATTGGTCATCCTGACGGATTTCCACCTTCGTTTCCGGTGAACTCCAACCGGATTGACCGTAACAGAAGTCAATACTAACTCTGGGTTTCAAGTAAACCCTGAATTCGCCAGCCCAACCTGGTAAAACCCCATTATCCGGCAGGTAAATCATGAGTCCCGATGCATGAATAGCGGCCTGGTGTGTTACATGATAAGTTCCGGAGAGTATTTGGCCGAGGTATTCTTTTCTTTCACCGATCGATTTTCCTTCCCAGGGCACTTCAATGTCCACCGACTTGATGGTATTGACAAAGGCTGTGGCGATTAAACCGGTGGCAAGAAATCCAACTCCCAAAAATGTCGCTTTTTCTTCGGCACTCATGCTAAACCATCCCGGCGGATCGTCTCCCTGAGCAAAACCAATGATTGCGCCTGAGGCAGAGGCGCCCAATGTAATCAGTAACGGCTTTTTCCAGGAGCTGTGCCGGACCAGCCACAGGCCGGTTACATCAGAAAGGGCTAAAGTCCGGAGCTCCGGGGTATCCGAACGATAAACCAGTGAATCGTTCCGGACTCCAACCAGCCGGCAGGTATGCTGCCCCTGAGTTTGGGTGGAAAGACGGACCACCGTCTTAGTTGGGTATGTTGTTTTCATCCGCATCCTTTGCCGGATGGGAATAACGAACTGCCTGACAAAATCCTCCCGGCTCAATCTCCGGGTTATCTGGAAGCGCCTTCCACCTTCGTGATATACGATTTGTAGTGAATAGGTACTATCGGGCATTTGCCGAAAAATGGCGAATTCGAAACCGTTGATTTCCGGAAACAGATCATATTGTTCCCGAATTTCCGGGGTAATGGTTTTTCCAATTGCGGGATGAATGGTGATAATTTTGCCCTCCTGTTGTGCCAGAAGGATTCCGGTAAAACCGGAGATGATTATTACCGGAACCATTATTCCGGAAATGATTCTTTGAAACATTTTTTGTTCCTCCGGATTTGATGAAAATTGGAGTGGTCAGTCCGGTTAATATCAACGTTGCGTGCACGATAGGACCCGTATCCGGTGTCGGAATTTCCTGACATGTTATTTACCTTCCTATTTGCCATAATGTTCTAATTTCAGATAAATGCCGAATGATTCGTCCTGGTTAACAACAACCCAATTTAAATGATGATCTATTATGGTCGCAAATCCGTGATAGGTACCATTCCATTGGTTTCCGCACCCGGTTATTTCGAATGAGTTTATGAAGTAAAAATTTTTATCCGTCCAATTAATGAGAATATTTCCGTTAAATTCGCCCCCACTGGAATTACCGCCGGTGAACTTCCCGTTTTCCTGAATATCGAAAAATATCGTGTCGTTAGCTTCTTGAGATTCCCAATGGCCGGTAATTTTAGAATAAGATGGCGGGATGCTGTAATTCGAATCCACCCGTGTCAGGTTCAATGTTCCTCTCCCATTTAGCGGAGGAGTCGAACCAATGCATTGTGCCATCATACGATATCCTGGATGAACTTCGGTCATTTTTCCATCAGAAATATTTAATGTTCCGATTGGTGGCCCGGGTGTGTCAAAAACAGTCATCGTTCCAAATATTTCTATTTCATTTTGTTTAAGAAAACCATAAGAAATCAACGGATAGAATGTATTGTTTGTATCAGAATACAGAAAAAAGGATTCCCCGGTTGTTGAGATGAGGGCAAGCGTGTTCAAATATCTGGTCGTATCCTGATTTTCATTCAATTTCAATTTGCCTTTCCATAACCCATATGCATCGAATGATGGACCCATGCCACCAAGATTAAAAATTTCTTCTTCCGGAACTCCCCGGAAGCACCCCTGGATTGAAAACATCTCCCAGAGTATCAGAAGCGATAAACCGCTGACCAGAACGGATTGAATGATGATTTTCATCATACCCCCTTTTAAATTTGTTTTTTTGAATCCTCCCTTTTTTATTGGTTAAAAACAGGAATTTCCGGCTCAAACGGGTTTTCTGTTCGGGTTAAAAGTATTTTTAAGCGACCATGGGTATCTGTCGAATTAACCGATGGCTGATGCGATGAAAGATGTCTTTCAGGTTCGGTCCGGTAATGGTGATGCCGTGATTTTTAAGTCCCACCACAGCCCGGTTGGGGTCGGGTGTTTGTTGGAGCAGGTTAACCACTTCCCGGGCCAGCTCCACGGTTCCGCAGGGGAAATTCTGACGGGTACACAGAATATCTTTCATCCAGGCATGTACGTGTACAATTGCCCCAACTGCCGGGAAGGTTCGGTAAATCAGAGCGTGTTCGACCGCATCCACGGAAACACGCGCACGCGGATCGTAGTCCGGCGGAACACTTACCATCACCACTCCACGGAGCTCATCCACGCCCTTTACCAGCAGCACTTCTTGACCAATCTGCCCGATTTGTGCTTTGTTGATTCCCCGGGCAGTCATCCAGAAGGTAGAGCCGCCCAGACCGGGGATGGCTTCTCTGGCGCTGAGATTCCCATAACTTAGCCCTTTTACCTGAAAGAGCTGATAAAGATGGGTGATATCATCGGGATTCAGGAATTTTTGCAAAGGAAATGGTGCCGGAAGTACACCCAGTTCATCCAGTACCTTTCCGTAATGCCGGATTTGTTCCACCACAGCGGAATGATGCCAGTATGCCCGGGGCAGGTCCACCGAAAAGCTGTTTTCGATGGCAAACCGTGCTCCCACGATGGGCAACATGCGGCGAAATACCTGTTCCGGATGAAAGGGGAGCCCGTAATACCCCGCTTCGGGGGTGGTAAAGTAAATGTGGGCTGAGGGCAATGATCGGTCCGGATTCAGGTCGGGAGCATCCGGCACCACACAGAGGCACAGATTGGCCAGGGTTCGTACCAGCGTCTGGTAGCACACCGCTTGAAGGTTAGAGTATGGTTGAGATGCCAGTACCAGCGAGACGACAAAAATCGCGCGGGAGTTGCGCCGGAAAATACCCGGCGACTGGATATCGGTCAGGTTTAACACAAACCGTGCCTGATGGGGGTCAGAGACCCGCCGGTGTCCATTTCTCTGAAGTTGTTCAATCATCTGTGCTGCATAGGCATCCCGCAGCGGTTGAGAATCCGTCTGGTGTACGTAAAAAGTTAATGATTGCATTTTACATCCTTCCTCTTTTTTTCTGAATTACGGTTTCATCGTTTCACTGATTCCACGTTTGCTCCGGGGGTGGAATGACCTAATCCAATGCGAATGTGCAGGACCGTCCACAAAACCACTGCCGGTAAACCCAGGATGAGTGCATGGAGCAGGTAGTGGGTGTAGGCGCTCCACAAAAATCCGGGAATAAACAACAGATACAGTGCATTGTGCACAAAACCATCTCGATTAATCACCCATTCCCGACGGGCTTTCCGCAAGCGCGAGAAAATGGTTCGGTCTGGCAGGAGCCGGGGAACCAGCTGGCAGAATCGGGAAAACGCCTGCGGATGATTGCGGCGCAGGGCTTTTTCCTCGTAACGGATGATTTGTTCGTAGTGGAAGAACAGCAACAGCGGCATGAGCAGGCCAATCGGTGGCAATACCAGGGCAAAACCCACAAAGGCGATCAAATCGGACAGGTAAATGGGATTTCGCACCAGCCGGTACGGACCGCCGGTGACCAATCCGTCGTTCTGCACTTCAAATCGCATCATACGACGGGAGGTGAGAAAACTGCCTGCCCACATGCGCAGCAGGGAGGCTGCAACCATGGTCAGCGCTGCCAGCAGATATGCCAGGGTGAGAGATTGGTTCTCGGACAGGCCGATGAGCAAACCCGGTAGCGCACCAGTCAGCGGGAAATGCTGAAATACGGTGAATGAGAGACCACAAACGGCAGCAACAATGGCAAAAGAAACAAAGATTCGAGCTTCGAACTCGATTCTCTGAATTTTTTCCGGGAAGGTCTTCATGATAAATCTCCTTTATTGGGTGTCATAACGGGAAGTGCTCCGGGCAATATTTCCACTGTGGCGGGGAGAAAGCCCAGAAATTCACCATCGGCGGCGATGGGTACCTCTCCGGAGCCGGTGATTTCAATTTTTCGAGCACGGAAATAACTAAAATCCCGACAGTCGATATGGGTACCGGAATAGATTTTCGGGAAATTGCGCAATCGGGCGATGAAATTCTGTGAGTGAATCAGCAGAACATCCAGATAGCTGTCGTCCGGTTGAGCCAGAGGGGTCAGATGCATGCCCCCTCCAGTCAATGCACCGTTTCCGATGACTATGCCAAGAACCGGACGCTGGATTTGTCGGAAGCCATCCAGCGCAATTTCCATTCGATGAGCCGGATAGCGCATGGCGGTGCTCAGTGCCGTGACACCAAAAGCCAGGAAGCCACCTAACCGTTTGGTATGACCATGCAATTTTTGAACAACCTGCCCACCCAGCCCTATCTGACATTCGTTGACCCACAAACGACGGTGCAGATGTCCGTCTTTTCCCGGATACGTGACGCTGGCCAGATCGATGGGTCGAACCCTTCCATTTTGTAGAAGCTGTAGCTGCTCGTCGAATCGTTCCGGCAAGCCCAGACTGCGTGCCAGTCCCTGGCCTGTTCCGCTATTGATAATTCCCAACCGCACCCCGGGTTCAATCAGTTCTCCGTGGTGAAACAGGCCATTGACCACCTCCTGAATGGTTCCGTCTCCACCCATCACCACAATCTGTTTGCAGCCATACTGCACCGCCAGTCGGGCAATCCGGTAAGCCTGGCCCGGGTAGGCGGTCAGAGAATAAGTGAAATTATCGGGCAGATGTCGGGGTAAATACGGAAACAGCCGGAACCAGCGTCTTTCGGTGCGTCCGGCCGCTGCAGCCGGGTTAATAATAAAATGGATCGGTCCGAACAGCGGATGATGATCTGTCCAATCTGCCATCGGTTTACTGCGAGTCGGGTGTTCCGTTTGTTCGGTTGCCACGCACATGTTGTGCTCCTTATTGATTCTACCGTGATAAAATCAATTCCGGTGCCAGAATCATGCAAATGCAGCAACCATCTGAAATTACTGGAGATAGCCAGACGGACGGAGCCGGTGACCGGTTCAGAAATGTTTTACTTTTCTATACAGATGTGCAGTTTTGTGGAAGCGGTGGTCACTGGCATGGGAGAAGGGATGGGCTCCCGGTGAAACGAAAACGGCGGTTCCAAATAAAAGGGATTTCATAACCCTGGTGTGGATATGCTCAAAATGGTGGTGTCCCGATAAATTGGCAATTGTAGTGCCGAGGATCGGGAAAAACCAGTTCTCATCCTGAAAGATGACAATAATTCCTTTTCCTCTCCGGATTTGCAAAAAATAGCCGGATTTCTTATCTTATTCAGTTAATTCGAGAATCTGAACCGGGTTGCCGGGTATTTGGTGACTTCTCCTCTTGCCATCTCTGGTTTGACCACCACATTTTTACAAACATAGGATGTTCCGTAGAATGGGAGAAAAACGGGAAGAAGCGGAATGTGCTTAAAATGACTCAATAGGTTGCATTTCTTAAAGCAGGTAATTTTGGGATTTCTTCCCTTGATTTTTTCTTGAATTTTCTCTACTTTGTAAAAGAGTTTTTACACAACAGCTTCAATTTGCCCTGTTCCTGCGGAATGTGAAAAAGGGCTTTCCTCCTTCGCCAATTCCTTCTGCTTCTTTGTATATGGAATCCAAAAAATAGCAGTTTAACTATAATTTGGAAAAACAGTTACTCATTGCAAAATCCCGCAAGAATTCGGTCCGAGTGGTGTGGAAGTGGTACTGTAAATCGTGACCGGAGTGTTTTTTCATGAAAAAGCAAAAATTTTTATTCATTACCGGTTTAAGCGGCATTCTGGCTGCTTTAATGGGATTTGGTGCTGACTGGTTACTTTACGGTGGATTTTACGGCGGTCTGGAGTTCTCTCAGATGTCCCGAAAAATCCTGAGCGAAATTTCTCTCAACCGGCTAATGCTGGGCGGTGTGCTCGGTCCCCTTGAGACGGTGTTTTACATCATCGGCTTCTGGCATATTTATCTGGCCCTAAAAGATGGGAGTAAATCCCTTGCCGCCATCTCATTCGTCGGATTTAGCTGGAGTTTTATTGTTGGCGCCGGTGTATTTCACTCTGCCTTTGTGTTTAAAGGGTTGATTCTGAGATTAAAATTTGATGGGAGGAAAAAGCTTGCCCTGTTCATCGGCGAACAGGAGGACGTGCCGGATACGCGCCTGGGATTTCTGCTGCCCAATCGACGCAAGCTGGCCCAGGAAGTTTGCCGGTTTCTGGGCTACGTGTTCCCCTTCAATCCGGCGGAATATGCCGATAAAAGTGCGGTTCGGGCGAAATTGGGTTACGGCGACGAACCGCTGTTGCTGTGCACCGTCGGCGGCACGTCGGTGGGGAAGGATCTACTGAATCTTTGCGGACAGGCTTTTCCCCTCATCCGAGAAAAGATGTCGGATTTGCGCGTGGTATTGATTTGCGGTCCGCGGATTGCCCCGGAATCGTTGAAAGCACCCGAGGGGGTGGAGGTCAAAGGTTTCGTTCCCGCGCTGCATGAGCATCTGGCGGCCTGCGACCTGGCCATTGTTCAGGCCGGAAACACCACCACCCTGGAGTTAACCGCTCTGAAGCGACCGTTTCTCTACTTTCCACTGGAAGACCATTTCGAACAGGAAATTTTCGTCTCCCAACGCCTGAAGCGGCACCGGGCCGGCGTCCCGATGCTCTTTTCCCGAACCACACCGGCCTCTCTGGCCGAAAAAGTGGTTGCCTACCTGGGGAAGGAGGCCGGGTGGCCAGACATTCCCACGGACGGGGCACAAAAGGCGGCTCACATCATTGGACAACTTTTATGAAAACAAATTATTAAAAAGGAGCGATGAATCATGAATGCAAATCATATTCTTTTCATCAGCTGGCAGGCGGCTATGGGACACGTAACCCGGGATTTGGCCATTGCCCGTGAGTTGCGTCGGACGAATCCGCAGGTGAACATCTCCTGGTTGGGGAATAGCCTCTCCGCCAGAGTCATTCGCGAATCCGGGGAGCAGCTGCTCCCGGAGACTGACCGGGTGGAAGATTACAATCTGGCCGGTGTGCATGCGGTCAGCGATTTCAGCCTGGATCTGATGAAGTATGTTCAGGAAGCCCGATCACTGCGGGAAAAGAATATTGAGCTATTGCAGCAAATTCTGAACAAGTACGATTTTGATTTAATCATTGGTGATGAAGTATATGAGCTGGTTCTGGCTATGGCTAACGATCAAATCCGCTTGCAATGTCCGCTTGTTATGATTGAGGATTTTATCGGTCACCAGGCTATGGAAAAAGATTTAAAGATCAGATTAGGCGTGTATTTGTACACCAGGAAATGGCTGAAAGCGCTGGCAAAAACACATTCGCAGGTGACACACCTGTTTGTGGGCGAATCGGATGATGTGCCGGACGAGCGGTTCGGTTTTCTGCTGCCGCAGAAGAAAAAAATCGCGCAGCGGTATTACCATTTTGTGGGGCATATTGTGCGTTTTGATCCGGCGGAATATGCCAACCAAGATAAAATCCGTAAGGAGTTGGGCTACGGTGAAGAACCGCTGGTCATTTGTGCCACAGGAGGAACGGGGGCAGGCAGAGAACTACTGGAATTGTGTGGCAGGGCTTATCCGCTGATCAGAAAAGAAATTCCCGATTTGCGCATGGTGTTTGTCTGCGGCGAACTGTTCGGTTTAAATCCCCCGCAATTGCCCGATGATGCCGAACTACATAGCTATATTCCCGATATTTACAGGCATTACGCCGCCTGCGATCTGGCAGTGATTGTAGGCGGTGGCACCACCAGCATCGAACTGACCGCCCTGCGCAAACCGTTTTTGTTCTTTCCGCTGGAAAATCAATTTGACCAGCAATTCTATGTGGCAAGGCGAATTGCCCGGCATGGGGCGGGAATAAGGATGGACTACCGTCAGACCACCCCGGAACAGTTGGCACAGGCTATTGTGGAAAACCTTGGCCGCAAAGTGGAAACTGGCTTCATTCCTCTGGACGGAGCCCGAAAAGCAGCGGAAATAATCGCCGAGCAGCTTAATTGATCCGATCCGGGATGTGATCATGTGCCAGCACACGAACTTCGTACCGTGGTCGATGAGGCATCCACCATGCCGACTGACAAAAGTCATAATTCTTACGGGACATTGTACCACAGATTATTCGACGACAAATTAGTAGAAATGCATCAAATCGTATTGGAGTTGGTTCCGGATGGAGCGGCAGTGCGGGACATTGGCTGCGGCACCGGTTTGTTGTGCGCGGAATGGGCAACCCGGAAAAGCTGCCGGGTAACCCCCATCGATCTCTCTTTAAAAATGCTCAGCTTTGCCTGTTAGAATTTTCTCGGGGAAGGCATTGAATTCCAGCGCATGGACGCCACCGATCTTCCTGATTAAGAGGACGATGCTTTCGATTATGCCACCATGCTGGTTTTCCTGCACGAACTGCCTGCTCCGCTGCAGCGGCAGGTTGTGAAGGAAGCACGGCGCGGGGTGCCTGTAGGAAGGGGAAAAAACTGTTTTCTGCCGGTTTTCCCTGTGAATTCGGTCTGAATCCCCTGGTTCCACTTTTCCCATCGTCCCGGCGCCATCTTTTTCGATTCCATCAGAAAATTTTGTTTTAAACGGAGAATGTGGTAAATTATTCCGGAAATGGGAAAAAAAGATGAAAGGCCAGAAAAAAATTTTTCTTGTTTTGATCAGCTTTTCTTTTCTGGTCAGCTTGCTGGGATTGTACAATTCCGCGCTGCGCCCCGCCCTTCCCTTGAAAATGATTCAAAGCAACCAGGGAATTCGCGTCACTTTTCCATCCGAAGACCAACCAGCCGTAAAACTTTCCGACAGAACGCTTCAACAGGTGGACGGCTTCCCGGTAAAGCATGTTCATCAGGTGGAAGAACTCATCGAAAGGAAACGAATTGGCAATTCGGTCGCTTTAACTTTCCGGAATGGCACCACGCACAATCTCACGCTCATCCCCCGATATTCCCTCTGGCAATTGCTCATCAATTTTCTCCTCGGAATCTTTTTTTTCTCCCTGGGCGGACTGGTCTGGTACCGTGCTCGCCAATCGGAAGATCGCCTCTTTTCACTCTCGGCATTTCTCTTCGGTTACATCATCATGATGAACTGGGGTGGAATTCAGCTTCCCGAAGCCATTTCGTTGCCACTGGTTTGTCTTTATTTTATAAGCTACCCACTGTCTTTTTTAACTTTTCTACGATTTAGTTACTATTTTCCCTCTTCCACCCTTTCCCCGAAAGGATTAAAATTTCGCACGAGACTTATCTTATTGATCGGTGTGGTGTTTTCTTTTCTGCTGATCGTCTTTTTCCTGCGGAAAAGTTTCTGGTTCTCCCTCGTCACCGTGAATCAATATTACGTTTTATATCGTATATTTCGCTTTTTCATTCTGGCCACCCTGATTCTGGCGTTTTTTAATATGATTCGCAATTGGATTCGCCAGCCGGATCTGGAAAATCGCCGCAAAATTCAATGGGTGCTCTGGGGAGTGTTCTGGGGAAGCTTTCCTTTCATTTTTCTCTGGAACGTCCCCCAAATTTTTGGTTTTTCTCCCCTGATCCCGGAATGGATCGCCAACCTGGCCATTTTGTTCATCCCCACCACCGTTGCCATTGCCATTTTGCGCCACCGTTTGTTCGATATCGAAATCGTGATATCGCGAAGTGTGGTGTATTCCATTGTGCTGCTCAGCCTGATTGGGGTGTACCTGCTCTCCGCTTCGGGGTTTTCCCTGCTGCTGATGAATCAGTTTTCCCTGAATTCACCCATTGCTTCGGTGATGGCAGCCCTGCTGGTCGCGCTTCTGTTTCATCCTTTAAAGACCCGGGTGCAGCAGCACGTGGACAGGCGATTCTATCGCATCAAATATGATCGTTTTCAGGTTCTGAAATCTTTTTTATCCCAGCTGGAAAACCTGAACGAACAAAGAGAAGTGCTCAACAAACTGCAAACAGTTTTTCAACGTGCTGTGCCAGTGCAAAAGCAGGAAGTGATTCTGCTTTCGGAAACCCTTTCTGACCGGGAGATGAGCAAGGACCGGGATGCATTCGTTCGCTGGTGGGAGGCTTATTCATTCCAGGAGGAAGAGAAAATTTTTACCAGTCCTGCTCAGCGTAAAAAAATAGAATCTGGTCTCACCATCCACACTGCTCCACTACCGGAACCGTACGTGCTTTTTCTGCCCATCGCCCCCGGGCTGGGATGGGCAATTGGAGAAAAGCGTGCGGGAACCCGCTTCTGGCAGGAGGACCTGGACCTGGCCCGGCAAATGGCCAGCGCCACCGCCACCCAGCTGGAAAAAATCCGATACCTCCGGAATTACATTCGCGAATCGCTGGAGAGGGAGAAAGCTCAGCAGCTCAGTGAGTGGAAAAGTATGCTGGTAGCGGAAGTTGCCCACGACTTGAGGTCGCCCCTTAACACCATTTTGTGGAAGCTGAAAAATCTGCAATCTTCCCTTTCCAGCGGCACAGAAAACCTCCAGAACGCCACCGTAGCAATCCAGCGCCAGGTGCAACGGCTGCAAAATCTCATCCAGAGCCTGCTTTCGTTTTCCAGCATCGAAAGGGGGCAATTGCAATTGAACCGGATGCCGCTAAGTATTCAACAAATGGTGCAGGAGGTGCTGGACTGCTTGCAGGAAGCCATCGCCCGCAAGGGTTTGACCATTCGGCAGGAGGTACCCGAATCCCTTACCTTGCGCACGGATCCGGTATTTTTTCAGGAAATCCTAATGAACATTTTGCACAACGCAGTGAAATTCTCTCCCGATGGAAAGAGCATCTGGATTCGTGCCCGGCAACTCACCCGTCCGGAAGGCGGGGAAGTGGAAATTCAGGTGCAGGATCAGGCCGGTGGAATGACCCGGGAGCAGATTGCCGCCGCCTTCGAACCATTTCAGCCCAAAAGCGGGAAGACGGCAACAGGTGGGTTCCACCTGGGGCTTTATATTGTCAAACAATTCACCGAACTGCTGAAAGGGAAGGTGGAGATTACCTCCCAACCGGGAACAGGAACCACCGTTTCGCTTCACTTCCCGCTCCAAAAAGTGAATGGATCGGAAAGAAAGGACAACCCATGAATCCCCGAATTCTCATTATCGATGATGACACTCTGCTGGCTGGCGAGATGAGCACCTTGCTCTCCCATCAAGGTTACCAGGTGGAGAGTGTGGAAAATCTCTCTCTGGCCCGGGAAAAGTTGAAAACGTTTTTCCCGGATTTTGTGCTGCTGGATTTGAAGCTTCCCGACGGTTCCGGTCTGGAGATATTGCCGGAAATCCGCGAACGACTTCCGGAATCGCCGGTGATTCTGCTCAGTGGATATGGCAGTATTCCCGAAGTGGTGGCAGCCATTAAGCAGGGGGCGGAAGATTTCCTGACCAAACCGGTGGACCCGGACCACCTGCTGCTGAAGTTGGAGAAACTCCAGGAGCAGCGCCAGTTAAGCACCCGTCTGAAAATTCTGGAACTGGATTGGGAGAATCAGCGGCAGATGGTTATCGGACAGAGCGAGAAAATGCAGGAGGTGGTTAAACAGTGTCAGGCGGTAGCCCAGGGAAATACCACCGTTCTGATTACCGGCGAAACCGGCACCGGTAAACATTTGCTGGCTTATTACATCCACCAGAACAGTCCCCGCCGAAAATTTCCCTTCGTGTACGTCAACTGTGCCACCCTGTCCGAACAGTTGTTGGAGAGCGATCTGTTCGGGCACGAGAAGGGTGCTTTTACCGGGGCAGTCAGCCAGAAGCAGGGACGAGTGGAGTTAGCCGCCGATGGCACCCTGTTTCTGGACGAAATCGGTGAGTTACCGCTTCCGCTTCAGGCCAAACTGCTTCATTTTATTGAATACGGGGAATTCCAGCGGGTAGGTGGGACCAAAACCCTCCGCACCAATGTGCGCATCATCTGCGCTACCAATCGCAATTTGAAAAAGGAAATTCAAGAAGGGCGTTTCCGGGAGGATTTGTACTACCGCATCAACGTTGTGCGGGTGGACATTCCCCCGTTGCGCGAGCGTCCGGAAGACATCCCCGAAATGCTGGATTTTTTTCTGCAGCGATTTCGGCAGGAGGTGAGTAAACCACAGCTCCGCTACTCAAAGGGAGTTCTTGAAAAACTGCAACGTTATCCCTGGCCGGGGAACATTCGGGAATTGCGCAATGCGGTGGAACGGGCAGTGGTGTTGTGCACTTCCCGTCAGCTGAGCGAAAAGGAGTTCCCTTTTCTGGAATCGTGTGAACCGGTCTCCGGGGATGAGACGCTGTTCGTTCCCGATTCCCTGCAAAATGCGGTGAATCGTTTCCGGAAAAAATACATTGCCCGCATTCTGGAACAAACCGGTGGCAACCAGTCCCGCGCCGCCCAAATACTGGGCATTCAGCGAACCTATCTCAATCGGTTGATTAAGGAGCTGGGAATTGCGGAGGGGAAATAAGTGCGGAAAACTCCACTCACAGGAACCGGGAAACCAGCCCGTTTGAGTTGCCTCTCATTCCTGCCACTTCCAATGTTTTTCCGAAAATTGTGATGAAATTCATGGCCCAATTTCGGAGATCTTTTGCCTGAGCTGTGAGAAGAACTGGGCACGCCTATCATGCTTATTGTCGGAGGGTTCCCGGCGTACCGGAAAAATACCTTTCCGGGAACCAGAGGTCCGAGAAAATGCATTTTATTTTGATCCGGGAAATCCGGTTCTGGTGAAACAGAAACAAACAGGAAGTAGATTTATTGGGTTTTTAAGTGAGATGAAATGGCTCCCATTGAGGTTAATTTTCGGGAGCAAAAGATGGTCAGAATACCACCCGGACTGCGAAGTTTTAACCGGGAATATCAACCTGCCAGGGCAATTGTCGTAAAAAGGGATATCCGGAAATCCACAAAATATCGTGGAGCGGAGGTATTTTTCATTCCGATTTATCGGGTTTCGATGGGGTAAACAGCCATTCCTTGTCTTCCGGTAAATCTGTTTTTGCGATTTTTATTTCAGAATGTGCTGCTGAAGTTTCTCAATCTGTTTCATGTCCTCCGAAGCGATTTGCCAGCCAGCGCCGCCGACAATTTCTTCCAGCTGGTCGGGGCGTCGGGCTCCCACAATGGCGGAGGTGACGGCCGGATTCATCAATACCCAGGCAATGGCCAGTTGCGCCACGGTTTTGCCGTATTTGCGGGCAATCGGTTGAAGCTCTTCCACAAATGCCAGATTGCGACTCAGTTGCGGTTCTTTGAAGTAGGGGCTTTTGTGCCGCCAATCGTCCGGCGCCAGACGCGATTTGTCAAAGCGACCGGAAAGTAATCCCGATTGCATCGGGCTGTAAGCCACCACCCCCACGCCATGTTTCCGGCACCAGGGTAAAATAGCCTTCTCCACCTTGCGATTTAACAGGCTGTATGGCGGTTGCAGGGAGTTGACATGCTGCAGAGCCTCACATCGTTCCAGCAACGGAACGTCGAAATTGCTGACCCC
>CAZBWV010000047.1:0-51293 GCA_964495805.1 uncultured Calditrichaceae bacterium
TCGGTTGATTTCTCCAGCGCGGGCTTCCAGTTGCATGGCAGCCTGACCTTCGTACCCCACACGGTAGCGCAATCCGGCCAGAGCCGCAACGGCATCGAATAAACGTCCGCAACTGCTGGTGAGCGGCGAATTGAGCTGGCGCTTCAGCATCTGCCTCACCAGATCTGCCTCCTGAGCGGAAACATCCGGAAAGAAATTCTCCGCCCGGAAAGGAGCCCCGATTTGTTGCAAGTATGCCACAACCATTCGCCAGGGTTCGCGGATGGCTTTTTCCCCACCCGGCATGGGAACAGTACGGAAGTGTGCTGCTCGCTGAAAAGCCAGCTCGTCGGCAATTAGAATTTCCCCGCCCCACACGGTCTGGTCAGGGCCGTACCCGGTGCCATCCAGTGCCAGCCCAATTACCTGACCGGTAAGCTGATTCTCCGCCATTGCGGCGGCAATATGTGCGTGATGATGCTGAACGGAGAGCACCGGCCAGTGCGTTTGTTCCTGTGCCCAACGGGTGGACAAATATCCCGGATGCAGATCGCACACCACCAACTCCGGTTCAACCTGCAAAATTTTTGCAAAATGGTTCATGCTCTGCTCAAAAAACGCCAGCGTTTCCGCATTTTCCAGGTCACCGATATGCTGACCGGGAAAGAAAAATTCCTGTTTGTTCATGCAAATTGTATTTTTCAGCTCGCCCCCCACTGCCAGTACGGAGGGCAATTTTTCCGCCACCAGCACCGGTCGGGGAACAAACCCGCGGCTACGCCGGATGAACGATGTTTTCCCTAACATCACCCGTACCACCGAATCATCTGCACGCTGGTAAATATCCCGATTGTTCATCAGAAAAAAATCGGCGATCTCCTGCAATTCTTCCAGTGCCTGCTGATTCTGGTAAACAATGGGCTCTTCGCTTAAATTTCCGCTGGTCATCACCAGCGCCAGAAAAGCCCCTTCGCGCATGATCAAATAATGCAGCGGAGTGTAAGGCAACATTACTCCCAGATAATCGTTATCCGGCGAAACAGAGGGCGCAATGGGATTGGGATGCTTTTTGCGCAGCAAACAAATAGGACGCTGTTGAGAGCGCAGAATGTCCTCTTCCAGTTCGCCGACCCGGGCGAATTGTCGAATTTGAGGGATGTCTTCGCTCATCAGTGCCAGGGGCTTTTCGTAGCGGTGCTTCCGCCGGCGCAGCCGTTGCACCGCCGCTTCGTTGGTAGCGTCCACCGCCAGATGAAATCCCCCCAGCCCTTTGATGGCAACGATGTTCCCCTCTCGCAAAAGCCGAATGGTTTCCGTGATCGCATCTCCGGGTAAACGGTTCCCCTTTCCATCGGCTAACCAGATGGTTGGTCCGCACACCGGACAGGCATTGGGCTGCGCATGGAAACGCCGATTGGTAGGGTCGTGGTATTCCCGTGAGCACTCCGGACACATGGTGAATGGCGCCATGGTGGTATTGGGACGGTCGTAAGGAACATCTTTAATGATGGTAAACCGCGGTCCGCAATTGGTGCAATTGATGAATGGGTAGCGGTAACGGCGATCGTGGGGATCGAACAGTTCGCGCAGGCAATCCGAACAAATGGACATGTCCGGCGAAATGAAAGCAAATTTGTCTTCCCGATGTTCACTCTGGCGAATCCGGAATGATTCCTCCGGTTGAAACGGGATGGTGTCCACCTGAATCCGGGTGATCTGCGCCAGAGGCGGCGGACTGGACCGAAGTTGGTTTAAAAACGCTTCCAGCTGGTGGCGCTCCCCCTGCACTTCAATGGTGACTCCCAGCGAATCGTTTAACACCCAGCCGGTCAGGGCAAAGCGTCGGGCCAGATTAAATACAAAGGGACGAAAACCAACGCCCTGAACAATTCCACGGATGAATATTTTTCTCCGTTCTTTCATGGGCACAAAGCGGGTTCAGGATTGGGAGGGTTTATCGTTTTCCGGATTCAACTCGCCTTCGATATCTTCCCCCATTTGCCGGAACAGTTCCAGCGTTTGCCGGGCTTCCTCTTCGTCCAGCCGCTGGATGGCAAATCCGGCATGGATAATCAGGTACTCTCCCACCCGGGCATCGGGCATCATCATAAGGCTGACCTCCCGGGTAACCCCGCCTAATTCCACCACTCCGATATCTCCATCTCGTTTAATCAACTTCATGGGTACAGCCAGACACATAAGCACCTCTCTGTTTGGTTCAACCCATACCTGATATTTCTTTTAATCTTCTTGCTGAAAGGTAATTGCCACCTGTAAAATCGCTTCGCTGGTGGAAGCGCTATTCTCCAGAATGGCTCCATCGCTGGATATTTTGTCATCCGGGATGTAAGCGGTTGTCTGGAACAGCAAAGCCACCGATCTGGCTCTCTGGTTCGCCAGGGTCTGATTGTATTGTCGATTCCCCGGAGCCGCCTGAATAATTCGAATCTCAATATGCTGGTAAGGGAGTTTCTGAATCTCCCGCGCCATCCGCTCAATAATCTGTTGCTCCTTCTGCGGTAGAGAAATCCCACCGGGAACAAAATTTAAACCGTTCAGGGTCAACTCAATCCGGTTGTCTTTCTGAGTGGTTACCACTCCCCATTCCAGCATTCGCTTTTTAAGTTCGTTGATTCGACTTAGCAAACGCTGATGTTCTCCCAATTTTTCCTGGAGCAACAGAAGTTGTTTGTTTAACCGGGCCAGACTGTCTTCCAGCACCCGATTCCTCTGGCGTTCTTTCTCCAGGGAGGTTTTAAGCGATTCCACACTGGTGGTGATGTCATTGAGCACGGCAGGCAATCCGTTGGAATAATCCGGAAAATAATCCAGTACCTCACACAACTGATTGATGGTTTGCTCCAGGCGGAGTTGATATTTTTCAAACGCAGAGGTGTTTCGGTAAATTTTGCTGGCAATCTGGGTAAGGAATAACAGATGCTGGCTCTCGCGTTGTAATTTCTGCACTTTTACCTGCAGGGTGGGATCGTTAAATCGTTTCTTTTTCAAGATGGTTTCCACCTGCCGGAAAAGCTGCTGGACCAGATGGTAAGTTTCCGGCGCATATTTTTCCGCACCCAGATTTTTTGCTTCCTGGAGGAAAATCCGGACTTCGCTAAGCAACTTGTTGCGCAGGGCTTCGAACTGGGCTTCGCGGTAAAGCCGTTCCAGTTGATCGATTTTATCCTGATAGCGCTGAGGTCGGGATTTTTTGAGTTTCTCCGCCAGTTCATGGAGTTGTTCTTCTGCTTTCAGGAAATTGTCCCGGGCAAAATCGTCCGCACCGCTGGTTAAAGCGGCGTCCCGTGCCGCCAATACACTGCTCAGGTACGGCCGGATTTTCTCGGAGTCTTTCTGAATCTCCTGCAGTTGCCGGTAAATTTTCTGAATTTTTTGTCGGTCTTCCAGAGACAACACGGTGGGGGAGGCTTCACGAATTGCTTCGTACTGCTCTTTTAACTGAAAATATTGCGGAGCAAAATAGATGTCGCCACCATTCGTTCGGATGGCAATGAGAAGATCTTCAATCTGTTTATATTCCACTGGCGTCTGGGCAAATAGTACATGAAAGAAAATGCCCAATACCAGATTTATTCGAAAAAACAATCGCATAGTCAATCCCTAAAATGCTCAAAATAAAATATAACCAGATTTGGTGGTCAACTAAAGGAAAATATTTTACCGGAGGGGAGGGAAGGGGAATAGGGGGAATAAGGGGAATAGGGGTATAGGGGGAATAAGGGTATAGGGGGAATAGGGGTATAGGGGGATGGGGAGGCATTCCCGGAGGGCAGGTCCTGTGCTCCGGGAACAGGGTGAGGAAATAAAAAAGGGCGAAATTTCTTTCGCCCTTCGATGTCAAATTTCCTGCGGGGAGAATGTTTCCAGAATCTCCACTACCCTTTCCAGGAATCGACCCCCCAGTTCGCCATCCACAATGCGGTGATCGAAAGAAAGGGAAAGGTAGGCCATGGAACGGATGGCAATGGTATCCCCTAATTCGCTTTCGATAACCACCGGACGTTTTTTGATGGCACCGATTCCCAGAATCCCCACATTAGGCTGATTGATGATGGGCAAACCGAAAATATTTCCGAATACTCCGTAATTGGTCACCGAAAAGGTTGAACCTTCAATATCGCTCAGTTTGAGTTTGTTGGTGTGGGCACGCGTTACCAGATCGTTCAGTGCCCGGGCAATGCCCCGCAGGTTCAACCCTTCCGCCTGTTTAATAACCGGTACAATCAGTCCCCGCGGCGAAGCCACCGCCACCCCCAAATTGATATGGCGATGCAATATCATATTGTCCCCTTCTACCGAAGCATTCATCCGGGGAAAATCCTGAAGCGCTTTGACCACTGCGTACAAAATAAACGGTGTCACGGTCAGCTTAAACCCTTCCTGCTCCAGAAATCCCGGTCGTTTTTCCTGCATCATCTGCATGATGCGGGTCATGTCGCATTCAGAAACCGAATAGACATGAGCGGAGGTATCCAGGCTAAGCCGCATGTGTTTGGCCATACTTTTCAGTACCGAATCCATGGGTACCACTTTGACCTCTTCGCCGGGGGCAAAGGCAGGTACCGAAGGAGCCGGAGTCGATACCGCCGCTTTCTGCGTCTTCCGATCTTTCAGATATTTTAACAGGTCTTTCTTGGTCACCCGCCCGTTTAAACCGGTTCCGGGAATTTGTTCCAGCTCCTCCATGGAGATATCTTCCTGGCGGGCAATATTCAGTACCAGCGGAGAATAGAAACGGCCTTTTCGGCGACGTTCCGGTGCAACTGCAACTGATTCTTCTTTTGCCGCTTCGGCAGAGGGTGGAGGTGGTGGCTGAACAGCTTTCTCTTTTGCGGGTTCGGCTTCCGGTCTGGCTTCTTTCGGTTCGGGTTGCCCCTCTTCTCCGGGGGCAATTTCCCCTTCCGTTTCAATGCGCGCAATAATCGATTCCACTTCCACCGTCTCGTTCTCCTGAGCCAGAATTTCCACCAGCGTACCGCTCACCGGGCTGGGGATTTCCGAATCCACTTTATCGGTGGAGACCTCCAGCAGCGTTTCATCTTTTTCCACCGGATCACCTACTTTTTTATACCACTTTATGATGGTTCCTTCGGTCAGGCTTTCGCCTAACTTCGGCATTTTGACGTCAACTTTCATGGATTGTCTCCATTTTTTCGTTTGTTTCACTTTTACTGCAATTCCCTTCCCATAAGTGCTAATACAACAGCAATTCCTTCAATGCGCTGGCAATGCGTGCCGGGGAAGGCAGCACGTAATTTTCCAGTCCGGTATTGTAAGGGATATGAGCGTCATGTGCAGCCACCCGCATCACCGGACCATCCAGATATTCAAACGCCTCCCGGGAAATTCGTGCGGCAATCTCAGCACCAAATCCACCGGTTAAATTTTCCTCGTGCACAATTAACACCTTCCCGGTTTTGCGTACGGAATTCAGGATGGTTTCCATATCGAACGGGAGGATGGTGCGCAGGTCAATGATTTCCACCGAAGGATTGAGTTCCTGAAGCATTTTCACCGCTTCGATAGAGCGCTGGACCTGCATACCCCAGGTAATGATGGTGGCATCTTCACCTTCCCGAACCACATTTGCATAGCCCAGCGGCAACACATAATCGGCATCCGGTTCGGGGCGTGCGGCAAAAGACTGACGGTACAACCCTTTGTGTTCCATGAAAATCACCGGGTCTTCGCCGCGAATGGCGGCTTTCAGCAACCCCTTGGCGTCCGCAGCGTTGCTGGGATACACCACCTTCAATCCGGGAATGTGTGCGAAAAAAGCCTCCGCATTCTGACTGTGGTATAATCCGCCATGGATGTACCCGCCAACCGGTGTGCGAATAACCACCGGCGCATTCCAGGTTCCGTTGGAACGGTAATAAATGGCGGCCAGTTCGTTGCGTATCTGCATAAACGCCGGCCAGATGTAATCCACGAACTGAATTTCGACCACCGGTTTAAATCCGTACACCGCCATACCGATAGCAGTCCCCACAATGCTGGCTTCTGCCAACGGTGAATTAAACGCGCGATTTTTTCCGAATTTTTTGGTTAATCCGCGGGTTGCAGTAAACACACCGCCTTTGGGATCGGCCACGTCCTCACCGTACACCACCACTTTTTCGTTCCGTTCCATTTCCTCATGCAGCGCATGGTTGATGGCATCCACCATCACCACGCGTTCCCCTTCTCCGGAAGGTGGTGTGGGCTTTTCTGGCGAACGGAATTGCACATATACCCGCTCCACTGCGGTTTCCGGTTCCGGGTCTGGTTGCTGCTCTGCCCATTCCGCTACCCTATCCACTTCTTCCCGAACCTGTTGCTGAATAGCATCCAGTTCCTTTTCGGTGGCAATTCCGTTTTCAGTTAATTCAATGGCAAAATTCAGAATGGGGTCTTTCTGCCGTTCCTTTTCCAGCTCTTCCGGCGAACGATACTTTCGATGGTCATCGCTGCTGGAATGGGGTAACAGGCGTACCACTTCGGAAATAATAATTGCCGGTCCCTTCCCCTGGCGGGCATAACGGGTAGCCCGATGAAAGGTCTGGTACACCTCAAAAAAATCCGTTCCGTTAATTTTGGCACTGTACAAATTCGGGTAACTTTTGATAAGATGATAGATGGAACCGCCAGCGGTTTGCTGAGCAACCGGTACGCTGATGGCGTATTTATTGTCCTGAATATGAAACACAACGGGTAGTTTGTCGCGACTGGCCCAATTGAGTGCTTCGAAAAATTCACCCTGGCTGGTGGTTCCTTCGCCGGAGCTGACATACACCAGTTCATCGCCGCCGGACTTCTGAATACCCATGGCAGTTCCCACAGCGTGCAAAAACTGAGTACCGGTGCAGGAGGATTGACTCACAATTCGCAGTTTACGGTGTCCCCAATGGGCGCCAATCTGTCGTCCACCAGAATTGGGGTCGTCCCGTTTGGCAAGATGGTGCAAAAACACCTCCTCCACGGTCATTCCCCATCCTAACACAAATGCCTGATCCCGATAGTAGCAGTATGCCCAATCTTTTTCGGGATTAAAATTTTTAACGGCACCGACCTGAGCGGCTTCGTGTCCTGAACCACCAATGTGAAAATGCGCTTTCCCCTGGCGCAACAAAATTAGCTCTTTATCATCCGAACGGCGATTGAGCACCATCAGACGATATATCTCCAGCAGCTCTTTTTTACTGAATCCTTTATATTTTGCCATCTTATGTCCTCCGTTATACGCTGAATCTATTTTTGGTGAATAAACAAGAAAGGTTGCCCTTTCAGGCGGTGCAATTTAGCGGAGGGGGCTGGAGAAATCAACCGGAAATAATTTTACCGCAGAAGTACAGTTTAACTCGTGCAGGCAGGATAGAACAACTGACGGCTCCACAGAAAGAAGGTTCAAATTCAGGTGCAGAAGGGTTCCCCCTTTCCGGGGAAATTAACAAAAAAAGCCGGTTTCGGAAGCGCTGACCCTTACAATGGACTCAGGCAATTCGCTGGTCGGTTTCCGGATCGAAAAAGTAGATTTTGTTCAAATCAATTACGACCTCCACCTGCTGGCCGGGACGATACAAAGAAACCGGTTCCATGCGCATGCAATAGCTTTTTGTTTTATCAGAAAAATAAACGAATATTTCATTTCCCACCGGTTCCACCACATCCACCTGAATGATCATGGGGGTACTGACCGGGGTTTTCTCCTTTGCCTGTTCCCGGTCGTAAATATGCTCCGGACGAACACCCAGGATAACCCGTTTCCCCCGATAAGGGGCTAATTGGGGTTGAAGTTTCGGGGGAATTTCCAGCCGAAATACCTGCGAATGGAACTGTAGAGTGCCGTTTCCCTGCAGTTCTCCTTCCACAAAATTCATTGCCGGACTTCCGATGAATCCTGCTACGAAGCGGTTTACCGGATTGTTGTACAGATTCAACGGGGTGTCCACCTGTTGAATTTCCCCGTCCTTCAGCACCACAATCCGATCGCCCATGGTCATGGCTTCGATCTGATCGTGGGTTACGTAAATCATGGTGGTTTTCAGTCGGTGATGCAGTTTGTTGATTTCGATGCGCATCTGTACCCGGAGTTTGGCATCCAGATTGGACAGGGGTTCGTCGAACAAGAAGACTTTTGGTTTGCGTACGATGGCGCGTCCCACTGCCACCCGCTGCCGCTGTCCGCCGGAAAGAGCGCGTGGTTTGCGATCCAGAAACTGCTCAATATCCAGAATCTCCGCCGCTTCTCGCACACGTCGCCGAATTTCCTCCCGGGGGTATTTGCGCAATTTTAACCCGAACGCCATGTTCTCGTACACAGTCATGTGCGGGTACAGTGCATAATTCTGAAACACCATGGCAATATCCCGATCGCGCGGAGGAATATCGTTCACTACCTTGCCATCAATTAAAATTTCGCCGGAGGTAATATCTTCCAGCCCGGCAATCATGCGCAGCAGGGTGGATTTCCCACATCCGGAGGGTCCCACCAGAACCACAAATTCCTGATCCTGAATGGTTAGATTCGCATTTTTTACCGCAGTAACCTTGTTGTCGTACACTTTGCTAACGTTACGGAGTTCCACAGAAGCCACGGTTTTTCTCCCGTTTTATTCCGATGATTATTTATCCCACCATCACATTTTCCGGTGGATAATCGTAGTGATAAATTTCCCTCGGTGCGGTGATGGCCAGCGAAATGGTTAGCGCTCCCAATCGGCCAAAGAACATGGAAACAATAATCACCCACTTTCCGATGTCGCTTAAAAATGGGGTAATTCCCCGCGATAAACCCACCGTCCCAAAAGCTGAAAACTCTTCGAAAATAATATCCAGCAGCGGCAGATCTTCGGTAAACGACAGAATCAGGATACTTACAAACACAAAGGACAGGGAGAAGAGCAGAATGACCAGCGCGCGGTTCAGAACGGTAAAGGGAATGTTGCGGTGAAACAGTTCGATGCGATTTCTTCCTTTGATGACCGAAAAGACCCCGGCAAACAGAATTCCAATGGTGGTGGTTTTAATTCCTCCGCCGGTGGACCCGGGAGAGGCACCAATGAACATGAGCAGGATGAAAAAAAGCACAGTGGGTGATGAGATAATCCCAATATCCACCGTGTTGAATCCCGCCGTGCGGGTGGTCACCGACTGGAAAAAAGCATTCAGCAGTTTCTGTGGCCAGCTCATTCCGCTCAGGGCACCACCGGATTCGGAATACAGCACAAACACTGTTCCCAGCAGCAGAAGCACACCGGAGATGCCCAGTACCAGTCGCGTCTGCACGGAAAGCCATCGACGACCGGAAGGCATCTGAGAATCCCACTTTCCGAACAGATTAACCAGCACAGGGAACCCCACTCCACCTAAAATAATCAATGTGGCCAGGGTGAGCACCACCAGATAGTTGTTCTGAAATTGCATGAAACTGGTGGAAAAAAGCGAAAAACCGGCGTTGCAAAATGCGGAAATGCTATGGAAGATAGCCGAATAGATGCGCTCTCCCACGGATAGAGAAAGTCCGGAAAATCCCCAGAACAGAAATACTGCTCCCACTGCCTCGATTACAAAAGTGGAAATCACCGTGGAGGTAAGCAATCGCGAAATGAGCCCGATATTTTCGTAGTTGAGCATCTCCCGCAGGAGGGATTTTTCTCGCAAGCTGATACTCCGCCGCAGAATAAGGGCGAAGAAGGAGGCATAAGTCATCAGCCCCAATCCCCCTAACTGAATAAGCCCTAAAATAATCAACTGCCCTAACCGACTGAAATGGGCACCGGTGTCCACCACAATCAGCCCGGTAACGCAGGTGGCGCTGGTTGCCGTAAACAGGGCGTTCAGGGGTCCCAGACTCTTGCCGGGCACCACCGCCCGGGGAAGCAAGAGCAATCCCGTGCCCACCAATATGATAATGAGAAAACTCCCCATCAGAATTTGTGCAGGGTGAAACCGATAGGAAGCAATCTTCTGATTTAGCGAAGGGCTGTGCGCAATCAGAGAAAGCAGGATGGTGACCTGAAAGGCAATGATGTAAATTTTGGTAATCTGCACCACGCCTTTTCCGCTTAAAAACTGACGCACAATCCCTAATCCGGTGTGACGCACAAAAATAACTGTTTCGGAGAGAATGAGCAGGACAATGACATATTCAAACCAGTGACTTTTGAAATAACTCCAGCGATGGGGAACCAGAATCAACCGAATGAGCGATTGCAGCACAAAATACCACACAATAATCACGTTGATGCGGTGAATCATCATTTCCCGGGCAGGGGTGAGATAGAATCCGTATTCGGCTACCAGCGACACCACAGCCAGAAGCGATACAACCAGTAACAGAATATCCAGAACCTTAATCAACCCTTCACGCACATCAGGAGCAGTCATAATCACAACTTCTTATTTTTCACAATTTTAGCCAAACCCGTGCTAAAAATCAAGCGTCAAATGATTTCCTGACGTGAACGCACCTCCTTTGCCGGTTCTCCCTGTACGAATTATACGGAACCTTTGCAAAAGCAGGGAGTCTTTTTTTTCAGACAATCGAAAACGTTGAACGCTGGTTACCAGCGTGGGAAGGACTTGACCGGTGCAACCGCTGTGTTCATTACTCAATTACCGTTCAGGTCGGCATTTTATTTGCGCCGGATTTTCATTCGACTGTCGAAAAATAATCTGTTGAATCTTTCCGCTGCTTTTTCTAATTTGGTAACAGGTCAACGGGGAGACGTGAACCATGAAGGAAGCGAAGTTTTACCAGGTGGTTGAAGATAAAAAAGTCCGCTGCACGTTGTGCCCGCGCTACTGTCTGTTGCGTCCCGGGCAAAACGGATTTTGCTACGTACGCAAAAACATCGACGGAAAACTGTACCTGCTGGCATACGGGAAACCATACGCAGTGAATGTGGACCCCATTGAGAAAAAACCGCTTTTCCATTTTTTACCGGGAAGCCGGATTCTTTCCATCGGGACTGCGGGATGTAACATGGCGTGTAAATTTTGCCAGAACTGGGACCTTTCCAAAGCGCAACTGGACCACGAACGGGCGGTGGACCTGCCACCGGAACGGCTGGTACAATTGGCTTTACACTACCACACGGAAAGCATCGCTTACACGTACAATGAACCGACAATTTTTGCCGAATACGCCATGGATACTGCTGCACTGGCCCGCTCGCAGGGGATTCGGAGCGTGATGGTCACCAACGGTTACATCACCGCAGAAGCCATTCCGGAGGTGTACCGGGATATCGACGCAGCCAATGTGGACCTGAAAGCGTTCACCGATGCGTTTTATCAGAAGCTCACCCTTTCCCGAATTGAACCGGTGCTGGAAACGCTGAAAATTTTGAAAAAGATGGGGGTATGGGTGGAAGTCACCAATCTGATGATTCCCACCTATAACGATCAACCCCAGGAAGTCCGCCAGATGAGCGAATGGATACTGGAGAATTTAGGTGAATTTACTCCGGTGCACTTTACGGCTTTTCACCCGGATTACAAGATGACTCACGTCCCCCCCACCACTCCCAGCACGCTCTTCCGGGCGCGTAAAATTGCCATGGAAGTGGGATTAAAATATGTGTACGTGGGGAATATCCTGGATGAGGAGTCTTCCAGTACGTACTGCCACGAATGCGGGAGTTTGCTGGTTCGCCGCAACTGGTACCGGGTGTCCATAGAGAATTTACGCGACGGAAAGTGCGCGGTGTGCGGAGCGAAAATTCCCGGAGTGTTTGGTTAAAAGAAGACTTTTCCAGGTGTTCGGGATGAACTGTTCTGTGCGTGGCAGAAACCGTCTTCTGTTTCGGTCAACCGGTTTCGGACGGGTAACACGCACGCTGCCTGAAAAATCCTGCCGTCTTTTTCCTGTCTGACAGATACACCTATTCTCAGCCAATTTGTCAAATTTTACTACGATTTCGCCCGTTTTCAGAACTTTCTTTTATTACTTGATTTTTCTTGGCTTATGACGATAATCTATTTGTGGCATTAAATTTGTATATAAATCAATGGATAAAAATCGATACAGGAGAAAACATGATACGATTTTTCTTTGATTCACAGGATGAATTTTTCAGACGGCACTGGAATTCGCTCATCAGTACCGGAATCATCTTTTTGCTAATTGGTTTGTTGATTGTACTGGTTCCGGAAATACTGGTGGCGTTTGTGGCTTCCATTTTCTTTTTGATTGGCGGATTTCTTCTGTTTTTAGGATGGAAAATCCGCAAGGAATTGAAAAATTCCTCTCCCTATATAAACATTGATTGGGAATAAAAACAGAGAGGTGAAACCATGATTAAAATAGATAAAGAACACGAGGACATTGAGATTCCGGAAATCATACCAATTATTCCGGTGCGGAATACGGTATTTTTTCCGCATCAATTTATTCCTTTGGCTATTGGCCGTCCCAAATCGCTTAAAGTAATTGAGCATGCCATTCAGGAGCAGACCCTGATCGGAGTGGTGGCGCAAAAGGACGGCACCATTGATGATCCGGAGACGGGCGATCTGTATCAGGTGGGAACCGTTGCCCGGATTCTGAAAATTATCGATTTGCCGGACGGCAGTAAAAGCGCCTTTATCCAGGGGGTGTCCCGGTTTAAAATCAAAGAGTTTACCCAGAGCGACCCATTTTTTATGGCCAAGATTGAGGTGGTACAGGACCTGTATCCGGAGGACACCATTCGGGTAGAGGCGTTTGCAGCCAACCTGAAAAGCCTGTTCCAGAAGGCTTCGGATCTGGCGCCGGAAATTACCACCGAACATCAGGCCATGGTGGCCAATCTGCACGAGCCGGGTGTGGTGGCAGATATCGTCATCGCCTTTTCCAACATCAGCGTACCGGAGAAACAGGAAATTCTGGAAATTTTTGATGTGGAAGAGCGCTTGAAACGCGCCACTTATTTGTTCAATAAATATCTGCAAACACTGGAATTAGGGAAGAAAATCCAGAGCGAGGTGCAGGACGAGATTAGCAAGAGTCAGCGGGAGATGTACCTGCGCCAGCAACTGAAAGCGATTCAAAAAGAGTTAGGCGAATTCGACGAAACCAGCGACATCGGTGAACTGAAGAAGAAGTTAGAAGAGGCAGACCTTCCCGACGAAGTACGCAAGGTGGCGGAGAAGGAGCTGGATCGGCTCAGCCGAATGCATCCGGCTTCGGCGGAATACACCGTGTCCCGTACCTATCTGGACTGGTTGTTAGAGCTGCCATGGAATAAAAGCACGGAGGATAACCTGGATATTCCTGCCGTGCAGAAGAAGCTGGATGCCGACCATTACAATCTGGAAAAGGTAAAAAAGCGCATTCTGGAATATCTGGCTGTTCGGAAGTTGAAAAACGACATGCGCGGTCCCATTCTCTGTTTTGTGGGTCCGCCGGGAGTTGGTAAGACCAGTCTGGGACGCTCCATTGCCGACGCACTGGGTCGGAAGTTTGTGCGCATCTCCCTGGGTGGCGTCCGCGACGAGGCAGAAATCCGGGGACATCGCCGAACCTATATCGGTGCACTGCCCGGGCGCATCATTCAGGGAATTAAACGCGCCGGTTCCAACAACCCGGTGTTCATGTTAGACGAAATCGATAAAGTGGGTCAGGACTTCCGGGGCGATCCCTCTTCCGCTTTGCTGGAAGTACTGGACCCGGAACAGAACCACAGCTTTAGCGACCATTACCTGGAAGTGCCGTTCGATCTGTCCAGGGTTATGTTTATCGCCACGGCAAACATCCAGGATACGATTATTCCGGCACTGCGCGACCGGATGGAAATCATCGAGATACCCAGCTACATCGAAGAGGAAAAGGTGGAAATTGCCAAACGATTTCTCATTCCCAAGCAGATTAAGGAGCATGGGTTGACCGATGATTTGATTAAGTTTACCGAAAAAGCCATTCGGAAAATCATTAACGCCTACACACGCGAAGCGGGAGTGCGAAATCTGGAACGGCAGATAGCTGCCATTTGCCGTGGCATTGCCAAAGAGGTAGCCAGCGGTAAAACGGAACCGACCACGGTAACGGAAAAAGTGGTGCGCGAGATTCTGGGACCGGAAAAGTATTTCAGCGAAGTGGCCGAGCGTATCGACGAGCCGGGTATTGTGACCGGGCTGGCCTGGACGCCCAACGGTGGCGACATCCTGTTTATTGAAGCCACCAAAATGCCCGGTAAAGGGAACCTGATTCTTACCGGACAATTGGGCGACGTGATGAAGGAATCCGCGCGAGCGGCTATGAGCTACATTCGCTCCCATTATGCGGAATACAATCTGGACGAAAATTTTTACGAAAAATACGACTTCCATATTCATGTACCTGCGGGAGCGATTCCCAAGGACGGTCCGTCTGCCGGCGTAACCATGTTCATCGCCCTACTCTCCCTGCTTACCGGTCGGAAGGTTCGTAACGATATTGCCATGACCGGCGAAATTACCATGCGGGGTAAAATTTTACCGGTTGGCGGGATCAAAGAAAAAGTGCTGGCAGCCCATCGCGCAGGCATTCACACGGTCATTCTGCCGGAGCGTAACAAAGCGGATATTGAAGAGGTGCCCGAACGGGTGAAATCGAAGATGAAATTCATCTTCGTGAAAAACATTGATGAAGTGGTCAAGCACGCGCTGGCACGCAAAACGGGTTCGACGAAAAAGAAAAAAGAACCCAACAAGGCACAAACGCCCGTGGGTGAAGCGCACGCTTCGGCCTAACACGAAAAACAGGGGTGACGATCCGGGAATTGAGCGGCTTTCCTTTCTCTCCGGAAGAGTCGCCCTTTTTCCATATACTTTCCTGTGTTTATTTTGAACTGAAGGATCAGGAATGGACAGGGAAAAACGGAAAAGAAAGTGAGGTGATGGAGACAATGGATCCGAAAAAAAATTATTACGATATATTGGGAGTGAGCGAAAATGCCTCCCAGGACGAGATAAAGAAAGCGTATCGGAAATTAGCCAAGAAGTACCACCCGGATCGCCGGGGCGGAGATAAAGCGGCTGAGGAAAAATTCAAAGACATCAGCGAGGCATACTCCGTGCTCAGCGACCCGGAAAAGCGTAAGCAGTACGATATGATGCGCAAGAATCCCTTTGCCACCGGCGAGGGTATGGGTGGTTTTGATTTTGGCGATTTTGCCGGTACCGGTCCGGGGGGATTTCGGGTGCACTTTGGCGGGACCGGTGGAGGGGGTTTTGGTGGATTTGAGGATATATTAAGCGATTTGTTTGGCTTTGGGCATCGTGGTGCCCGAACCGGTTTTGCCGGTGCGGAAGAGGATATTTTCCGCAAAGCCCGGGCTCAGCAAACTCAGCGGGGAGCAGATGTTCAGGCAGAAATCACCATTCCCTTTGAGCTGGCTGCCCGGGGTGGCGAAACAACGGTCGTTACCCCCACCGGTAAAAAGATTAAAATTAAAATTCCACCCGGTACGGACGACGGCAAAAAGATGAAAATTTCCGGACAGGGTTCCCCGGCACCCTATGGCGGAACACCGGGTGACCTGTACATCGTTATCCATGTAGCACCGCATCCGAAATTCGAACGTAAAGGAAATGATATTTACTCTACTGAAAGAATCAATCTGGCGCAGGCGGTGCTGGGAACCCAGTTAGAAGTAAAAACCATAGACAATAAAACGGTCAAACTGAAAATTCCCCCTGGCACGGACAGCGGCAAGCTGTTCCGACTAAAAGGTCTGGGGATTCAGAACTCTCATGGAAAGGGCGACCATTATGTAAAGGTGGAAATTGTGGTGCCTAAAAATCTGTCGCCCCATTTACGCAAAGAATTTGAAGAGTGGGCCCGAAAAGCGGGCCTGCTCAATTAATTTTTTTTACACCGTTTTATTCAAAAGATCAATTTCCCAAACACGGAATCAACTTCTACGTCATCATTTACATTTCCGAATTTACCATGTTTGCTGCATCCTCCACATCATCCCATTCCCCTAACTGGCATTTCATCTGCGATGAGATGCTGAAAGGTCTGGCCAGATGGCTTCGGTTCCTGGGATTTCCCGCGGAGATTTCCGGGAATCCGACGGAAATCACCCGATTTTTGCAGGAACACCCGTCAGGTATTTTCATCACCCGTAGTGCCAGACAAGCTGCTCTTTTTCCGGATGAATCGGTTCTTCTTCTCTCTTCCGATGACATCTCCCACCAGCTCCATGAATTAAACGAAAATCTTTCGCTTTTCCGACACATCTCGTTTCTTTCCCTGTGCAGTGTGTGCAATGTACCCATTCAACCCGTATCCCGGGAATCGGTTCGGGGCCGGATTCCGGACAAAGTGTGGGAAAATTTTCGGCAATTCCGGGAGTGCCCCAGCTGCCAGCGAATTTACTGGGAAGGCGGGCACATTCATCGTCTGCGCGACAAACTGAAACGAATGGGCATTCCTCTAAATGAATGATCCGGAACCGAGAAAAAAGCACCTTCTCCGGACGAAAGGTTCCGGACATACCCGGTGCCAGTAATTATCAGTCAGTCCTTCAGTACACCCGTGTCCTTTCTCCCGGGTATTTTCGGAATGGCACAATTCAACAATCTTAGCGACTTTAACGGTTTCGGAGATTTAGCAATTTCGGTGGTTGTCACAACAAAAAAAAAACCGGGAAGAGATTCTCCCCGGTTTTTTATTGAAGAGTGGTGACTTTCTAATCGATCTGCTTGCGCAGGAAAGTGGGAATATCGATATCATCCAGCGGCAATTTCAACTCACCGGAAGAAGACCGGGCACTTTTCTGAGCCTGATTCATGGGAATAGTTTTCGGCTCTTGCCGAGTTTCTTTTTTCTTCCGCATGTAAGCCGGTAAATCCAGATTATCTTCCGCCAGGCTATGTTCTTCCTTCTTTTCGGGACGCAAATTCCGACGTGCATCGGCATTAAATCCGGTGGCGATCACGGTGACAAAAATGGCATCGTCCAGCTTCTGATCAATCACGGCACCGAAAATGATGTTCGCCATATCGCCTGCTTCTTCGTAAATAATAGAAGTGGCTTCGCTAATTTCGTGCAGCGTCATATTGGGTCCACCGGTAATGTTGACCAGCACTCCCTGAGCGCCCCGGATGGAAACACCTTCCAGCAGCGGGCTGCTGATCGCCTGCTGGGCGGCTTCCACTGCTTTGCCTTCGCCGGTGGCGTAACCGGTACCCATTAACGCATGTCCCATTTCCGCCATCACGGTACGCACATCGGCGAAATCCAGGTTAATCAAGCCCGGAACAGTGATTAAATCGGAAATGCCCTTGGTAGCGTGCAACAGCACCTGATCGGCCACTTTAAACGCATCCAGCAAGGGAGTGGATTTGTCCACCACCGCAAACAGGCGCTGGTTGGGAATAACAATCAGGGTATCCACCACTTTCTGGAGTTCTTCAATTCCCTCTTCCGCCCGCTGCATTCGTTTCATCCCTTCGAAAGTGAACGGTTTGGTGACAATTCCCACCGTGAGGGCACCCAAATCTTTGGCAATTTCCGCCACCACCGGAGCTGCTCCGGTTCCGGTACCACCGCCCATTCCGGCGGTTACAAACACCATATCGGCACCGGCCAACGCTTCCATGACATCTTCTTTATCTTCGTCAATCGCCCGTCGCCCGATGTCCGGATTGGCGCCAGCACCCAGACCCTGAGTTAACTTTTTACCAATCTGGATGCGCATGTTGGCTTTATTTTGCTCCAGCGCTTGAGCATCGGTGTTGATGGCGATGAAATCAACCCCCTGTAATCCGGCTTCCACCATGGTATTAATGGCATTACCACCGGCACCGCCAACACCCACGACCTTCATTTTGGCCTTGTTTTCAAAACTTTCGTCCAGAGTAATTGTCATGTTGACCTCCTCTTAAGTTTCTAAAATTAAATAATTTATTTTCCTCAAAGCAAGGGCATTCACGATTTTTAAAAGAATCGTTTGAAGAATCGGGTGATACTTTCTTTCACTGCTTCCCACAAATTATCATTCCCCGGATCGTGGAAGTAGCTCTCGCCCCCGTAGCGATAACCGTACAGGGTGAGTCCCACTGCGGTGGAGTAGATGGGATTGCGCACGCTGTCGGTTAATCCGCCCAGATATTTGGGAACACCTAATTTCACCGGCAATCCCCACAATTCCTCGGCCAGTTCCACGGCACCGGGAAGCAGGGCTCCCCCTCCGGTAATGACCGCCCCGGCAGCCATTAGATTCAGCAAATCCGATTTCTCCATCTCCTGGTACGCCAGTGAAAAGATTTCTTCCATACGCGGTTGAATGATGTCGGTGAGCACGGAGCGGGAAATCACCCGCGGTGCTCGACCACCGACTCCGGGAACGGTTAGCGTTTCGTTTTGTTTGACCATACTTCGGGTGGCACAGCCGTGATTGATTTTGATGTTTTCCGCCTGTTCCGGTGGGGTGCGCAGTCCAATGGCAATATCATTGGTGACATTTTGTCCCCCCAGCGCCACCACCGAAGTGTGCTGTATATGCCCCTCAAAAAACATAGCGATGTCGGTGGTGCCTCCCCCCAAATCCACCAGAGCAACCCCCAGATTCCGTTCGTCGTCGTCCAGCACCGCCAGGCTGCTCGCCAGCGGTTCCAGCACAATCTCTTCCACTTTGTACCCGGCGCGCTGCACACTTTTCACAATATTCTGTGCGCTGGTTACAGCAGCGGTCACCACGTGGACCACCACTTCCAGACGAACACCGGAGAGTCCCACCGGATCGCGGATGCCGTCCTGCTCATCCACAATAAATTCCTGCGGAATAACATGAATAATTTCCCGATCGATGGGGAGTGCCAGAGCCTTGGCAGCACTGATAGCACGGTCCACGTCGTCCTGCGTAATCTCATGGTCATCCCTGGCTACACCTACAATTCCTTTGCTGTTCAGGCTGCGAATATGGTCGCCGGCAATGCCCACATACACACTCTTCACCGGTACTCCGGCCATTCGCTCCGCCTCATCCACTGCCTGAGCAATGGATTGAACCGTTTCCTCAATATTCACCACCACTCCTTTGCGCAAACCGTGCGAAGGTGCACTGCCAATTCCTACCACGTTCAATCGTCCCCCGGAATCTTCCTTAACGATGACCGCGCATACTTTCGTGGTGCCAATATCCAGGCCGGTAATAATTTTTCCATCCATAGCACATTCCTTATTTTTAAGCCGTTCTTTTCTTTCCTGTCATATCTATGGTTAACCCCGTCGGGTGACCACCACGCGATTCTGAAAACGAAGGTCGATTCGCCGGATATCTTTGAGATGATTGATAATTTCCGGCCGACTGAGCAGTTCGCTAAGTACGTAGATCCGCTGCCAGTAGTTCTGTTTGCCCAGCACAACCTCTGCCCCGCCACGAATCAGGTAAAAACGCGGAGCCTGTTTGTACTGAATGTGTATCTCCGAAATCAGCGCAAACAAATCGGCATCTACCTGCCTGATTTGTCCGACCAACGCCAGTGCTTTTAAAAGCGGGGTGCGATCCTTCAACAGATTTTTCACCGAAAGTCCGGTAATTAAAGGTAAGCCTTCCAGATTCATCCCTGGCTTTTTCAATAAAATCTTACCTTCCTCATCCACCATATAGGTACGCCCATCCACCAGGTAAGCCACCGGCTGGCGTTCCTGCACGGAGATGATCAGCGTGGAAGGCAGCATCCGGCTGACACTCACTCCCCGAAAGTAAGGAATTTGCCGCACCCGCTCCACGATGGAGTCCGGTGCAATCTGAAACAGGCGCGTCCCCATTTTGATGCGGGCTTTCTGCAAAATCTCATCCGTAGCCACATAACGATTACCTTCCACTTCAATCTTTTGCAGGGTAAACATCCGGCTTTCGGTAACCAGATAATGGGCAAACCTGTAGAAGCCGAATCCTACAACCACCCCAATTACCAGCGCCAGCAACCAGGTTGCCGAGGTGCGCCGTTCGCGCCGATATGTTTTGCGTTTAACCAGGCGATCCTGTTGTTTCATCCTGCCCTCCGAAGACGTTTCAATTCCTCCCGGGTAAATCCCCAGAATTGGACTTCCGGCTCCAGCCAGATGCCGGAGTTCCGGTACACGGTTTCCTGAACAGTTAGAATCAGTTCAAAGATGTCCGCTGCCGAAGCGTGACCCACATTGACGATAAAATTCGCGTGTTTGGTCGATACCATGGCGTCGCCGCGCCGGAGGCCCTTCAATCCGGCTTGCTCAATTAACGCACCGGCATAGTGACCTTCGGGACGTTTGAACACGCTACCGCAGGATGGGAATTCCAGCGGTTGCCGCTGAGACCGGCGCTGCAAAATCTGCTGCCGAATTTCAGCCAGTGCTTTTCGGTCTCCTTGCCGGAGTTGCACACGGCAAGCCAGCACAATCTGATTTTCCAGTCCGGGCGCCTGGCGATAACCAAACCGGGCATCTTTACCGGGAATCTCCACTATCTTCCCTTCCTGATTCAACAAAATGATGCTTTCCACCACATCGCCAATCTCCCGACCAAAAGCACCGGCGTTCATGTGCAGGGCTCCTCCCACCGTGCCAGGTATGCCCGCCAGTTGCTCCAGGCCACTCAGGGAATGCGTTTCGCTGAAAAGCACCACATCCATCAGGCGCGCACCGGCACCGGCAACCACTTGCGTGCCTTCCCGCCGAATTTCCCCCGCGCAGCGATTCAACCGGATAACCAGCGCATCCACACCCCGGTCGTGCACCAGTACATTGGCGCCTTCCCCCAGAATCCGAAAAGGCAGCTGATGGTGCTGGCACCAGCGAACCACTTCTTGCAAACGGTTCAGGTCAGAGGGTTCACACAATGCAGCAGCCGGACCACCCACCCGATACGTGGTGTATCCGGAAAGCGGGACGTCCAGCCGAACCTCATCGGGGAATCGCAACGCCAGCTCACGAACCAGCGAACCAATCGGACCCTGTCCTTTCACATCGGAATAAATGAGACTCTCCTTATCCTGCGTTTTACTGTTGTTTATCGCTATACCCAACGTTTTTCCACCGCTTATTGAGATTGTTCTTTCTGCAACAATTCGATGAACCGTTCACCGATCTTCCAGATGTTCCCGGCACCAATGGTAATCACCATATCGCCGGGTTGAACGATTCCGATCAGGAACTCAGGCAACTCGTCTTTGTTCTGCACGTAGTGCACTTCGCGGTGCCCTAACGTGTGGGCGGTATCGGCAATCAAATTGCCGTCCACACCGGGAATGGGTTCTTCCCGGGCGGGATACACATCGGTGACCACAAGCACATCCGCTTCGAAGAAAGAACGGGCGAACTCCTTGTAAAAATCCCGTGTGCGGGAATAAAGATGGGGCTGAAACACCGCCACAATTCTGCGTCCTGGCCAGCCGGTGCGGGCACCACGCAGGGTGGCTTCTATTTCGGTGGGATGATGGGCGTAGTCGTCCACCACCATGATGTCGTTCACCACTGCCTTGATCTCGAAGCGACGATTCACCCCGGTGAATTTTTCCAGACCGGCTTTTATTTTCTCAAAAGGAATATCCAGCTCCAGCCCCACCCCAATAGCTGCCAGAGCATTGAGCACGTTGTGCTCGCCGGGAATGCGCAACTGAATGCGCCCCAGCCGGTACTTCATGTAGCTTACATCAAACGCCACACCCCCATCGCTAAATTCCACGCCACTGGCCTGAATATCCGCCTGTTTGTTGAACCCGTAAGTGGTGATGCTGCGTTTAATCTGGCTCAGCACCTCCTGCACGCCGGGATTGTCCAGGCACACAATCACCCGTCCGTAAAAAGGCACTTTATTGGCAAAATTGACAAAAGAATTTTTCAAATCGTCCATATCTTTGTAACAATCCAGGTGGTCGGCTTCGATGTTGGTAATGACCGCGATGGTGGGGATAAGCTTCAGGAACGATTTGTCGAACTCATCCGCTTCGGCCACCAGGAATTCGCTTTCGCCCAGCCGGGCGTTGGTGCGTAGCGAACGGACTTTACCGCCAATAATCAGCGTGGGGTCCAGCCCGCCCTCCGTGAGCACGGCTCCGGTAAGGGAGGTGGTGGTGGTTTTGCCGTGCGTTCCGGCAATGGCAATACCAAACTTTAACCGCATCAGTTCTGCCAGCATCTCGGCACGTTTGATGACGGGAATCTTCCGGCGCAGGGCTTCCTGCACTTCCGGATTGTCCTCCGTTACAGCGGAGGAATACACCAGCACATCGGCATCCTGCACGTGTTCCGGGCTGTGCCCCTGATGAATTCGCGCGCCAATACTGGCCAGATGCTCGGTAACCTCGCTCAGGGCACGATCTGACCCGCTCACGTTGTATCCCAGATTGATGAGTACTTCCGCAATACCACTCATCCCGATTCCCCCAATTCCCACAAAATGAATATTGCGAATTTTTCCCAGACGAATCATCTTTTTACCCTTTCTTTCCGTTCGTTTCAGGTTGCCTGTTCATCATTTCCACAATCATCGCAGCAATGTGTTGGGCAGCCTGAGGGCGGTAAAAATGCTTCCAGGCTTGCCCCATCTTGCGGCGCAAATCCGCATCGCCAAGCAATTTTTTGATCTCCTGTTTCAACCGGGGAATAAAATGGTTGCCTTCGGTCACCACCACCGCAGCTCCCTGGTTGGCGATTGCCCGGGCATTGTGCAACTGGTGATCAGCTGCCGCATAGGGATAGGGTACCAGAATGGCTGGCTTTCCGGCAACGCTTAACTCCGCCAGGGTGATGGCACCGGCGCGGCATACAATCACATCCGCTGCGGAATACGCTGCTGCCATATCTTCCACATAAGGTAGCAGGCGGATGGCGGGATGTTGCGCCACCGCTGTGCCGGCAACTTCCTGGTACAGTTTTTTGCCGGTTTGCCACAGGAACTGAACGCTGTCGTGTTCGGCCAATTCCGGAGCAATCTGCACCATTGCCAGATTCAGTGCCCGGGCGCCCTGACTCCCCCCAAACACAAACACCACCGGCCTGTTGGGGTCCAGATTCCACCGACGCACCGCCTGCTCCCGCTCCATTATTTGCAAACCGGGTCGTACGGGATTACCGGTAATGTGCAGCGGTCCGTGCCCTTCGGGAAGATGCCGGGCGATTTCCGGATAAGGAGCACAAATTGCCTGGACGTGTTTTGCCAGCAGCCGGGTGGTAACGCCGGGATAGCTGTCCTGCTCCTGAATCAGGGTAGGAATCCCCCGCCGCGCGGCCAGATACACAATGGGTCCGCTCACGTAACCACCTGTTCCCACCACCACATCCGGCTGAAACTGCCGCAAAATACGCTGGCTCTGCAGCATACTCACCAGCAGTTTCAGCGGAAACAGGATGTTCTTCCAGGTAAAGCGGCGTTGAAAGCCGGAAATCCACAGCTTCTGGTAAGGAATTCCCCGCTTCGGAACAATCTGATTTTCGATGCCTGCGTAACCGCCTACGTACAAAATTTCGAATTCTCCCATTTTTTGTAACGCTTCGATGGTTGCCAGTGCGGGATACACATGACCGCCGGTTCCCCCACCGGCAAAAAGTATTTTCCCGGATGCGCGCTTCATGCCATAAACTGCAATTTTCGTTGTTGCCAGTTCTGCCGGGCACGGGTGGCAAATTGAGTGTGCCGCCGACGCACCGGAGAATTTACCCGGCGGGAGATGTTTAATAAAAGTCCCGCAGATATGCTGGAAATTATCAGCGAAGAACCACCGTAGCTGACAAACGGCATGGGTAAGCCGGTGGGCGGAGCTAATTTTACCGCCACCATCATATTAATCAGACCGTAGAACACCAGATTGGCGGTCAGCCCAAAGGCCAGATAACCGGTAAACCGGTCTGACGCCCGATGGGCCAGATAAATACCCCGCCAGAGCAAAATGAGAAACATCACCAGAATAAACAATGTGCCCAACAGTCCCCATTCTTCCCCGATGATGGAAAAAATGAAGTCCGTATGCGCTTCGGGAAGGAAAAAGAGCTTCTGGGTGCTCCGGGCAAATCCCACACCGGTAATGCCGCCGCTCCCCAAACTAATAAGGGACTGAATGATCTGATATCCCTTCCCCAGCATATCCTGTTCAGGATGTAAAAAAGCGGTCCAGCGGTCCATTTTGTAGCTGGAGAATTTCACGATAGTCATGCCAACAGGTACCAGCACCGCTGCGCTCAGGGCGAAATAGCGCACCGGAACGGGCGAAAGAAACAGCATACTTAATCCGATGAGCACCAGCATAGCCGCACTGCTAAAATCCGGTTGTGCCACAATCAGACCACCCAGCAGCACCAGATAGATGGCATGGGGCAAAAAGCCGTACGTAAAGCTTTTCAGTTCGCTCAGGTCTTCTGCTTCCCGACGGCTCAGGGAATGGGCAAAGAAGAAAATCAGAGCCAGGCGTGCCAGATCGCTCACCTGGATGTGCACAAAGCCCAGCGGAATCCAGCGTCCGCTGTGACGAATCAGCACGTACACCAGCAGTGCCACACTGCCCCACACAAACAGCGGCGACCAGTTCCGCAGCTTTTCGTAGGGAAACTTGTAGCTCACCATCATGGCCACAATCCCCAGAAATACCCACAGCATCTGCCGTTCCAGATAATAGAAGTGATTGTGCTTTATTTTTTCCGCATACACCGCACTGGCACTATACACCATAATCATGCCAAATGCCATCAATCCCAGCACGGTAAAAAATATCCAGCGGTCCAGTTGTTCTTTTTCCATTCCATTCATCCTTTTCATGATCTGTCGTTTGGTTATCCCCCGTTATTGCGTAGATTCCGGTAATTGTCGCACTATTTCTTTAAACTGCCGTCCGCGGTCTTCATAGTCGCGGAACATGTCGAAACTGGAGCAGGCGGGTGATAGCAAAACCACATCGCCCGGACGGGCAATATGCCGTGCCTGCCGCACTGCTTCCTGCAGGGAGTTTGCCCGATGTAAGGGGACGACCCCATCCCAGGCTTCAGCCATCCGTTGTGCCGCCTGACCGATGAGCACCACCGCCCGTGCCTTTTCCTTGAGCAGCGGGTTCACCCGCCGGAAATCGCCACCTTTGTCCTTACCACCGGCAATTAGCACTATCGGCTCGTCGAAACTACGCAGGGCAAACATCAGCGAATCCACCGTGGTGGCTTTGGAATCGTTCACATACAGCACTCCCTCCAGCCGTCGCACTTCTTCCAGTCGATGCTCAATCCCTTCGAAACGAACAATCGCCTCACGGATATCGGTATCCGGAACCCCTTTCATGACGCCAATGAGTGTGGCGACCATCATATTGTAGCGGTTGTGGGGACCGCGCAGCCGATAACCATTCAGAGAAACTTTTTTCTCCACCTGCGGTGTCTGGATGACCACACCATCTTCCTGCCAGTAAGCCCCCGGCTGATGGTGGGGTTTCAGGCTAAATTGCCATACCTGCGGGGCCACCTGCCGGAGCGCTTCGCGTAAATAATCATCATCGCGGTTGTAAATGAGAATATCTTCCCCGGTCATATTCTTTAAAATATTCAGTTTTGCCCGGGCATAGGCGGAAAAATCCGGGTAGCGGTCCAGATGATTGGCCACCAGATTCATCAACACCGCCACCTGCGGCCGAAAGGTGTGGATGGTTTCCAGCTGGAAGCTGCTTACTTCCAGCACGGTAAACTGGTCGGGACGGGATTTTTCCACCAATCCGGCAAAAGGGGCGCCAATGTTGCCCGCCACAATGGTTTGCGGAAATTTCTGCCGCAGTACCCGCCCGGTGAGCGTGGTGGTGGTGGTTTTTCCGTTCGAACCGGTAATGGCAATCAGCGGCGCCCGGTTAAACCAGTAAGCCACTTCAATCTCCCCGGCAATGGGAATACTGCGTTGCTGTGCCTGCTGGAGAATGGGTACATTCAAAGGAATACCCGGGCTGATGCAAATCAGCTCACTCTCCAGTACCGCGTCACTGTGTCCGCCGGTTTCCACCGCTATTCCCTGACTGTGCAGCTCTTCCACCGGCAGGTTCAGTTCTCCGGCTTTCCGGATATCGCTAAGCAGCACCTGTGCACCGTGTCGGGCAAGCAGTTGGGCCAGCGCCACGCCGCTCCGTGCTGCACCCAGCACAGCCACCCGTGCGCCAGCAAGTTGTTCTCGATTCTGTTCTTTATTTTCGGAAATCACCAGCATCAATCGTCCTTTCTTTCCCACAAAACCGTTCCCTTTCTCTCCTTCCTGAGTTACCGAATCTTAAACGTGGTTAAGCTGAGCAGAGCAAGCAGAATTCCGATGATCCAGAAGCGCGTTACCACTTTGGCTTCGTGCCAGCCTTTTAATTCGAAATGGTGATGCAAGGGAGCCATACGAAACAACCTGCGCCCCTGCCCGTACTTTTTGCGGGTGTATTTGTAATAACTCGTCTGCAAAATCACCGACACGGCTTCTGCCACAAACACGCCGCCAATTAGCACCAGAAGAATCTCTTTTTTAATTAACACTGCCAGAGTTCCCAGGGTACTGCCCAATGCCAGAGCCCCGGTATCCCCCATGAACACTTCGGCAGGATACGCGTTAAACCACAAAAATCCCATTGCCGCACCAACCACCGCCATGCAGTAAACGGTCAGTTCGCCGGAACCGGACAGATAAATGATGTTCAAATAATCGCTAAACTTGACGTGCCCGGTAACGTAGCTCATCCCGGCAAATGCCAGCATGGCAATGGCAATCAGTCCGGTGGCCAGTCCGTCCAGCCCATCGGTTAGATTCACCGCGTTGGAAGTTCCGGTAATTACCAGAATAACCACCGGGATGTATAGCCAGCCGAAATCAATCTCCAGGTTCTTGAAAAACGGTAAACTGGTGTTGGAGTTAATCCCCTGCACCACAAACTGATGGTTAAAGAAAATCATGCTGCCGATAAAAAGCCCCAGGGCAATTTGCCCCAACAATTTGTAGCGCGCCACCAGACCTTTTTTCATCTTTTTTACTGATTTCAGATAGTCATCTAAAAAGCCCACCGCCCCCATCCAGAAGGTGGAGATGAGAATGAGCTGGATGTAAAAATTGGTGAGTTTTGCCCACAGTAAAGCGCCAATGGCAACTCCGCTTAAAATGATGATTCCGCCCATGGTGGGCGTACCCGCTTTTTTCAGATGGGTTTGCGGACCGTCCGGTCGAATTTCCTCACCAATTTGATGTCGGCGCAACTGTGCGATAATGCGTGGTCCCACGTACCAGCTAAATAACAGCGCCGTAATGGCTGCCATAGCCGCCCGAACGGTTATATAACGAAACAGATTGAATCCGAAGAAGATGTCCTTAAACTGATACAGGAAGTCGGCTAACATGGTTATCTCCTCTCGTCCAGGTAATCCAACACTTTTTCCATGGTCATCCCCCGCGACCCCTTTATCAGTACCACATCTCCCTCTTTCAGATGCCGGTTCAATACATTGGCCAATTTTGCATGGCTATCGAACCATTCGGCCTGTTCCGTTTCCAGTTCTGCCACCAGTTTCTGCATCATCGGGCCATAGGCCAGCACAGTAACGGATTTGCCCCGCAGATACGCACCCAATTCCCGGTGAGCGGACACAGCCTGCTCCCCCAATTCCAGCATATCGCCTAATACCGCATATCGGGTGGCTCCGTTGGTTAGTGGCAATTCGCACAGAAAATCAATCGCTGCGCGCATGGATTCCGGATTGGCATTGTATGCATCCAGAATGATGGTGACACCCCGGGAGGTGGTCAACACTTCCATGCGCTGGTGCACCGGTGGCAGGTTCTCCAGCGCCATTTTGATTTGTTCGTCCGCTATGCCCAACTCCCGCCCCACTGCAATTGCGAACAGCGCATTGTGCAACTGATGGCGCCCGGGAATGGACAGATGAATTTCCAGCCCATCAGATAGACGCATGGTTATTCTCCCCTGCGGATCCGTAGCCACCACTTTCCCGCGTACCTGCGCCGGTTCTCCGGCACCCACGGTAATTGTTTTCACATCGGATCGGCGATACCGGCGTAAAAAGTGGTCGTCGATATTCACAAAGATGGTGCTACCGGGGGCAAGTTCCTTCCATAAAGAAGTCTTTTCCCGGTAAATCGCTTCCTGCGACCCAAAGAAGCCGATGTGTCCGCTGCCAATGTTGGTGATCAGTGCATGGGTAGGTTGCACCGTGCGCGCCAGGGTGGCAATTTCGCCGGGATGGTTGGTGCCCACTTCCACCACCGCAACTTCTGTGTCCGTCCCAATCTGAAACAGGGTAAGCGGCACACCAATGAAATTATTCTGATTCCCCCGGGTACTGACCACCCGATACCGGGTTTGCAGCACCGCGGTAAGCATCTCCTTGGTGGTGGTTTTTCCGGAAGAACCGGTAAGCGCAATTACCGGAATGAAAAACCGGTTGCGATACCAGTGGGCCAGCTGAAGCAAGAACTGCACGGCATCCGATACCAGCAGCACAGGTGTTCCGGCAGGTAGCTGGTGTTCCCGACTCTGTTCCGCCACCGCCAGCAAAGCACCCTTCTCCCGTGCTGCCGGAATGAATTGATGTCCGTCGAAACGCTCACCGGGAATAGCCACAAACATCTCACCTGGCCGAATGGTTCGCGAATCGATGGAAACACCTTTTACGGTCAACGGTGTGGAGACATTTCGCAAAATGCCCACATTCCCTGTTTCCCGTAAAAACTGATGTAGATCAAACGGCACCATATATTTTCTCTTCAAAACATCCCGGATTTTTCCGGTTTATCACCGGATGAACACAGGCATTCAACCGTCCTGGTCAGCCCAAATTTATGACATTTCCTGCCCGATTCTCTACAAATTTTCTTTCCTTTCTTCGATAAATTCCCGCACCACCTGCCGATCGTCGAAAGGCAGATAGCGGCTTCCCACCACCTGATAGGTTTCGTGACCTTTTCCGGCAATCACCACCGCATCGTGTTTGCCAGCCATTTGCAGAGCCTGCAAAATGGCCTCCCGACGTTCGGGCACCACGCGAACTTTGCTTCGGTCGTAAATCCCCTGCAAAATGTCCTCAATAATTTTTTGAGGGTCTTCACTGCGGGGATTGTCGCTGGTCAGGAAGATGGTGTCGGCATAGTCTTCCGCGGCTTTGCCCATCAACGGGCGTTTGCCGGCATCCCGATCGCCCCCGGCACCAAACACCACAATCAGATTTCGGGGCTGAGTCTCCCACACTGCCTTCAATATATTCACCAGTGCATCCGGCGTATGGGCATAATCCACATAAGCAGTGGCACCGGTAGGTAGGGAATACACTTCGCAGCGCCCGGGTACCCGCTCCAGTTGACGAATTCCCTGCGTAATGAAGGTGGATTGGATGCCCAGCGCTACGGCAGTGGTTACTGCGGCCATGATGTTGTAAATGTTGAACTGCCCCACCAGAGAGGTTTCCACCATCATCTCCCCTTCCGGAACGCGTAAACGAATCTCCATTCCCCCGGGGAATATTTGATGGGAGAGGTATTTGACCGTAGCCTGGGGAATGTGCATGGAATATGTAAATACCTCTCCCGGAGTTGCCTCAATTATTCGCTGTCCGTAGGGATCGTCCAGATTAATAATGGCTTTTCGGTTTTCATCCAGCATCCGGAAAAGCTTTTGTTTGGCGCGGAAATAGTCTTCCTCTGTTTTATGGAAATCCAGATGGTCGCGGGTCAGATTGGTGAAAACCGCTGCAAGAAAAGGAATTTCGTCCACCCGGTGTAAAACCAGGGCATGGGAAGAGACCTCCATTACTGCGCTGCGGGAACCATGCTGTACCATTCGCGCCATTAGCCGCTGGATGTCCAGACTCTCCGGGGTGGTTCGTTCCGCTTCCTGCCACTGTTTCCCATCGAAAGTGCTGATGGTGCTGATCAGTCCGGGCTTCCAGTGTGCACTCCGCAAGATGGAATGGATAAGATAAGCCGTGGTGGTTTTCCCGTTGGTACCGGTGATGCCCACAATTTTCAGCTTTCGTGCCGGTTCATTAAAAAAAACGCTGGCAATTTTTGCCAGTGCCTGTCGGGTATTGCGAACCACCACCATGGTTGCGCCGGGGAGGGATTGGGCTTCTTCCACAAAGAATACCCGCGCGCCCCGACGGTAAGCATCTTTAATAAAACGATGACCATCGGTTTGAAATCCCCGAATCGCCACAAAGGCACTTTCCGGTTGCACCTGGCGGGAATCGTAGAACACCTCCGCCACAAAGCGATCCGTGCTCCCGTGCACTTCCACCACCGATAAATGTTCCAGTATTTTTTCCAGATGCATCATGACGGTTGACACCGAATTTTAATTGATTTGTTGCGCGGCAGTGGTGCTCCCGGTGCGGGATGCTGGCTCACCACGATTCCATGCCCCGCCACCTCCGCTTCCAATCCCAGTGCTTCCAGCGCCTCCAATGCCTCCTTGAGCGTAAACCCGATTAAACGAGGCACGCGTTTGCGCTGTTCCTTCACCTGCTTCTCTAAATACAAATTCACCTGTTTTTTCCGCTGGTCACCATCCACCACCTCCTGGCGATTCACAATGCGGCCATTGCCCACCAGGCGAATCCGATATCCGCGATTTTCCAGAATCTTTCGGGCGGTATTCACCGGCAGATTTTCCACCCGGGGTATTTCCGCAGCCAGTGTGTCGGAAGCCGATTCCAGCTGACTGGCCAATTTTGGTTCCTGCACAGAGTACAGGCTAAAGATTCGCTGAGCCATTCGTTTGAAAATGGGGGCAGCCACCTGACCGCCGTAGTAAATTCCGCGTGGATTTCGCACCATCACCAGCAGCAGGAATTCAGGCTGGTGGGCAGGAAAGTAGCCCACAAACGAAGCCAGATGACTGGAGCGGTCGTAATCCTTTTTTTCGGGATTGTACAGCTGGGCGGTACCGGTTTTACCAGCGACATCCAGGCCGGGAATGGCTGCTTTGACGCCGGTTCCTTCCTTTACCACCCCTTGCAACACACCGGAGATGAGCCGGGCGGTTTCCGGTGCAATCACCTGACGAATCAGTTCCGGCTGATTCTCCAGAAGCGATTTCCCCTGCAGGCCGGTCACCCGCCGGGCGACATAGGGACGTAACAAACGTCCGCCGTTTGCCACCGCAGCATACGCCTGGGCAAGCTGCAGCGGGGTCACTCCCACCCCGTATCCAACGCTTAAATAGTGATAATCGAACCCGCGGTACTCATCCAGTTCACGCAATAAACCGGCACTTTCGCCAGGCAGGTCCACATCGGTCACCATCCCGAAACCAAAATTCCGGATGTACCGATACAGCAAGCCAGCAGGCAGCTTCTGAGCAATTTTCACCACCCCGATGTTACTGGAATGCTCCACCACCTGGCGGATGGTTAGCCAGCCATATTTTTTATGGTCCAGAATGGTGCGATTGTACAGGCGGTAGCGCCCGTTTTCGCAAAACACAATGTCTTTGTCCAGTTTCAGATGCAAATTTTCCAGGGCAGCAGCCAGGGTAACAATTTTAAAGGTCGAACCCGGTTCCACCACATCCACCACCGCGCGGTTTTTCCGCTGAAAATCCGAATATCGGTTGGCGTGGTTGGGATCGAACTGGGGGTAGTTAGCCAGCGCAAGAATTTCGCCGGTGTTGGGATGGAGCAAAATCGCCACACCTTCCTGCGCTTTGTGCTCTTCCACTCCACGTCGGAGCTCATCCTCCAGCACACTCTGGTAGTCGATATCGATGGTCAGCACCACATCGCAGCCATCCACCGGATTGGCACCGGTGAAATCCAGGTTCGGCAACTGATTACCCAGCGCATCCCGCTGATACAGGCGCCAACCGGGAACTCCCTGTAAATACTGGTCGTACTGCAGTTCCACTCCCCCCAGTGGATGATTATCCACATCGCAATATCCGACCACGTGAGCCGCCAGCTCACGGTAGGGGTAAGCACGCAGAAATTTTTTCTCCAGCACCAGCCCGGGGTCCCGCACCGATAGCAACGGCTTCACCTGACTGGCAGGAAGGCGGTGCTTCAAATAAACAAAATTCGGCGACCGCCGTACTTTTTGCTGAATGGTACGAACGGAAATACCCAGTGTTTTCGACAACAACGGATACAGACGTTTTTTGTTCCGCACGTACTTCCCGCGCACCGCCACGGAATACTGCAGGACATCCTTCGCCAGCTCGCGTCCGCGCCGGTCGTAAATGGTTCCCCGGCGAGCGGGGATAGTTAATCGATTGTCGATGTTTCGGCGGGCTTTCTCCCGATAATATGCATGTTCCACCACCTGCAATTGTACCAGTCGCATAGCCACCAGCACAAATCCCACCAGAACAATCAGAGTGAGAAAAACCAGTCGGTAATTCTCCCTTTGCGAATTGGTTTTTCGGGATACTGAGCGGTACACCGTGCGTTTTCTTTTACTGTTTATCGCCATAAAGCTTCTTTCCGTCCACCGTTAAAATTTTCGGGTTCTCGATGGGTTCCATTCCCAGACGCGTCATAGCAATGTGCGGAATCCGCTTCATCAGTTCGTTGCGCCGGGTTTCCAGCTGAATGCGCCGGGAATTAAGCAATCGAACTTCTTTCTCCAGCCGGGTAATATTTTCCAGCGTTTGACGTACTGCCACATTCTTCCATTGCACAAAAATAAAAATGAGCGTCAGGGAAACGAGCAGCACAAACAGAGAAACCGCCGAGAGCATATCCACTGCAGCCCGGGTTGCTCCCTTCTTAACATGATAAATCGTTGCGGAACGTTTTCGTCGTTTTACAGCCATCACACAATCTCCTGATACGGTACCACTTTTTCCGCCACACGCAGACGGGCACTTCGTGCCCGGGGATTCCCTGCCACCTCCTGCGGAGAGGGAAAAATGGGTTTACGTGTAACCAACCGCATCTCCCGTACTTTATCGCACACACATTGGGGAAATTCGGGTGGACACACGCAATCCAGTTCTTTGTATCGGAAGAACTCTTTAACAATTCGGTCTTCCAGTGAATGATAGGCAATCACAGCCAGCCGCCCGCCTTCATCCAGGCACTCGAATGCTTTATTCAAAGCGGTGCGCAATCGATTCAGTTCATCGTTCACTTCAATGCGGATGGCCTGAAACACCCGCGCCAGTGTTTTGTTTACGTTTGGTCCCTTCACCACGCTGCGTACAACCTCTGCCAGACGGGTAGTGGTACGAATGGGTTCCAGCTTCCGGGCTTCCACAATCCTGCGCGCAATTTTGCGCCACATCCGCTCTTCCCCATATTCCCGAATCACCCGAGCCAGCTCTTCCTCACTATAGCGATTGACCACCTGCTCAGCAGTAAGCTCCCGGGACCGATTGAAACGCATGTCCAGCGGACCTTCGCCCATAAACGAAAAGCCTTTCTCTTTTTCATCAATTTGAAACGATGAAATTCCCAGGTCGAACAATACGCCCTGGACGGGTAAAACGTCCTCCTGCACCAGCACAACATCCAGCTGGTCGAAAAACACCCGGTGTAAACGAACGTTCGGAAAATTCGAAAGGCGTTTTTGCGCAAACGCTAACGCATCCGCATCGGCATCCAGCCCAATCAGCAGTCCATTGGAGTTCAGCTTGTTCAAAATCGCTTCAGCATGACCACCACCGCCGACAGTGCAATCCACGTACACTCCCCCGGGAGTGGTTACCAGCAAATCGACAACTTCCTGTTGCAACACCGGCACATGGAAATTCCCGGTCATCGATCCCGCTCCATCCTGTTTCAGAAATCCAGTACATCGGTTAATTCCGGATAGCTTTCGCTCAATTCTTCCACATCCTTTTCCAGGAATTCCGGATTCCACACTTCGATTTTGCGCCCGGTTCCTAATACCACCACATCTTTTTTTAGACCGGCATATTCAATCAGATCGGCAGGGATGTTAATTCGTCCCTGCTTATCCACCTTTTGATGGGAAACATAAAAATTCAGGTGGCGAAGTAATTTCCTGCGCTCTTTTCCATCGGTGACCTGGCGTTCGATTTCACGGATTTTCCGTCGCCACTCGTTGACGGGGAACAGAACCACACACCGTTCGCTGCCGCGGGTTAAAATAAACGTTTCGCCATCGCCGGAGGCTTCCGCCATATCGCGAAATCGAGCAGGCATGTTAATTCGCCCCTTGGAATCCAGTACATTGTCGTAACGGCCGTAGTATTCTCCCATGAGCCACCGATTGAATTAAGTGTATTTTAGTGGAAAATGCGCCACTTCTCACCACATAAGTTACAAAAAAAAACCTGAAATGCAAGGGGATTCTTGTATTTTTTTTATTTTTTTGGAGAGGAGAAACAACGAAAAGGTGAAATGTGGAATGTGAAATGTAAAATGTAGAATGCAAAATGAGGGATGTAGAATGAGATTGACAATTTCAAAAAACGGAAGGTATTTGATCAAAAATTATGGAAAATAGAAGCAGAATCAATCAAGCATCGTTGTGTTAGATTCTGGAGATTTTGTTAAAATCGTACTCCCATTTCGGTCCGGGAAAAGAAAGCTTAACTTATTGATTTGAAACTGCTTTCCCTCAGGATGGGATACACTTTGCAACTGGCTTCTGCATGCTTTCGGTGTGCAACAGTTTAAATCCATCGATCTTTATTGAACGAAACGAATAAATGTAAAATTTATGCCGAAATGCACCTATGGTTTGACTTCTCCCCCGGCACCATTTCCCCCACATCCCGGTGTTCCTCTTTCCTCTTCCTTCCCCAAACTCTATGCTTCCTCTGCCTTTTTCCTCAGTTCCCGCTGAGCGGCACGGGCTTTCGCACGCACTTTACGCATGAGTTTTTGGTACACCGCCCGGGTTTTTTCCTCTAACTCCTTCAAATCCCCATTATTTTCGATCACGTAATCCGCCCATTTCATCTTCTCTTCGATGGGAATTTGTTTATTAATCCGATCAATAATTTCCTTCTCACTCAACTTATCCCGCGCTTTGATGCGTGCAATGCGTTTACTCATGCGTGAACTGACCACAATAATAGCATCGAACATGTGCTCCAGATTCAACTCATAAATCAGGGCAGCATCCACTGCGATGATGGGATACTTTCCGCTTTCGCGGGCCTGTTCAATTAGTTCCACCACCCGGGCAACCATCTGGGGGTGCACAATTCGATTCAGTCGCTGTGTTTTCGCGGCATCGGAAAAAGCTATGCGCGCCAGCAGTTTACGATTCAACCTTCCATTGCGATAAAAAATGCGACTTCCAAACGCCTTTTTCAGCTCTTTGCGAATTTCCTCATTCCGTTCAATTTCCTGTTTGGCCACCTGGTCGGCATTAATCACCTTAACTCCCCAGCGCGCCAGGAAATTACATACGGTGGTCTGACCACAGCCCATTCCACCCGTGACGGCTACCACTATCGAGTTCTTGTATTCCATTGAACCACTTCCCTATTTCAAAATGACAAATTTACCGGTTTTCTTTTCTCCCTGAAATCTGGCGATGTAAATATATACGCCGCTGTTCACTTTCCTGCCCTGCTGGTTACACAGATTCCACGCCACTCCTCCATTGCTATCCTCTTCTCGAAGCTGCTGCACCAGCTGACCGGAGGCAGAGTAAATAAAAATTTCGCACCCAACCGGTACATTTCCAAATGTAATTTCATTTTGTCCGTACTCCGGTTTGAACGGATTGGGGAAAACCAGCAATTTGCTCAAATCGTTTACCGGTTCGCGAAGTACCAATCGGTCACCCACTCCCGTTTGAATGGGGATTCCCTGCGCATCCAGCACGTTTCGCACGGTGATGTAGTAATCCACTCCCAGAGACCCCATTCGATTACGGCCGGTAAGTGTTAGCCATACCTGAGCAGGACGGACACTATCCTGACGAGCGGCAACCACCCGGTCATCCGGTTCCAGAAGATAGTTTTCCGGATTTTCCACAGACGATTTATCCATCGCCCGGTCAAATTCCAGAAGGATTTGCTTACGGTTAATGACCCGGGCCTGTTTCAAATAAGGCGGATTCTCCGGCCAGTTAATCAACAAAGGAACCAATAACGTGTCCCGAAAAAGTGGAATGCCCTGACTGCTGGTTAAATGAGCCACATATAAGATGTGACGTCCCTTTTGCATGGGTGTCGGAAAGGAAAGCAGCATCTGCGCAGCGCTTTTCCCGCGCACCACGCTGGTGGGAATCATCCCCTCCGGCATCAGATAGAAATGGTTAACCCGAAATGACTGCTGGTGAAGCGGACCAGAAAACTCAAGTATTAATTGATTGGAACCCGCTACCGAGCTCCCAATCAGTGCTGGAGGCGGAATGCACTGCACAGTAAGAGGCATGGTAGGCAAACTGAGCGAATCGGTAAAGGAGGTGTCCACCGCCTGGACGGTATAGCGGTAAGTGGCACCGGCAGTGACGGTGGAATCGGTCCACGGGGGTTGAACCACCGAAAACTGAACGGCAAAGCCACCGTTGTCCCCCTGCCGATTCACCAGATAGGCCCGGGCACCCGATACAGGTTGCCAGGTTAACACGACCCGGTTGGTATCCGCATCTAAAATGCGGAATTCTCCGGGGGTAGCCGGTCGCTGACCGCTGCTTTCTAACTGCCACACCATTAATGTGGAATCGCCAACCAGGAGGAATTCCCCGGAATCAATTTTAGGAACCGATACACTGTTCACCCCGCGGAAATATCCGTCAATTCGCCATTCTCCCTGTTCGTACTGAATGTAATACCCATTGGGATAGGGCGTAAAAAAGATTTCATCCCGCCCATCACCATCATAATCCGAAACAGTAAGACCGTTAAATACTCCTTTTTCATCATGCAGACCATGGAAGTATGCCTGATAGATCACATTCAACGAATCATCCGGCAGCCAATTCAGAATGGTCAGGTACCAGAATTGGTCCAGCACGGAGGATTCTCCCACATAATCCGCCTGATGTTTGGTTGCCACCACCACTTCCAGGTTGCCATCCCCATCCAGATCGCCCCAGGCCAGCTGATGGGTAGCATCCACCCCGGGAAGCCGCTTATGAGAAACCAGGGTAAACTGGTCATTTCCATCAATCCGATACACCAGCACATCTCCATCATAATCGCCCACCACAATTCGCATGATATGATCAAATATCGGAAAGCCCACCAGTGCGTGGGGGACTCCATAGCTATTTTCCCCGGAAGTTGGGTTTTCCAGCGTTTGCAAGGGGGCCACTTCAAAGGTAGCGCTGTTCATTAGCAGGTAAATCTGCCAGTTCCCCTGATGTAAAGCCAAAATATGCGGATGGGAATATCCTGCTACGTAGAAGACCCGTCCTACCCAGAAATCCTGTTCGGACACTTGCGTTGGCGGAGTACTAAATTGAGGTAGAGAGCTGCCAGGGAACAGATAGGAGGTTGGGCCATACCCGGCAAACAGTTCCGGAATCTGGTCGCCATCCACATCGGAAATATCCCTGGGAAAAGCGGGAATAGAAGCCGCATGGTGGGTGAGTGTGCCATTGCTAAACGAAACCGTACTTAGCCTTGCTTCCGGTGCATCCGGCCAGGCAGCGTAAGCCACCAGCTCAACGGCACCATTCTGATCAAAATCGCTTCCCCGGTCCAGAAAATAACCAAATCCCGGTTGCTCCAGAACCATCCGGAACGGAACGCTGAGAGGCAAATGTCCGGTCAAGTCTAACTGATAATACTGGCCGTGGTTGTCCTCCCGGGAAGTAAGTCCGGAAGCATTTCGAAACTCCAGATAGTATTCAATCTGTCCGGAAACATCTTCCGGTGTAATCAAGAAGGTATGGCGACGGGCAAAATAGGCTGAACTGAGTAAAGAAGAAAATTCCGATTCACCCACCTGACGATACATAAAATAGGCCATGGTCCGATCGTCCGTTTCCAGGCGAATTAAATAACCGGACTGGTCTTCCACGACGATGGGCAATACTTCCTGACTAACCAGTGTGGGAGCGGTGCGATCCACCTCCACCACAGTATTATGAACCACTTCGCTGCCATCCCAGTTGGTTACCTTTAGTTGCAACACATAAGTCGTATCCGGTAACGCTGCGATATTCCAGGTTCCCAGGTTGCCCTGGTACACCTGCTGCGAAACTGAAGTGATGGGTTGAAAATCCAGAGGTAGCTCCCCCGTGGCAAAAGAAAGCGAATACTCCTTTAGCTGGCTGGATAAGGCGGTACCCTGCACCTGGACGGTATCGTTGCGCAGACCGGTTAGCGTGGCGGGGTGTTGCAAGTTTACCTGTGCATTTAACGGACTGGTAACGGCAGCATACACATCCAACACACCATGTCCGTAATAGGGATCCCATCCAAAATAATGGAAGTCCCGACAACTGGCCAGCAGACGGGAGCGTACCGTGGCAGCCGAAGCGTCGGGTTCCCGGGACCAGATAAGGGCCAGAGCCCCGCTAACCATAGGAGCCGAAAAGGAAGTGCCGCTTACTCTGGCATACTCATCTCCTACCCGGGTAGAGTAAAGATTGGCGCCCGGTGCGGTTAAATCCACTTTGGCGCCATAACTGGAAAACCCGGCCAGATTATTCAGGCTATCGGTAGCACCTACCGATATGGTATTATCGTAAGCAGCTGGAAATTGAAGCTGAAAGTTCCCGGCATTCCCTGCCGATGCGACAAACAGCACTCCGCGGGAAGTGCCATAATCCACGGCATCCTTAATCAGATGCGAGTAAGCCACATCCCCAAAGCTCATATTTACAATCCGACAACCGTTATCCACTGCGTACAGGATGGCTTCGGCGATATCGTCCTCTTCCAGAAAACCGGCTGCTGTTCCCGCCCGCAAAATCATAAAACGAGAACCTGGCGCAACTCCGGCAATGCCCTTCCCGTTATTGGCACGGGCCGCAATAATTCCCGCCACAGAAGTTCCGTGTCCGCCGGGATATTCATCCATGGGATCATTGTCCGGATCACGATAATCCCCATTGTCCGGAAAGTTGGGAGCATCGGTGAAATCCCATCCGATTACATCATCCACATAACCATTTCCGTCATCATCCACACCGTTCAGGTCGGCTGCATCCAGCAACCCGTTTCCGTTCAGGTCTTCCGCACTGTTCACCCAGTACTGCCCCTGCAAATCCTCATGCCAATAATCCACACCGGTGTCAATCACCCCTACAATGATGTTCGGATTGCCCTGCTGAATCTCCCACGCACGGGTTACTCCGGTAAGGGAAAGTGCCCACTGGTGAGAAAACAGAGAGTCGTTGGTAGAGGTTCCATGAAGATGGTACACATGATTGGGTTCCGCCCAGACCACTCCGGGATGCCTGTTCAGTTCGCGCAATACTTTTTCCCCATTCGTTCCGGGAGTGGGAATAATTTTAAATATCCCTGCAAAGGGGTGATTTTTAGTGGAATGAGCCACAAATGGTTCGATGTGAAAAGGGCGCAGTTGCCGCAACAAACGGTTCAGTTGGGAGTCCCGGGTGCGGATTTCAGTTTGGGAAAATATTTGAGGTTGTACTTCGGGACGAAACTTCACCAGAATCTCCGGTGCATTGCGGGATTGGGCAAAGCCAAATAGGACCAAAAGTACCGCAATTGCAACCGCGCCCGTTAGCCGGAAGCTACTTTTTTCCTTAATAAAAGAGGGCGCCCGGCGCCCCCATGTAACACTTCCAAACACAACCATCCCCTTTAAAGAATTCCGGAGCTTTTACTCCGTCAGATTGAATCACAAAAACTAATCTTCTTTATCCAGAGAATTCTTTTTCTCGATAATCTGTTGTAAATCTTCAATTTTCCGTTTGAAGCGGGAATTGTTAGGTTCTTTTTCTAACAATTTACGAAACACTTCAATCGCCTCTTCGAATCGTCCCTGAGCGATGTAGATTTCCCCCAGCGTAGGGGATAACAACGGAGGTTTACCGATGTGAGTGGTTTCATCCTTCTGTGGTTGCGGGGTCACCGAAGGTTCACTTTTTTCCTGTGCGGAGGGTTTTTCTTCCTCCGATTCGGTAGTAGGCTCTTCCGTTGTGCTTTCTGGTTCTTCTTCAGGGAATTGAAACAGTTCTTTCTTTAACAATTCATCTTCTGTGATCACTTCTTTGTCCGGTTCCTGGGGAGGTTCCTCCGCAGTCGGTTTCTCTTCCTCTTGCTCCCCTTCGGAAATAATGTCCGCTACCACCGCGCTAAAATCGATGGGTTCCTCTTCCTCACCTTCGCTGGGTTCGCCCTCTTCGCCGAGTTTTTCTTCAACAAATTCTTCCGGAAACTCCAGCTCTTCTTCCGACGTTTCTTCCCCGACTTCTTCTGACTTTTCACCCGGTAGCACTTCTTCTTCACCGCTTTCCGGTGTTTCGGAAATTTCGCTTCCTTCTTCAAACTCGCGGAACAGTTCATCCATCTCTTTCTTTAATTCTGCTTCTTCCGGAGAAACTTCCTCTGCTGCCTGCAACGGTTCCGCTTGTTCTTGCTTTTCTGCCGGTTGTTCTTCTTCCTGTTCCACCGTCTCCGTTTGTTTTTCCGGAGATTCTTCCAGATCAAACAACGTTTCTCGCAGCACCTCATCCAGGTCCAGCTCTGCCGCTTCTTTTTCTTCCGGTTCAAACAACTCGTCGAAGGGATTTTCCTCTTCCACCGACTCTTCCAGTGCAGCTTCGGCTTCACCTTCCTCTGAGAGAATTTCGCCCATCCCACCAATCATCCGCGCCACATCGCGCTCATAGAATTTCTCCGCTGCTTCGGTACTGAACGGATCCACCAGATAGTAGTTCAGATAATTCTCCTGAGTTAACGCAGCCAAATTCAGCTTTTCGTGGATATCGGCTAAAATTTTCCAGCCCTGGGGATTCATGGGTTCATAGGCCAACGCCATTTCAAGCTCGGACTTGGCGCGGGTGTAATTTTTAAGATAATAGTGAGCCAGTGCATATATGTAGTGACCGAATGCGTAATGGGGAAATTTTTCCAATCCCTTTTCGCAAATTTCAATAGCCCGGTCAAAATCCCCGGTCTCCACATATCGCGAGGCCAGATAGGCGAAGATGAGTGAGTCAGGTTTCTCCTGATATGTTTTTTCCAGATTTTCTACCGATAAAAAGTCTGCCATGTTGTGTTCCTTTCCTTTATCTCGAAAAACAGGCGTTTTCTCAGCTACCAGGCAGCAATGGTTTTTGCCACCACATCTTCCACAATTTCGTCAATTGCTACGGAAACAGCCTGGTCAATTTCTTCACTTAACGCAGAACCGGAAATCACCCCGAACCGGGAAATCCCGCCCTTCCAGAGGGGTTGGTTGGTATGGGTGTTCAGACATTCCACCTGAACGGTTACATCCATATGAAACTCCCGGGTGATTTCCTGCTGGGAGAAGCTGACGGCTTTTTTCCTGATCGAAACAATTTTACCGGAAAGAATTAAATCCGCCCCTTCCGGTTTGTTGAGCACGTGCAACACATTGTTGCTAATGAAAGCGTTGGTCAACTTCTCCATAAACAGCTCACGTGCTCCAGGATAGTTAGAGTTATCCTGAAAATCTTCGATATAGATCGTTTTAATATACGAAGGTAACGCCCCCTTAAAAGAATAACGCACGCAGGACAAAAAAACAAGTAAAATTATCGCAAAGATGTATTTTTTATTGAATCCCATATTCCTTCAATTTCCGATACAACGTTCGCTCACTGATCTGCAAAGCATTAGCTGCTTTGCGTTTGTTGCCGTGGAATTTTAGCAACGCTTTACGAATCATCTGCTTTTCCATTTCTTCAATGGGAACCACTTCATCGTCCTGGATGTCGATATCTTCAATCTCCCGTTCCCGCACGGGATGATTCAATCGGTTATTAATGCTTTCCAGCAACTGGCGCATCTCACGGATTTCCACCCCCAGGGAAAGTAACGCTTTGTATATTAATTCCCGTTCAGCCTGTTCGGCACTTTTATGCATGGGAATGGGGAGAGCCTGTGGAATTTCTTCCACATCTTCGTAATGTTTCAGATGTTCCCGTACCATCTGGCCATCCACCATTTTGCCTGCGGAAAGTACCACAATGGATTCCACAAAATTTTTTAACTCCCGTACATTACCCGGCCAATCGTATTCCATAATCACTTTTAGGGCATCTGGTGTAAATCCTTTAAATTCAATGCGATTATTCTGGATGGCCTGCTGAACAAAATGCTCCAGCAGCATGGGGATATCTTCTTTTCGTTCGCGCAGGGGGGGCACCTCGATCGTGACCGCTTTCAGCCGGTAGTAAAGGTCTTTGCGGAATTTATTTTTTTGAACCATTTCGTTCAAATCCCGGTTGGTGGCAGCCAACACCCGGACATCCACTTGACGCAGCTCGCCACTACCCACTCGCATAAACTCACCGGTTTCCAGCACCCGCAAAAGCTTAACCTGGGTATGGAGAGGCATTTCGCCAATCTCATCCAGAAAAATGGTGCCTCCGTCAGCCAGTTCAAAGTACCCTTTTTTGGTAGCGATGGCACCGGTAAACGCACCGCGTTCGTGCCCGAACAGTTCACTCTCCAGCAGCCCCTCGGGAATTGCGCCACAATTTACCGAGACCATTGGTTTATCCCGCCGCGGACTGAGCTGATGAATGGCTTTGGCCACCACTTCTTTACCAACACCGCTCTCACCGGTGATCAGCACCGAAATATTGGTCGGTGCCACCGAAATAATAAGCTCCACAACCTCCCGTATCTTCTCCGATTTCCCGATAATATTGAGCTGTTCCTGTATCTTTTTGTACTTGTTAAGTAGAACCATCGCTTCTCCTGAATTCCCGGTTAAAATAGTTGCAGAATCCAATAAAATCAAGTGGTTATTGGATAAACTGAGACAACCTCATTTCCTATTTATGGAAATGGAAGCAGTGAGTTCCCTGTTTTTTCAATTTTTTTCTTACTCAATTTTCCCGGGTGGACATCTCGCCGCTGAAGCACCTTCCCAAATGTCCATTGCATTATGGAATATGTTTTGCTATTATTTGATAGAATGAAACCGGGGCACCGGTATGAGAATCAATTAGAAGTAACCAATACAGCGACATTTATATGAAAGCTCTCTATAAAAAAATGCTCATCATCGGGGGAGCCACGCTCATCCTGGAAGCAATTATTGTGTATTTTCTATACATCAGCATCAATGCGTTTTATGCGGATCTGACCAAAAAATTGGCTTATCTCCTGGTAGAACAGGTGAAAAACGTCATCGTTTCCGAACGCTTCGACATTTCCCGATTTTCTCAGTACAACAAATATCCTACCCGGCGGCTGATGAACCGCTTCAGCGGTGAGGATTCCAAGATACTTCACATTCTTTTGATCGATACCACCAACCACATCATCATCAGCGATGACCCCTCAGTGGAAGGTAAAGTGTACACTTCTCCAAAGGAACTTTCCATCCTGGATACCGATCATCCCACCATTGTAAATCGGAAATGGGAGAAGAACCAGGAAATTCTGGATGTGGTGTATCCGCTGGTGCAGGATAGCGTGAAACAGGGTTACCTGCGCACGGTCATTTCCATGAAACATCTGGAGAATTTCTACAACACCCGACGGTTCATTCTGGTGGTGGCCAGTACCATTGCTCTGGGAATTATTATTCTTACTGTGTTACTCACCTCCCGGATTTACCAGAGCAATCTGCGCGACATCGAAAATGCGTTGAAAAAGCTGAACGAAACGGATTACCAGTTCAGGGTTCAATACAAAAAGGGAGACGAATTTGCCCCGCTTTTTTCCCGGCTCAATGAACTGTTCGACAAAACTTTTGATCTAAATGCCAGCTTTCGCCAGTCCGAAGAACGAATTGCGGCCATGATGCGGGTCATTCACGAAGGCTTGATGATTCTGGACATGAATATGAACATCATTTCGTACAATGAGTACTTACTGAATTTGTGTCAGATCAGTTCTAAAAATCGAGCGGAGGAAGTGCTGGAAAAGTTGCTTCACAAAAACCCCAAACTAATGGAAATTTACCGGCGGGCACGAAATCCCATGACTCACTCGGTGCGCAAGCAACTCACCCTTCATCTGCTCAGTGGCAAAACAGTGGATGTTCAGGTTCACGCTCTTTCTCTGCGGGAAGGTGGAAAAGTAAACGGGGTGATTCTGTACATGAAAAACCTGGGTATGCTGAAAGAACTGGAGCAAAATCTTCATCGCAGCATGCGTTACACCATCATCAGCCAGCTGGCTTCCGGGGTCGGCCACGAAATTCGCAATCCGCTGAGCTCCCTGGCTATTCACACCGAAGTGTTAGAAGGTTTGACCCAGAACCTCCCGGTGGACGGGGAAAGCAAACAGAAAATGAAAAAATCCATCAAAATTTTACACACGGAAATTGAGCGCATTACCCGACTACTGGACCAATTCTTCAATCTGGCCAAACCGAAGGAAGTGGAACTGAATTTTGAAGACATCAATGATGTGGTGAAAGAGGTGTTAGAACTGGTCAATCAGCAGGCGATGGAGCGGCAGGTGAACCTGCATGTTCGACTGGGACGGAATTTACCCCTGGTCAACATCAGCCACGATCAGATTAAGCAGGTGCTGCTCAACATTATTCTGAATGCTTTCGATGCCATGCCCCATGGCGGCGATATTTACATCCGTACCTTCGAACACGAGGACAAAGTGGTGGTGGTAATTCGCGACACCGGACAGGGTATTCCAGAAGATATTCGTAACAAAATATTTGACCTGTATTTTTCCACCAAACCCGGTGGCGGAGGCGTGGGACTGGCCATCTCCCGCAAGATTGTGGAAGCTCACGAAGGACGTCTGTACTTTAAAACCGAAGTGGGAAAAGGCACGCGATTCTTCGTGGAACTACCCAGAACATAGCAACAGCCGAATCCCGGAAATACCAAAATTACCGGGTGAACCAACGAAACATCTTTTTCGGCAAACATTTGCTCCACAAGCCGATAATCTGAATAGGCCAAAACAAAGCTACAACCATTCAGATAAAATTCATACGGACGTCTTGCGATTTCTGTTCATTGATTGTAGTTTTAACCATGTTCTGGATGGATAAAAAAAGGGAAATTTTGAACCAGTAACCAGAGAAAAATTCAGGATTTGTTATGGATCGGAATAAAATCCTTATCATTGACGACGACGAGAACTTGCTGGACGGTCTGACGACTCTGCTTTCGGCAAAAGGTTTTAACGTGAAAGGGGCACCAGACGGAAACGTTGCGCTGAACTATCTGGAAAAAGATGTTTTCGATTTAATTATTACGGACTGGAAGATGCAGAAAATGGATGGGCTGGATTTGCTGAAACGGATTAACAAGCAATTTCCTACCATTAAAGTGATTATGATGACCGGTTACGGTTCCATTGAACATGCAGTGGAGGCCATGCAGTCTGGCGCCATCAACTATATAACCAAACCGTTCAAATCCCAGAAGTTGATCAAAATTATTGAAGAAACTCTGGATATTGGGGAGCGTTCGCAGGCTAAAAGTAAAGAAGCGCTCAAAAAGCTGGTTCACTTCCACAACATGGTTGGGGTAAGTAAACCGATGCAGGAGGTGTACCGAAAGATTCGCGAGGTGGCACCTACCGATGTGTCGGTGCTAATTTTAGGGGAAAGCGGTACCGGGAAGGAGCTGGTTGCCCGCGCCATTCATGATCTGTCGCCCCGCAAGGACCAACCTTTTGTGGCAGTGAACACCGGAGGCATCCCACGCGAACTGGTAGCCAGCGAACTGTTCGGGCATCTGAAAGGTTCTTTTACCGGCGCCATCGCGGATAAAAAAGGGAAATTTGAGGAAGCCAATCGAGGAACTCTCTTTCTGGACGAAATCGGAACCATGAGTATTCCCGTACAAATATCCCTGCTCCGCGTGCTGGAAACGAATGTGATTGAACGGTTAGGAAGCAACAAACCCATCAAAGTGGATGTACGAATTATTTGCGCCAGCAATATCGATTTAATGGAATTGATTGAACAGGAGAAATTCCGCGAAGACCTTTACTACCGGTTGAATGTATTTGCCATTGAACTACCTCCACTTCGCCAGCGCAAACAGGATATTCCGTACCTGTTAAAATATTACCTGAACCTGTTTAATATTGAGCTGAAGAAAGAAATTAAAGGGTTCACCAAAGAAGCGGTTCAGGTGCTGAAAAACTACAGCTGGCCGGGAAACATCCGGGAATTGCGCAATATTGTGCTACGTGCCATGCTAAGTGCTACCGATGTGATCGATGTGCGACACCTGCCCAGACAGATTCAAGACAACAAACTGGGACGGGAAATCATCAGCTTTAAAGCGGGAACTCCCCTTTCCGAAGTGGAAAAGACCATGATCATTCAGACGCTGAAAGCAGTGAATGGGAACAAACTAAAAGCCGCCGAGATCCTGGGAATCAGTCGCCGCTCTCTGTATAACAAATTAGAGGATTACCAGATTGATGATAAAAATCTGTGAAAGTTATGTACAATTGCGCAAAACTCCCCTTTCCCCTTTCTGGAACAGGTACTGGAGCGAAAAATCGTACCACCCAAATGGTGTAGAGATTCCAAATGGGAAGGCAGTTTCTGGAAATATTCCACTATTCGGAAGCTGATTTTTTGACAGGTTAATACAGATTTTAATCTTTATGGCAAATTATTTGCACGGATATCGGTGAGTGTTTGAGATATGGGAGCACCGATGAAAAAAATTTTGCTGGCCGAAGACGATCGGAACCTGAGTCGCAGTCTGGATATTTTACTCACTCTGGACGGATATGAAGTCGTCTCAGTGTACAACGGAGAAGAGGCTTTAAATAAGCTGTGCCATCAGCAGTACGATTTGCTCATCACCGATATTGTTATGCCTCAGTTAGATGGTGCAGAACTCATTTCTAAAATCAAATTGCTGAATCCGGATATTCCCATCATGGTGGTTTCGGGAAAATTAAATGAAGATTTAATTGAGGAGCTTAAACGGTACGGGGTTCAGCATATTTTACCCAAACCCATTAATCCCTCCCGGTTTCGCAAAATGGTGGGGAAAATATTTACCAACGGAAAGCATTCCCCCGACTCCGGAGCGGATGAATCCGAGCAGCCCCATTCCCCTTCCGAGTGAATCATCAAAAGATGTGCGGACAGGTAAAAACATCTACCTTGATAAAAATGTCCCCGATCCAGATAGCGATCGGGGACGTTTTTATATACACCCGGGATGGATACGAAACAATCCGTGTTTGGAAAAGATGAGCAGATGAACCCCGCTCAGGCCCGGTTCTGTTGAATCTGCTCTTTGATTCTCGAAATGTGTCCGCGTCCCATGGCTTTCACTTCGCAACCCAGTTCCAGATAACGGCGAATCTGGTCGTCGGTTAAAATACCAAAAGCATCCACAATAGCAGCCGGTTTGCCAATGGCTTCCACCACTTCTTCCGGGTTCAGGGAAAGGTACGGTTTGTGGCGGACAGCAAATACTACCGCATCGGCACCTTTTAGTGCTTTCTTCAAATCCTTCTGCACCCGCACTTCTTTCAGTTTATCCTGGTTGCGGAAAAATTTCTTTCGGCTGTGCCCCACTCCCGGATAGGTATCCTGCTTTTCCAGTTCCCACCAGTGATCCACATAAGGATCGTGCACGCGGATTTCGGCGCCCATCTCGCTAAGCTTTCGAGCGACAATCTCCGAACCACTGTAACGAGTATCGCCCACATCTTCCCGGTAGGAGGCGCCCAAAATCAACACTTCTGCCGCAGCAATGGGACGGTGCATCTCCCGAAGCGCATCGCGCACTAATTGAGCCGTGTGCAAACCGCGGGTATCATTGATGTCAATTGCCATGGGAGTAATGCGGAAAATGTCGTCCTCAAAACCCAGAATGTGCTTGTATGCCCACATCCCCAGACCACCATCTTTGGGTAAACAGTAACCACCAATGCCGGGACCGGGGAAGAGAATGTTGCTGTGGGTGGGACGCACTTTGATGGCGTTGATGACTTTGATTAAATCCACCCCATTGCGTTCGGCAAACCGGCTCCATTCATCCATAAAAGCCAGAATGGTGGCACGGTAGCTGTTCTCCACAATCTTGGCTGTTTCACTTTCGATGGGTCGATCCAGAACGGTGAGCGGATACTGCTCGGTGTTCAGCACTTCGTTTAAAAATTTCACCACCCGGTTGCGTGCTTCTTCATTGATGCCGCTACATACGCGCCAGAAATCGCGGATACTGGCAACGTAATTGCGTCCTGGCATGACCCGCTCGTAACTATGCGCCAGCAACGGGTCGCTCTGGATGCCACGCTGGCGGAAAATTTTGCGCATGATGGGATACGCCACTTGCTCGGTCGTTCCCGGGGCTACGGTAGTTTCGATAAGTACCAGCGCATGGGGCTGGATGTGCTTAGCGATGATGCCAAAGGATTCCTCCAGTGCTTTCATTTCTACCTCCCCGGTGCGTACATTGCCCAGGGAGTTTTTCAGATAATCGCACTGTACATCCACCACCACCACGTCAGCCAGGGAAAGGACATCGTAGGTAAAAGTTGCCGTTAAGGTTTTCTTTTCCAGCACGCAACGCCGAATCATGGGCTCCACTTCCGGGTCTTCCGCCTTCACCGGGGAAATACCGCGGTTGATTAAAGGGATTTTCCAGTAACTGCGCACGCTGGGACGCTGCATCCCGATAACAAATTTATTTGGCTCACCGGTTTGTTTATCCACGGTATCCGCCACAATCGCTGCCATCACCGCACCGACGAAACCAACCCCCATCACCACGACAATTTCACGCCCCATTTTCCGTTGCTCGTCCACCAGCGCTTTCACCCGCTGGAATTCTTTCGGATAATCTTCTGGTTTCGGTAGGGGAAATTCTTCTCCGGAAGGACTGATTGAATACTCCACGTTTGTGACCTCCATCTTTTAAGTGAACGGATTGAATTTTTAAAACCGTGCAAAAATAGAAATTTTTACCCACTCCGTTGTGCGCTAACGGACAGGAACAGAAAAATTTTTTTTCTCATCATTTAGAACGAAAGGAAGATAAAGCGCAGTACAAACAGAAAGCCTAAAATCCAGGTTAACCAGTGCACATCCCGGAAACGGCCGGACAACCCTTTAATCACCGGGTAGAGAATAAATCCCGCCGCAATTCCATTGGCAATGCTGTAAGTCAGTGGCATAAATAAAACCACCGAAAAAGCAGGAATGGCTTCGGACATGTCGTTCCAGTTAATCTTTACAATTTGCTGCATCATCAATGCGCCCACCACAATTAGTGCCGGTGCAGTGGCGAAAGTGGGAATGGATTTAGCCAGCGGGTAGAGGAACAGTGCCATCAGGAACAGAATTGCCACCGTAACGGTGGTTAATCCGGTACGACCTCCTTCTGCCACGCCCGCCGAGCTTTCGATATACGCTGTGACGGTGGAAGTACCAAACAGTGCGCCGGCAATGGTGCCCACCGCATCGGTGGTTAAAGCACGTCCCACCCGGGGGAAATCGCCGTTGGGTTTGATGAAACCAGCCTGTTCCGCCACCCCAATTAACGTGCCGGTGGAATCGAACAAATCCACAAAAAAGAAGGCAAAAATAATGGTGAGTAATCCGGTGTTCAGTGCACCAACAATGTCCAGCTGAAAAAAGGTAGGAGACGGATCGGGGGGTAAACTAAAAATACCCTGATACCGGGTCAGACCAAAAATCAGACCCAGCAGCCAGTTCCCGATGATACCAAACAAAATGGCGCCCTTGATTTTGCGATACATCAACACGGCAATAATGACCACGCCAAGCATGGTCATCCAGGCATCCACATGGGAAAGATCACCCAGAGTCACCAGTGTGGCCGGGTGTGCTTTTACCAATCCGGCATTCTCCAGCCCGATAAATGCAATAAACAATCCGATTCCCCCGGCGGTGGAAATTTTCAGCACATTGGGAATCGCATCCACAATCATCTGGCGAATTTTCAAAATGGTAAGCAGCAGAAACAGCACACCGGAGATGAACACTGCCCCCAGCGCCACCCGCCAATCGTAACCCATTCCCATGCACACGGTGTAAGTGAAATAAGCATTCAATCCCATTCCCGGCGCCAGGGCAAAGGGGTAATTTACCCAGAATCCCATCACCAACATGGCCAGGCTTGAACTGACGATGGTTGCCACCATCACGGCACCGAAATCCATGCCGGTCCTGGAGAGAATGGAGGGATTAACAAAAATGATATAGGCCATGGTCATAAAAGTGGTTAACCCCGCCACAATCTCCGTTTTCACCGTAGTTCCGTTTTCCTGCAAATGGAAAATCCGTTCCAGCATGGTGTGCCTCCTTTAAATTTATTACTTTTCGTTGGTTATCTCATTCTGAGGCATATGATGCACCTTTTTTTCGTTTGGGAACTTGAACTGGCTCAATTTCCGGTCGTGCATTTTTTGAATTTCCACCTGTTCCCGGATCTCTTGAGCCGAATACCACTCTCCCTGATCGATTCCGGGACAAAAAGATTTGAGCGATTCCCAGGTTCTGAGGGATTGCACATTTTCCGGCCAGAAGGGGAATGTGCGGCATTGCATGGGTCGCACCGGATAGACGCGGCATGCGTTCCCCTGTAAAAAAATGCAGCCCCCGTCTTCATTTTCTGCCACCAGCCAGCGATTGACATCCCGGAGAAAATACTGACGTTTCATCTCACTAACAGAAAGGTGAAGATATTGGGCAATCTGGTTTATTTCTTCCGGCAGAACTTCCACCAGTCCACCCGGAATTCGGCAGCAATCTCCGCATCCGGTACATTGAAAACGTAGCCCTCTGGAATAAAAAATGGATTTCTCCTTATTATTTTTGATAAAATTAAAAAACGTTTCCGGAAAAACCAATCGGATTTATTATGTATTTCTGATGAATTGGGGATTATGTTCACATCATCTCTGATGAGGGGATTTTTTGTTTCCTCATCCGGCATATCCTGTTCATTCTGTCCAAAAAAAATTTTTAATGAGATTCCTCCGTTCCGCTCCTCACTGCGTTCGTCGCTTCAGTCGGAATGACAGTGGGCTGGCGTGCCACACCAAGGGGAGTCGAAGGGTATCAAGAGATTCCTCCACTCACCTCGACTCCGTCTCGGCTCGGTCGGAATGACAGACGGCTTTTTGTCACCCCGAGCGGAGCGACAGCGAAGTCGAGGGGTCTCATTTCCATCCAGATTGTTCGGAAAAAGAATTTTTAGACAGGATATACAGGATGAAACAGGATTTTTTGATTGTTTTTTATTTTATCCTGCAAAATCCTGTTCATCCTGTCCAAAAAAATTTTTTTTAATGAGATTCCTCCGTTCCGCTCCTCACTGCGTTCGTCGCTTCAGTCGGAATGACAGTGGGCTGGCGTGCCACACCAAGGGGAGTCGAAGGGT
>CAZBWV010000048.1:0-12224 GCA_964495805.1 uncultured Calditrichaceae bacterium
ATAGCGGAGTCGAGGGGTCACTTGAGATTCCTCCACTCGCCCCGACTTCGTCGTGGCTCGGTCGGAATGACAGGGGAAAGCTTTTCTTTCAAAACCCAATCATCCTGAGTTAACCAATCATACCAAAAATTTAGACAGGATGAACAGGATGATGTGCTCCTGAGATTTCTCCATTTCCTATCCTTATTTCACCCAAAAAGAAAGCCCGATCTCCACAGACCGGGCTTTAGTTTTCGCAGAATATCGGATTGCCTTATTCTTTAACCACCCAAACTTTAATCTTCGCTTCCACTTCCGGATGAATTTTAATGGGTACAGAGTAAATACCCAGCGCTTTAATGGGTTCTTCCAGAATAATTTTCTTGCGATCAATCTCGTAACCCTGTTCTTTCAGCGCTTCGGCGATGTCCTGATTGGTTACCGAACCAAACATTTTGTCACCTTCACCCACGCTGACGGTCAGAGTTACGGAAACCGACTCTAACTTCCTGGCCAGCTGTTCGGCGCTTTTCTTCTCCTTGTTAATCCGGACCATTTTCTGGCGCTTTTCCTCTTCCACCATGCGCACGTAATTCGGTTTGGCAGGATAAGCAATCTTCTTGGGAATCAGATAATTATTGGCATAGCCGCGCTTGACTTCCACAATGTCGCCCAGCCGGCCCAGTTGCTCATAATCTTGCCTGAGTATGATTTTCATATCGTTTCACCCCACTCATTTTCGTTTGGTTCATGGATTACCGGGGAATATCGGAGACAAACGGAATCAGTGCCAGATGCCGCGCCCGTTTGATGGCTTGCGCCAGCTGACGCTGATGCTGTCGGCAATTCCCCGAGGTCCGCCTGGGAACAATTTTCCCCTGCTCGGTTAAAAAACGCACTAATTTTTTCTCATCGCGAAAATCAATAAAAATATCGCCTGCTTCGCAGAAACGGCAAATTCGTTTTTTTCTATATAACATGGTTTTCCCCTTCCTGATTATTCTTCTTTTTTCTCCACGGATTCTTCGCCGGATTCAGCGTTGGGTGCAGCGGTTTTGTCCGCTTTTGCCTCAGCGGGTTGTTCCGGTGCCGAAGTTTCTGCTTTGGTCTCTTCTACCGGAGCCATTTTGGCCTCTGCCGGTGCGGAGGTTTCAGCAGGTGTTTCCGCTGTTTTTTCCGCTGGGGCTTCGACCGGTTTTTCCGCCGGTGCGGTCTTTTCCGCTGCTGCCGCTGCACGAGCTTCCTGCTGTGTTGCTTTGCGCTTCTGTCGTTGCGCATTGCGTTCGCGCTGCATCAATTCCTTTTTGTCAATTACATAAGTGAGATACCGCAACACCCGATCGTTCATGCGGTACTCCTCTTCCAGCGTTTTGGGGATGTTGAGATGACTGTTGGCGGTAAATTCCACTTCCACGTAATAACCGTGGGTTTTCTTTTTGATGGGATAGGCCAGCCGTCGTTTGCCCCACCGATCGATCTTCTTAATCACTCCGCCGTGATCTTCGATGAGTTGCTGCACACGACTGGACACCGTGTCCACTTCATCGGGATTCTGGGAAATATCCACGATGAAAATCGTACTATACAGCTTTTCCATAACACCTCCTTTGGTCTAACGATCCCATCCCGAAAGATGGAATAGGATGCATGGTTCTTAGATTAATAACTTAAAAATTTAACGGCCTCTTCTCAGAGGCCGCAGAATATAATGCAATTTATCCCAAAAATCTACTGTTTATATAAATTTTTCATGCTGCTTTCTTACACTAACATTCGGTAAAAAACCACCTTAGTCTCAAGTTTCATTCAAAATTATTTAATCAACGGAGCAATCACCAGCGATACCACAGACATGAGCTTGATGAGAATGTTCAGCGAAGGTCCGGCGGTATCTTTAAACGGATCGCCCACCGTATCGCCAACAACAGCTGCTTTATGCGGCTCGGAACCTTTACCGCCATACGCGCCGCTTTCGATATACTTTTTGGCATTATCCCAGGCTCCACCGGCATTAGCCATAAAAATAGCCATCAGCACACCGCTAACGGTGAGACCTGCCAGCAAACCACCCAGCATATTTTTATCATAAAATCCAAACAGCACCGGAATCACCACTGCTGAGACACCGGGAATAATCATTTCCTTGATGGCGGCGCGGGTGCTGATATCCACACAGGTGGCATAATCGGCTTTGGCTTTCCCTTCCATCAGGCCGGGGATTTCCCGGAACTGACGGCGGACTTCTTCAATCATATTAAATGCCGCACGACCCACCGCACGGATGGCAAATGCACTGAAAACAAAGGGAAGCATTCCCCCAATGAACAGACCCGCCATTACCTTGGGATTGGTCACATCAATGGTGCGCAGGTGAGCGGTTTCCTGAAAAGCGGCAAACAACGCCAGTGCCGTAAGTGCGGCAGAACCAATAGCGAATCCCTTTCCGATGGCAGCGGTGGTGTTACCCACAGCATCCAACTTATCGGTACGGGCACGGACTTCTTTGGGAAGATGGGACATCTCCGCGATACCGCCGGCGTTATCTGCAATGGGACCGTAAGCATCCACAGCTAACTGAATACCGGTGGTCGCCAGCATCCCGAGCGCTGAGATGGCTACACCGTACAGTCCCGCGGTTGCGTAAGCAATCATGATGGCAGCCGCCAGAAACAGAATAGGTAAACCGGTACTCATCATCCCTACCGATAGTCCGGATATAATGTTGGTTGCCGCACCGGTCTGGGAATCCCGGGCAATGCCCCGGGCAGGTTTGTGAGATTCAGAGGTAAAGTATTCGGTGATTAATCCAATGGCGATCCCTGCGGCCAGACCCGCCACCAGCGCCAGGTACACACCTAATGGGGTAAACTGAGAGCCGTTCAGGGTAAAATTTTCCGGAATGAAATATTTGATAATGAAATAAGCCAGAATGGCCATCAGAATACCCGCACCAAAGCTCCCCTTATTCAATGCGCTCTGAGGATTGGAATCCTCCCCGGAACGGACAAACAGGGTTCCTACAATGGAGACCAGAATGCCCACACCGGCAAGAATCAGAGGAAGAATCACCGCATTTAGCCCGATTAATGCCCCAATGACCATGGAACCAATGATAGAACCCACGTAGGATTCGAACAGATCGGCACCCATTCCGGCCACATCCCCCACATTGTCGCCCACATTATCGGCAATCACTGCGGGATTCCGTGGATCGTCCTCGGGGATACCGGCTTCTACTTTGCCGACCAGATCCGCTCCGACATCTGCAGCCTTGGTATAAATACCACCGCCCACCCGGGCAAACAACGCAATGGAACTGGCACCCAGGCTAAATCCGCTTAAAATGGGCAGTACTACCAGACGAAGCGTGTCGCCTTCCACAGGAAACAGTTTGGTGTAAATCAGGAACAGAGCGCTTAAACCAATCACCCCTAATCCGACCACACCCATTCCCATTACCGAGCCACCGGAGAAAGCAATTTGCAGGGCGCGGTTTAAACTTTCGCGAGCGGCATTGGTCGTCCGCACATTGGAGGCAGTTGCAACACGCATTCCAATATATCCTGCCAATCCGGAGCAGGTGGCTCCTACCACAAAAGAGAGTGCCACTAATCGCAGACTCCCGGTGTTTCCAATGGCTAATAACAGAGCAACGACCACCACAAAAATTGCTAACACACTGTACTCACGTTTCAGAAATGCCATCGCCCCATCCCGAATATGAGTGCTTATCTCCACCATCCGTTCCGTACCGGCATCCTGTTTATACACCCAGCGTGTTTTGTACCAGGCATACAGCAACGCCAGTAAACCAGCACTTAAACTTAACCAAGCCAATTGAGTCTGCACCGCAGGTCCTCCTCAAATTATTTTTCCAATATATGCCGATTAAATTTGCTCATTGCTCTGTCGATTCCTTCGGAAACAAACGCTTCCACCGCATCAGTCGCCCACTCCAGAATCACCGGCAAATCTTCTTTTTCCTGCCGGGTGAACGGCGATAGCACAAACTGGACGGCATCGGAAAAGTGATTGCCGATTCCCACTCGTAAACGGGGAAACTCCCGCGTTCCCAGAGATTCAATTACCGAACGTAACCCTTTCTGCCCCCCGTCGCTGCCGCTACGGCGCAATCGGATGGTTCCAAAGGGTAAATTTAAATCGTCGCAAACAACCAGTAATTTCGATAGATCGGTCAATTTGTAGTAACGAACGGCTTCCTGAACGGCCTGACCGCTAAGGTTCATAAAGGTAAGCGGTTTAATCAAAAGAACTTTCTCACGACCCTGACGATAGGAGGTTTGCAGGAAACGCCCTCTTCCACGGGAAAATTGAAGCTGTTTCCGCTGGCTCAGCGTATCCAACACCATAAAGCCGACATTATGACGGGTTTCCTGATACTCCGGTCCCGGATTTCCCAAACCGACAATAATAAACACGCTGTTTTGCCCATCCACATTTTACCGGAGAAGCATTGCTGAAAAAGATAAAAGCGGCGATCAGAAAATGTGCTCGCCGCTCTTCAGAAACGTTCGCCGGTTATTCTTCTTCCTTCCTGGCTGTAATCACTTCCGGTTCTTGCATCTCCTCTTCCACGCCTTCCTCTTCAGCGGCTACCGCTTCGGCAGCCCGGGTCTTTTCCAGGATGGCGATGGTTTCGTTGGGATCGTCCAACAGGCGGATGTTATCGAAGTGCAAATCCTGCACCCGTAACACATCTCCTAACTTCATATCCGTGATATCCCATTCCAGCTGTTCGGGCAGGTCTTTGGGTAAACATTCGATTTCCAGCTCCCGGATAATATGTTCCAATACCCCACCGGCTTTGACGCCTGCAGCTGTCCCGGTAAGTACCAGAGGCACTTTCACCACAATCTTTTCCCCTTTGCGTACTCCCTGAAAATCCACATGCAGTACATGCCCGGTAATGGGATCGTATTGAATATCCTTAATAAAGCACTGAATCTTTTTCTTTTGTCCTTCTATTTCCAGCTGAATAATGCCATGTCCACCGGACAACATGTGTTCGAACGTTTTCCGATCCACCAACAGGTGCTGGTTTTTTCCTCCATGGGTGTAATACTCAGCTGGAATCAGTCCCTCGCGTCGATACCGGCGAGCAGCCGATTTTCCGGTTTCCTCACGCAATTTTGTTTTTACCACTGTCTCAGTCATATCCTCTCCTTACAGATAAATGATTAAAAAAATGCAAGCAGAGTACCACTTGCATCCCAAACCATTAAAAATTGGCTGGGGTGGCAGGATTCGAACCTGCGCATGCCGGGACCAAAACCCGGTGCCTTACCGCTTGGCTACACCCCAATCCTTTTTGGTCTTGCCACAACCACACGCTCACTGGCAAAATATTTCTTGCGCACCGCTTCCAGGTCCACCTCCACAGGAAAAATTCCGTACATCGCTGCCCCGCTTCCGCTCAAACTTACATAACTGGCTCCGCTTGCCTTTAACCGCTCGCGTATGTCCTCAAGCTCCGGATAAAATTTTACCGCTACAGGTTCCAGATCATTGGGTAACTTTCTTAAATCATCCAGCTTCCGAAGCTCTGAAACAAGGACGTCAAATTTAACATGGTCATGATAATGTGTCAAGGATAATTCGAAATTTTTATAGATAAAAGCAGTGGAAATATGAATTTCCGGAAGCACCAACAAACACTGAAAACGGAATGGCAGGCGAATGGGAATGACCACCTCTCCCCGCCCCTTTACCAGGGCGGTTCCCCCGATAATAAAAAAAGGCACATCCGAACCGATTCTTGTGGCTAACTTCAGTAATTCCCGGCGGGAGAGTTGAAGATGAAACATCTCATTGAAAATTTTGAAACAGGTAGCGGCATTGCTGCTCCCACCCCCAAGACCGGAACCGGGTGGGATTCGTTTTTTCAAGTGAATTTCCACACCGCCGGAAATTTCGTAACGTTTCTGAAGCAGTTCAAAGACCTGGTAGCATAAATTTTGTTCATCGGTGGGAACTTCAGGATGGTCGGTGGTCAGCCGAAACCCCTGCGGAAGCGTCCTGACGTGTATTTCGTCAGCCAGATCGATTTCCTGAAAGACAGATTCCAGATTATGGTAACCATCGGCCCGGCGATTAACAATGCGCAGCCCGATATTAATCTTGGCGTAAGAAAAATAGCGCTGTTTCATGGTTAATGGCTGGATTTTTTCAGCTGGTGAATATCAATTCCGTGCTTGCGCATTTTGCGGAACAGACTGACCCGACTGATGCCCAGCTCCCGGGCAGTGTCCAGAATACGGAATTCGTTTCGAGTCAACATTCTTAGAATGTAATGCTTTTCCTGATTGGCCAGATAGGCATGAAGCGATTCGGGCTGGTGCTCTTTTTCCAACAACTGAAACAGTTGAATTTCCTCACGAATTAAATCCGGTTCAATAGTGCCGGAGGTGGTTTTGAGAACTACCCGTTCGGAAAAATGGCGAAGTTCCCGCACATTACCCGGCCAGGGGTATTCCAATAAGTAGCGGTTGACTTCGTTAGAAATAGCATCAATTTCTTTTTGATATTTGGCTTTGAAATAATTCACATAGTGTTGAAACAGCAACGGGATGTCTTCCGGGCGCTCACGCAACGGTAACAAATGAAAACTGACGACATTTAACCGATAGTACAGATCGCTGCGGAAGTTACCTTTCTTTATCTCGTGCAGAATATCTCGATTGGTGGCAGAAATGAACCGCACATCCACTTTAACTGGCTCTTCCGCTCCAATCATATCCACCTCTCCCGTTTCCACCACACGTAATAATTTGGCCTGAAGGCTGGGAGCCAACTCAGCAATTTCGTCCAGAAATAATGTACTACCGTTGGCCATCTGAATTTTACCGATTTTGTCCTCGTAAGCATTGGTAAAAGAACCTTTTTTGTAACCGAATAATTCCGTTTCCAGTAGATTCTCGGGTATCGCTGCACAGTTAACTTTAATCATGGGCAATTCCCGCCGATTGCTATGCAGGTGGATGATTTGCGCCAGTACGTCTTTTCCCGTTCCACTTTCCCCTAAAATCAACACCTGTGTATTGTAAGAAGCAATCCGGATAGCGCTGTTGAGTAATTCCTGCATTTTCAGATTGCGAGTCAAAAATACCGGCCTGTCACCTTCAAAATCCACCGATTCCACCGGTACCGGACGAAAATATTCCTGTAGTTTACGGAGTAATTCTTCCCGGAAAATCCTGGCTGATTCCGAAATGCGCATGACTCCCTGGATGGGCACCAGGTAATATTCCCCATCCTTCTGGGTAATGATTACCCGGGGAATGGTCAGCTGATAAAAAAACACTCGCTCTTCCTCGCTTAACTGAAACAGTCTGGTGTATTCCAGAATCAAAACACCGATATTTTTTCGTTTGCTGACCCGGGAGAATTCGGTTAAACTTGCTACAAATTCAATGGGTGCCATAAAATACCGGGAAATTTCTTCCAGTGCTTCTCGAATGGTTTCATCTCGTACAACTGCCAGAGCGATACTATGCATGGCTCCCCTCACCCGAGATAACCCGAAACTCAAATCCCGCAGTCAAACAATATTCCAGAAAAGGTTCCAATACGTTCAGAGTAGTTTGGTAGCTTTTGCAGGAATCGTGAAACACAATGATGTCCCCATTTTCCACGTTCTGTTTCAGATAATTTAAGGTTCGTTCAGGCGACCACTTGAAATCGTAACTCATCAGCGACCATAAAATCATGTCCTTCCTTAATCGGTCCAATGCTTTCAGCAATGCCGGACCAAACATCCCAAAGGGAGGACGAAACAGTGTGGAAGGACTCCCCACCAGCTCGTTCATCAGCATATCGGTTGTTCTGATCTGACGGATTAATTCAGAAAGGGGTTGCAAAAGATATGGCACATGGGTAAAACCGTGGTTACCCAATCGGTGTCCCGAATAATCCAGTTGTTTGACTTCTTCACGGTACTTCTGAAGAGCCTGCCCGGAAAGAAAAAACACTGCAGACACTCGATAATCCCTTAAAATATGCAAAATCCGCTCAGTTGCTTCGGGGAAAGGACCATCGTCGAACGTTAAGTACAGAGTTTTCTGTTTACGGGGTAATCGCCAGAGAAGATTATCGAAAACCGGATAAACAACGTTAGCCAGCTGTTTGTGAAAAATCATTTGTGGCGATCCTTCCATGAATATTTATTAAAAAATCCCCTGAATCCGACATAAAGAATATAAGGTGCGTGAAACAGTTCAGCAACCGGAAAATAGCGCAGCAGGTCATTTCGTCGAAGTACACGCAATGCCTGTATGATAATTAAAAATTCCGGAACAATCTTCAGTCCCAGACCCAATCCGACCGTTCTCCATTCCAGAATTCCGGTTACTCCTAATAGCGGTGCCAGTACAGTGAGGAGGAAGAACAGATAAATTCCCAATAAAAAAGGGAATATCCACCGGGAGGGGTAGTGCAACGCTTTGGAGGCCCAGCGTGAGCGCTGGTTCAGAAAATCGGCTACCGTAGCCACCGGTTGAGTAAAATTGATGGTGCGTTCATCCAGGCTATAACGAACCTTCCAATGGGTGTGGCGATGAATATTCTGCATCAGCAAATCGTCATCTCCGGAAGGAATGTGAAGATGCCCTTCATAACCTCCCACTTCCTGAAAAGCCACCATTCGGTAAGAGAGATTACTCCCGTTGCAAATGATGGGATTGTGGTTCCCTACCGCTCCCACACCACAGAATACAATTCCGGCAAACTCCAGGGTTTGCAAACGATCGAACAACCGTTCCTCCGCTTCGGCACGAAAGGTAACCAACCCGGCCACCATACCGGTCTGGTGGTCGTAGTGGTTTACCATGCGCTCCAGCCATTCCGGTTGGGCAACCGTATCCGCATCGATGGTAAACACCAATTCGCTCTGCACAAATTGCATGGCAAAATTCAGTGCCTGCTTTTTGTAGGTAGGATGAGTTCCGGAATTGCGATAACGCAACAATCGAAAATTTTTACGTCCTTTTACAAATTGTTCAACAATCTCTGCAGTTCGGTCCGTGGATTGGTCATCAATCACGATCACCCGGAACAAATCTGCCGGGTAACTCTGAGCAGCCAGGCTCTCCAGGCATTCGCGAATGTGCTTCTCTTCGTTTCGGGCAGGTACCAGGACGGTTACAGTCATTCGATTGGTGCCGGTTTGTCGGGGAGTCCGCCAGATGCCAATCCAGAAGTACAGTAACACCAATGAATAAAAAATTCCCAGCGCCAGATAAACAATTCCCATTATTCCGCACCTTAAACCCATCTGGGTTCTTTATGTTTTATCTTTTACGCCCTTCTCCCGACTTTCGGGTTTTACTCCGGAACTCCCATTTTAGCTTAAACACAAACCAGCTCCCTGCCAGTGCGGGAATGAAAAAATTAATTACAAATATCAAAATAGCCGCATTAAATGCAGCAGCGGCGGGAATTCCCAGATAGGAAAAGTAAAACACCGCTCCTCCTTCCCGGATTCCCAGGTCCCCAAATGAAATGGGCAACATCATTTTGGTCACCAGTAAGGCAGAGACCCCCAGAAAAGTCTGATAAAACTCCACGTTGGTAAACGCCAGTAGCAATGCATGGTATTGCAGAATAATCATAAAGAACCAGGCAGTGGTCAGCAATGCCATGTGCAGGGAGTGACGAGATTGAAATTCATCCAGGCAGGAAATGAAACTTTTAATTTTCTCCCGGGAGGTGAGCATGGTGTTGATGCCGTACAAAAACGAGCGTACCCACTGGGGATGAAGTGCCACCAACCACAGAAAAAACAACAGTAAAACACTGAGCACAGCAATGGGTAAAGCAACATAATAGGAGAGGCGAAAATACCAAAGGATGTAAACATTGAGTGCCACCAAACCAAAAGTGGTAAAAATGAGAAGGTTGAAAATTTTATCGATAACGTTCAATCCGGCGATAACGTAGCGGTTGTATTTTTCGAAAAACAAAGCCCGCGCCAGTTCTCCCAGATTGCCCGGAGTAACAAAACCCAGTGTGGCTCCAAATAACAGGGACTGAAAGGCTGGCCGACCCGGCATTTCCGGATAACGATGACGCAACAGATACCGCCATTTCAGGAACTGGAAGAAAAAGTTTGGCAGTAGCAGAATCAAAGCAATGGCAACGTTTACCCAGTTTGCCGTAGCAAATGCCTGTTCAATTGCCTGACGCTGATTGATGTGTCGGTAGAGTACCAGCACCAGGCCAATTCCCACCAGAAATTTCAGTAACCAGAGCGTGCGTTTCTTCCACATGGCTGTTCCGTGCATTCCGCTACAATAAATCCAGCAAGTTCAAACCGGTCTCCGAATCGAATTGACGTTCCACCATATCGTTGTTTACCAGGAAGTGGATCTCCACAGTCACCGCCACTCGTGCTTCGAACAGGTGTCCACCCACTAACTGAAAATCCGGCCCGGCCATTGCCACGTGAATATGATACACAGGTTCGTCCTGTAAATAGGACAGATTTCCCTTCAATGAGACCAGTTCGTACTCTCCGGTGAATTCTTTTCTCCGATACGTTTTCTCACTCAGATCAAAATATCCCAATTCCGCTTCCTTGATGGCTCCAATCCCGTACACAAAACCGGAAGGGATTTTTTGCAATCGGGCAAATTCATTCAAATTTTCTATAATCTTATCATCCTTTTCCAGACGAATGAGAAAACCATTTTCCACATGTCGATATTCCATGATGGGCTCCTTTGTATCTGTTCCTTCCCTAAAAGGTGCGCCAATTTAGGAACGAAAGCCTTTTAAATAAAGTTTTTTTTGCATCCCTGGTTTCACGGGTTTCTCACCGGTTGCACATCCTTTCCATGTATCCACAGAAGTTGTACAAATTTTCGTAAAGAAAACAATAGGATAGCCGATAATTTGGGGGTGATTAGCAGAGTGGAATATCATACATGATTGAACAAATTTTTAATCTGTGGCAACGGCGTGTCATCCAGACCAATTATCAGGACTCCCTGCCTATTTTCCAGCAGCGGAATTTATTCCTGAAAATGCTGGATGCACTGTTTTCCAGTTCGCGGGAAATTTACTACCTTTTGCCGGAAATCATTGATATCGCCGAACGCCACTGCACCGATTACATGAACTTTATCCAGACCCTGTTTGTGTTGCGCGATATCATTAACGAGCAACAGCAAACGCTGAAGGAAAATCATCTGGACCCGGAGCTGGCAAAAACACTGCTTCAGGAAGTGATTCTGAAGGTCGGTTCCTATTTTTCCCACCTGCGTATGGACCTGAACATTCGTCGAAATCAGGTCACTTCTTTTGAATCAGAAAAAATTGAAGCAAACATTCTTCACTTAAACAATAATTTCATTATCGAAAAGACCAATTCCACTCTGCTTCCCCAATTCGGGTACCATAAAAAGGAAGTGATCGGGAAACCGATTCACTTCCTTTTTTCTGCATCCAGCCAGACGCTGCTGAAAAAATCGCTGGCGCAGCTCAAAAACAATCTCCGCTTTAAAATTGACCTGGAAATTGAGGCGCAGAACAAACACGGACGACGATTCCAGGCACTGCTCAAAATTTCCCGCACCAATATCTATCAGGTTCCTCCCACGTACGTGGCCTATATTCAGGATAACACGTATATTCACGAAACCAAAAGCATGCTTAATTTGATGAGCATGGCCTTAGAAAGCGTGGGAGAGGGAATTGTGCTTCTGGAACCGAAAGAAGAAGGCAATATTCTGTATGTGAATGAAGCCATCGAAAACATGAGCGGTTACCACCGGCATCAGTTGCTGGGGAAACCGTTCCATGTGCTGCGGGACTTCCACTCTGACGGTGCGCTGGAAAATGACATCATCCGAAAATCGCTACAAAATGGGTGGCACGGAGAGTTAATCAACAAGCACAAAAATGGACATGATTACATTGTGGATCTGCATACCCAGCCAGTGAAGGATGAATACGGCAACACTGTGGCTATTGTAGGTATTGAGCGGGACATCACCCAGCAGAAAGCGCATCAGGCTCAGATTCTCCACCTCAAACAGTTTGTGGAACACATTATCAATAATTTGCCCCATTTTGTGTTTGTAACGGACAAATCGCTGAATATCAAGTTCTGGAATCAATCGCTGGAAGAAAAATTAAAAATTCCCGCCAGCCAGGCCATTAATCGTCCAACGTTCGAAGTGCTTCCGCAATTACGTCGTTTCCACCTGGATGTGGCATCCAAATCTGTT